>CAXZAJ010000022.1:0-20355 GCA_964293355.1 uncultured bacterium
CTGTCCTGTCCTGGAACACCAGATAGGCGCCCCACGAGAGCGCTCCCCCGAACGCGGCAACAGGCAAGTCCCGCAACGGTGCCCTGAACAATATCCCGAAACCGAGCGTTGCCAGGAAGGCCCACAGAAGCTGGATGGCAGATCCGCTCATACGGATCCGCCTAACAGCATGGCTACCTGTAGCGCCACGCCAACGCCAATCGATATGCCCGCCGCCCATATGAAGGCATCGGCCGCCCGCGCTATTCCCGCCAGGAGGTCTCCAACGATGAGATCCCTGATGGCATTGACTATCATGACCCCTGGAACCAGCAGCATGATCGCGCCGATTATCATGGCATCCTTGTTTCCCGCAAGCCCCAGGCTCTGTGCGGCTATCGCTGTCGCTGCGGCAAAGGCCCCTCCGACGATGTTTGAGAAGAAATCCGACAGTCGCATTGATCCAAGCCATTGCATGATCTTGCCGATGACGATACCTATGACAGCTGCGACGAGGGCGTCGTTCCACGCTCCCTCGAAGAGCAGGCAGAAAAAGCCCGTCACGAAGGCCGCTCCCAGCGAGGGCAACGGAACCGGATACGAGCCGAGGGCGTCTATGGAACACAGTTCCCGCTCGATGCCGTCCTGGTCCAGCTTGCCGGAAACGGCGTTCCGCGCGAGCGCATTGACCATTACTATCTTGTCCAGGTTCATCTGGCGCTTGCGGATGCGCTTGACCACCGCGCTGCTGTGGCCGTTGGTATCATCACACGAGGCTATGAAACCAGTCGGGGTGGCAAACGAGTCGGGATCAAGCCCTCCCAGCGAGGATGCGATGGCGACCATGACTTCTTCAGCGCGGTAGGTCTCTCCGCCGGATTCCAGCACGATGCGCGCTGCCTCGGTGGAAAGCCGGAGCGCGTCGTCCACATTCCGTCTTTCAGGTTCCTGTGGGCTCATTCAAGTCCTACGAGCATCGCCATGGTGATGTGGAGTATGCCCTCGTCCCAGAAATTGGGGTTGTCGGTCCACGCATTGAAAACCGGGAGCGAGCCGCGCACACCGAGCGCGAAGGTAAAATTCTGCTGGAGGAAAACATGGAACCGGAGCGAGGCGGACGGATAGAACCATCTGCCGGAACTCCAGAGGTAGGATGAAATAGCTGATAAATTTGCAGTCATCAACGTTTCATTTTCGGTTGCTGTATCAGCCGCAAAGGGTGCCCGGAGCACGAAAGCGGGGCCTATAGATGTGGCTGCGCTAATGCGGTCGGTTATTTTAAATGTTGCTGTCAATGGAATATCAAGAAGGAAACCCAGTACGAACGCGTTGTTGCCTTCACCACGTTCAGTCGGCTCCGTTGGTACTGCCCGGCCTTCGAAGTATTCATAATTGGTCCAGTAGAGGTCAAGTGTTGGCTCGAGCCCCAAAAAAAAGCCTTTTTTGAAAGTTATTATCATCGAACCGCCCAGCGTATTTACGACTGGGCTGACCGTGCCGAGCACTGACTCATTGTTGATGATGGCCACGCCGAAGCGGCCGGAGAATCCATCGATATCCATGGCCCATGTCGGTGCGGCAAGGGCGGCGCAGAAGGTCGCTGCCAGAACGAATCGTTTCATCGTACTTTCTACTATACCGCGCGGTTGCGGCCTTTCATAGGCCGGCGTCGAGTGCCATAAGCCCGCTCAGGCCCACTTCCGGGAACAAGTCTTCTTCCCATAGTGTGACGACGAGGCCATCTACCCATGCGGCATCCCTGATGCGGGCGCCAGGAACCGGTGGCTGGGGATTGAACGCTGTCGCGGAAAAGCCACTGTCGGCTGGCTTGGCGGTTATGACCCGCCAGTCATCCGTCGCGATGAATGCACCGCTGTTCTCCTCGTCGTTCGCGGTTACCTGCGCCCAGGCTGGCGCTGCCTGGCCCGGGTCTCCCCGCACATAGGTGCGTCGGGAACCATCGGCCATCCTGCATTCGATGAGCAACGGCCCTGTCAGCGCGGCTGCGGCTGTCCGCAGCGGTTCCGGAGCCGACGCGATGGGCACCGGGGTCGCGAGCCGTTCAAAGACGGCTCGGTCGAGTCGTTCGTTCGTACCGTCAAGCATATTCAGACGCGCATAGCTCGCCGTCACGCGATCACCCGAGTCTATCCTGTACTGCGCCAGCCAGGAATCAGCTGATACCGGGAACAGCGCATACGCATCGCCGCCTATGCCGGGTTCCAGAATGCGCGCACCCTGGAGCGATGCTGAAATTGTGATTGAAGCGGGTATCCGCCGCGCCTGTAGCTCAAAGATGGGGTGGTGGTACAGCAGAAACAGGGCTTCGCCGCCGCGGGCCCATGACGGTGCCACGGTCCGGCCGGCGAATTCAGTCTCGGCCCCCGGCAATGGTTCTATGACCAGCCTGATTTCAGCAGTCTCTCGGCCGTCCGCTGGAGTAAGCCGTGCGGCCCGGAGTTTGCGCAGGCCTATCCTGTTGATGGCGAGCACCGCGCCGCTACCCAGCGGTTGAATGGTGGCGGCGGTGACGGCCATCGGAAACGGCACTGGTATGCGGTTCGGATCAGCTGTCCTGGCCGGATCAAGCGGGGTCAGAGCTCCGTCGTTGCCAACCATCAGCGCGAGGCTGCCTTCAGCCGGTACCAGAAACCCTGGACGGGGTATGTCTTCCCGCATCGCGGGGGTGCCTCGGGAGCATGATGCAAGCGAGCCTGCCGCAAGTGAGGCAACCAGGATTGCGGCACCGAGCGCCGCAACGGTTCGTACCGTCACGGTGCCCGGCTTTGTGGCCGTCGGCGTCAATATGACCTGGCGAAGATGGCCCGGTGTTTCGACGGAGCGCCGCAGAGGCAGCAGTTGCCTTCGCAGTGTTCCTGCTGGTCGGCCGGCATGTTGGTAATGGTCACCTTGAGGTGGGCCTTGAGCTTGGCCCCGCACTCGCGGCTGCCGCACCAGAGGCCGCGGGCATAGCCGCCGGTAGCCTCGGCAGTTCCCTCGTGGGATTCTCCGTCCACTGCAGCCTGCTTCTTGGCCTTCTTTTCCTTGCCAAAGAACGCGAGGATCTCGTCCATGTTGGCCACGTCTTTGGTATTGGCGTTCTGGAAGGCGCGGGCCTTCTCCAGAAGGTCTTTCTGCATGGCGGTGAGGATTTCGCGAGCCTTGGCCGGTACGTCCTCAAGCTTCACGAATATCTTCTCGCCGGTATCGCGGCGGACCATCACCACGTTGCCCGACGCCGCGTCCTTGGGGCCTGCCTCGATGCGTATCGGCACGCCGCGCATCTCCCACTCGGCGAATTTCCAGCCGGGCGTGTTGCTGTCGTCGTCGTCGAATGCCACGCGTCGGCCGTCGGCCTTGAGCGCCGCGACGACCTTTCCGGCGTACTCGAGCACGGTTTCCTTGTTGTCGCTCTTGAAGATCGGCACCACGACTATCTCGTCGCTGGCCAGCGAGGGCGGCAGCACGAGGCCCTTGTCGTCGGAGTGCGTCATGATGATGGCGCCGACGAGGCGCGTCGAGGCGCCCCAGCTGGTCGCCCACACGTAGTCCAGTCCGCCTTCGCGGGTCTGGAACTGCACATCGAAGGCCTTGGCGAAGTTCTGGCCCAGGAAGTGGCTGGTGCCGGCCTGGAGGGCCTTCTTGTCCTGCATCATGGCCTCGATGGAGTAGGTGGCCACTGCGCCGGCGAATTTTTCAGCTTCGCTCTTGCGTCCGGCCAGTACCGGCAGGCAGAGATATTCTTCGGCAAACTTGCGGTACACCTCGAGCATCAGTTCGGTTTCAGCAACGGCCTGTTCCTTGGTCTCATGGGCGGTGTGGCCTTCCTGCCAGAGGAACTCGGTGGTACGGAGGAACAATCGGGTGCGCTTCTCCCAGCGGACGACGTTGGCCCACTGGTTGTACAGCAGCGGCAGGTCGCGCCACGACTGGATCCAGTCGCGGTACTTGCTCCAGATGATCGTCTCGCTGGTGGGCCGTACGACGAGCGGTTCGTCGAGCTCCTCGCCGCCGGCATGCGTGACCACGGCCAGTTCGGGGCTGAAGCCTTCAATATGCTCGGCTTCCTTCTTGAGGAAGCTCATTGGTATGAACATGGGAAAATAGGCGTTCTGGTGTCCGGTTTCCTTGAAGCGGCGGTCAAGCTCGTCGCGCAGCCGTTCCCAGATCGCGTAGCCGCGCGGCCTGATGACCATGCACCCCTTGACCGGCGAATAGTCCGCCAGCTTCGCGTTCAGGACGATGTCGATGTACCACTGCGAGTAATCGACGCTCCGGGGGGTGATCTTTTCAGCCATGGGAATACCTCTTGCGGGAACTTCGCGGCCGCAATGGGCCGCGTGGAATCGGCGCCGCGTATACAAAACGAGGCGACTGCCTGGTTGACCGCCGCCTCTCGGCCCACGTTCATACTATACGAATTGGCTCCGTCTGTTCAACGGCGGAGGGGGCTAGGGCAACCTGAACGTTTCAACCATGTAATGGATCGATGACCCTGAAGCATCCTTCTCGAGCTTTTCTATGAGCAGGACGATGGTCTTGCCGTCCGGGGCCGCCACGATCTGGCGGATGGTATAATTTGAAACGCCCTTGCGCTTGATGGCGGGGTTCCCGGCCTTGAGCGAGGCCTTTTTTCCGTCCTTCGTAACGGCAATTTCCAGACCGAATGACGAGGAGATCGCACCGGCCTTGTCCTGGACCGATTCCTTGAGGATCACATCCCACTGGTCGCCTGAGTCAAAGTCCTTGAACGACAACGAATCGGGACCATCGACGCCATTGATCAACATGTATACGAGCCGACCCTGGGACAGGTGGTCTATCTTGTGCTTCCTGGCAAGCGGAACCGCATCAGAGAACAGCTTGAAAAACCCGCCTGCCGGATTCCAGCCTGGCTGGAGTTCCACGCCGTACATGCCCTTGAATACACCGCCAGGCGCGAAGTCATTGCGCTTGGTATCCACGAGGAATACCTCGGCATAGGGTTTGTTGTTCGAGGTATCCATGCCGTAGAACCCGAACATGAAGAATGCCGAATCAGGAGAGAATCCGAGGTTGACGAGCGTTGCAACGTCTCCCGCGAAGGCGGTTGAAGCGAGCGCGAGCATCAGTGCGACGAGCGCTATCCATCTCTTCATCGATATTCTCCCCTCGGACGGCAACCGGAACGGCCGTCCCCCGTTATAATATCGGCGTGGTTCCAGCGCTCTTGAGGGAAAAGCCTTCAGGTAGTACGGTAGCCCTATGACGATAAAACTTCGTGGAAGACTGTTCTGGGGTTTCTGTGCCATTTCTACCTCGAGTGTTTTGCTCGCCGGCGCTGCCCTGTGGATATCCGGATTCGAGAATCTAGAGCGCTTGCGGGTCTCCGGATTCGGTCGTTCGGACACCATGGCATTCTACGTGGTGCTGGCTGCGGCCTGCGCCAGCGGGCTCTACGCGGCCGTAATCACGGGTCTGGTGGCCTTGCGGAGCGGCAAGACGGTTTCAGTGGAGATTTTCTTCTTTGCGCTCTGGGCCTTCTGCCAGTCGTTTGAACTCGCCAAGACAGGTTCACTCGTTCTGGGCATACATGGTGCCAGTTCCGTTGCATTTGAGATTGTTACGCGCCTTGCCTTGTTTGGACGGTATGCTGGAACCATCGCCCTGTTCTCCGGCAGCCTCTTTTCAGTTGGCCTGAAGCAGGAGCGAGGCATGCCGGTATTCGCAACCACCTTGATGGCAGGACTGCTCTTTGCATCGATACAGCCTCTGAACTCGGTGTTTCCGGGGGTGGATTTTCTCGCTGATCGAGGTATGGAATCGCTGGCGACAGTATTCGTGGCGGCAGTTGCCGCTATGGCTTTTGTGAATTATATGATCGCCTGGCGTTCGGGAAAGGACAAGGCCTACCTGACTGCTGGAATGAGCCTGGTTGCGTGTGTCCTGGCCTCATCGATGCTCAAAGCAGATCCTGCTCTCTGGGTTGTTGCTCTCGCCATTACCGTGCTTGCAATCGGAACCATGCTCCACCTCAAGAGTCTTCACGACTATTACTTGTGGCGTTAAGTGATCAGGGCGGTCGTTGTCAGGCAAATCCAAAGAGGCCGACTGCCGTGAGTCCTACTATTGTAGGTATCAGGATGTTGTCAGCGTCCTTGCTGGGTATCGCTTCGGTCACCATGGCGACCAAGGCAATTATCGTGGATCGCGGCGTGTCACCCGTTACCAGATAAGCCGAGCAGAGCACCGCGAAGAAGCAGGTCAGGCTTCCTTCTACTGACTTGCCGCCCGTGAAGGGAATCTTGACGGTGCCAAACGCCTTGCCGACCAGGCTGGAGAGCCCATCGCCAAACGCAAGCGCATAAATGGCTATTGAAGCCGCGGGTTCAGGATACAGAACGAGAGCGAGCAATGCGCCTATGCCCAATGTGACAGGACCATATACAAAACGGCCGGCATCGCGGCGGCGTGCTGCCAGTGCGGTGATCTTGCTTACTATGGCTATCTCGAAACCGCGCATACGCATGAGTTCGCTGTAGGAATACACAAGAATACCAGAAACCAGCAGTGCAACGGTAAATCCGAAGTTCCAGGTTGCAAGGGTGGGAACGAGCCCTATCAAAAGATGTATGCTCTTTCTTACAATTTCAGTACCAATTTCATTGGACCAGGGCCTTGGGGTACTGATTGATCCTTGCGTTCGAATTACGTCTGACATACGCTTCCTTTGTTATTCTTATCCTGTACTATGCAGGAACCGATCCAAAAGGAGGCTGTATTGTATTAAATAGTTAAATATATACAGCTAAAATAGATAGTCTTATGTAATAATTTGAGATCGGGAACCATTGAGCTGGGCTGTCTGATAAATCATACTTGAATAACATCAATTCATATACATTACCATAATTTTCGGTCTTTTCCGTCGTGTTGACAAGACCCGTCTCCAGCAGTTAGTATCCCTCCGCACCTGAGGGCGATTAACTCAGCGGGAGAGTGCGCGCATGGCTTGCTTTCCTGATATTGTATTTTTTTGTGGGCGATTAACTCAGCGGGAGAGTGCTACCTTCACACGGTAGAAGTCACTGGTTCAATCCCAGTATCGCCCACAAAAAAATACAAATCCATAGCAAGCCATGCGAACCTACGCGTTCGTAAACGAACGCGATGCGAATCACCTTTGATTCGCAACGCACGGTAGCTTGCCTGGGCGTTCGTACACGAACGCGACGCCAATCGTACCCGATTGGCGCTAATCCCAGTATCGCCCACAAAAAAATATAAATCCATAGCAAGCCATGCGAACCTACGCGTTCGTAAACGAACGCGATGCGAATCACCTTTGATTCGCAACACACGGTAGCTTGCCTGGGCGTTCGTTCACGAACGCGACGCCAATCGTACCCGATTGGCGCTAATCCCAGTATCGCCCATAGAAAGCATTTTAATTGAAGGCACGCTTCGTTAACCTACGCGTTCGTAAGCGAACGCGATGCGAATCACCTTAGATTCGCAACACACGGTACGCGGAGATTCGCCGAAGGCGAATCACTACGATAGCAATACCTTGCGCGTTAGCGAGCGCAAGCGAGCGTCCGAAGTCACTGCTACGCGATTGTACGATTCAATGTCAAGGTACAATCGCGAAGTCAAGCGCAGGACGCGCTTGGCAACAGCGCCTGAGTACAGGCGAACCCAGTATAGCCCATAGAAAATACTAGGTCTAGTTTGTTTCAGGGTAATGAATTAGGCGCTGTTCCAGATACTGGAACGGCGCTTTTATTTCCTCGGATATGCCAGTTCGGCCGGTATTATCCTGTACGACCCCAGGTCGATACCGCGCAGCGGGTGCAGGACGAAATCCAGGTTGAGGAAGCCCAGGTTTTTTGATTCCGAGCGCAGCATTGTTCGCTGGTCACGGGACAGCGAGTCGAACAGCCTGGCCGATTCGGTGAACTGAACCATGGCCTCGGCACGACGCTTGGCGTCGCCCATGCGTTCTGATACCCGGTAGAGCGTTACGCCCAGATTGTTTCTGGCCATCATGAGGAGTTCTACTATCTCGTTGTGCGAGGGCTTGGTCTGCGGACTCGGTAGCGCGAGTGTGTCCAGTTCGAACTGAAGTCGGTTCGCTAGCATCGAGTAGTAGCCCTGGGAGGCAAAATAGTCATCCCTGGCAAAGAGCGCGTTGGCTGTGGCCCATTGCAGGTACGGCGAAGGATCGGTATCGAGGGCTGCGCGATAGAAGAAGGCAAGGGCAGATGAGCCATCGTCGGCAGGTTGCATATAATGGATGTACCCGCGGCGATAATCCGTTTCCGGAGTCGTAAAGCCATTTTTCTCTGCATCAGAGTACAGAATCAGGGCGCCTCTGAAATCCATGCGTTCCGCGTAGTATATGTCGGCCAGCGATGCGTACGCCTTGCCAAATGCCGCCTCGCGTCTGAACTGGCGCCCTTCCAGTGCGCGCTCGTAGCGGTCGATGGCCTTGTTGAAAGAGTCCTCGGCGTCCAGGCTCCTGCCGACCACACGCTGCAATTCGCCAAGGCGGATCAATGATTCAATGTAGCGCTTGTTGCGTTTTGGAGTAAGCCCGGTTTTTGCGTCTGATTCAGCATAGTAGCGGGCAGCGTATTCCATGGCCATGAGTTCGTCAGCCTGGAATCCGGAACGGCGATTCCAGCGAGCCAGGACTACATGGGCCTCGGGCAGTGTGCCGTCCTTGTCGACCGCTGCGAGCAGGACTGAATTGACGTTGCCGGTTTCATCCCGGTCCAGCAGATAGTCACCCAGTTCCGCAAGTGTCCAAGCCGACCATCCGCTCTTCTTGTTATCAACGAAATACGTGACAAGCGGCAGGATTTCCTTGATGTTGTCCTTCTGGCTGAATCGTTCTGTTCGTATGAAATACAGGAGCATGAGTTCAAGGTAGGCATCCGATCTTCCATGCCGCTCCATGAGGGTGGCAAGTTGCAGTCGGGCTTTTTCATAGAGTCCATCGATCATGGGCAAGTCCGGGCCTCTGTACTGTTGTTCCTCGAAGTCAGCCCATGCAAGAAAATTCTCGGCGGACATGACGAGCGCTTTCTTGTTGAAGTAGTCACCGTTCAGGATGTAATTCTGGAGTACGGATTCGACCTTCTGGAAGGCCAGCAGTTCCCGTTCCATTTCTGCGTAATCCAGTGCGGCTTGCGTTTCCTTGGGCCAGCTTGCCAGCAGGCGCTCGTACATGGACTCTGCCCGTGGATACTGTCCGCTTTTTGCGTAGCCTTCGGCATAGCGGTAATGCCAGCCCTTCATGGACCAGAGTGTGTCCGCACGGTCGAAGAATTCCAACGACTCGCCGTACTTCGTCAGCTCGAGCTGCCTTAGTCCTTCAGCATACAGTGAGTTAGCCCTCAACGGCTTGTAGGCAAACGAGTATCCCAGATAGAATATTGCCCCGGCCCCCGCGGCGACCAGTATCAATATCTGGAGCACCGGCAGTATGGAGTGGACAAAAATATAACGGAAGCTACCCTTCTCGGCTTCAAATGCGGCACCGGTCCGTTTTGCGAAGCTGGCAGGCACCTCGATGTAGCGCTTGAGTATCCTGCCTGCCAGTTTGGCCGCATCCTTGGCGGAGGCTCCTTCTACGAGCATCCACAACAGGTCGGATTGTTGAGCCTCCGAGCCCTTGTTGTTGGCGATTATGTCCTCGATGGCGAGGCGCAGATTGAGCGGATATGAGAGGAGCGTGTCCTGGAGCGCATCAGCCTGCTCGTCAGTGAACTCTACGGGCCGGACTTTCTTTTCAACCTGCGGTCTTGGAGCCGCCGCCCCAAAGGCGCCTGCCAGTTGTCCGCCCTGCGCGGGCTTCGGGGCTTTTGGAGTTTTCGACGGAGTCGGGGCTGCGGCTTCTCCCCCCATCTCGAAGCCGGGGATGGTAAAGTCACCACCCCAGCCTGAATCAAGGGAGAAGTTGTCCGGGGTTGAGGCTTCTCCGTCAAGCGATGCAATCTGTGCTTCGATGTCGTCCTGACCCATGCCCGCGCCAAAGTCGCTGGAATCCAGTTCGGGCAGCATAGAGTCCTGTGCCGGGCCTCCAAGATCAAATTGATCAAAGGCATCGCCGTCTGCGGATTCAGCTCCCAGATCGAATGCTGGTTCCTCGGGGGAGGCTTCCATCGCCTCTTCAAGGGGTGGTGCAGGTTCCGGTTCATCGAAGCCAGGCATGGAGAACTCGTCCGGCGCAGCTGATTCCATTGAATCTGGTTCTGCTCCCAATGATCCCAGATCCTCAAGGCCAAAGGTATCGGCCAGGTCATTTCCTGTGTCGGACCATGGAGCGGGTACCTCGGCAGGTGCCTGCTCCAAGTCATCGAATTCGCCCAGTTCATCCAGCGCTTCAAGGTTCTCCAGTGAATCAAGCGCTTCCGGCGCTTCTTCGGATTCAACAGGTTCGGCATCTTCATCCGCAAACGAATCCAGCCCTTCGAGCAACGAAGGGGGCACCGAGAATTCATCTTCGGCAGGTTCGCCGGCATCTTCCTGAAAGGCATCGAGGGCCTGGAACTCGTCGCCGGCGGGCTCTCCGCTGTCTTCCTGGAACGCTCCAGGCATCTCGAACTCATCGGGAGGAGGCTCATCAGTGGAACCGTCATTTCCGAGCGGCAGGTCATCGAGGAAGGAGGTGAAGTCCTGGTCAGGCAAAGTGACTTCAGGCATCTCTTCGGGGGCCTGTTCTTCGGGGAACTGTTCTTCGTCGCCAGCATCGAGCAAGCTGGCGATGTCATCCGGAACCCCCTGTGGAGGTGCTTTCAGATCCTGCCAGCTCTCGCCCCATTGCGCGAGAATCTCGGATTCACGCCCCAGGGTCTTCAGCGAGGTTTTGAACTGTTCTATATCCTGCAGTTTTGGCATCTTCGGTTCTTATATTAACGGAATAAATTCAAGGATGTATAGGATGAAATGCCTGGGACTTTCTGATGGACAACTGAAAGGAGCCTTGCTTAAGTGCCTGGTGCAATACGCCGATATTCGATGGGTATACTTATGATGGAGCATCAATGAGAATCCGGAATGTCATTGTCCTCATGTGCCTCTTGTGCGTCGTGGCCTTGCGCGGTGTTGAGGCCTTTGAGGTAACGTCAGTAAACCTGCACCTCTACCTGTCTGGGCTCAAGGAAGCCAGAGCTCCTGTCGTGCTCGAGGGGCATCTGATCCTGAGCGCCGCGGGGGCCTACCGCTTTGTGGGTGCGGCGTTTCCCTATGACCATTGGCGCTCCGTCCATCCTTCCGAGATAACCCGCTTCGGTGCCTTTGTCCTGGCAGTCCCGCTGCCGCATGGTCCCTCCGCCTCTGTACGGTACCGCCTGGTGCTGGATGGGTTATGGGCTTCCGATCCGGCCAACCCGTTAAGCGAGCGTGATTCCGCGACCGGGGCCGCCATGTCTCTGGTTGCTTTGCCCGACAGACCCAGGACTGTGCTTGGGGTATGGGATCCGGCGGGCGAGGGCGGTGCGTCGTTCTTTTTCAGGGGCGCGCCGGGACAGCGCATTACTGTTGCCGGAACCTTCAATGGCTGGGACCCCTTTATCCACGAGCTCGAAGAGATGTCACCCGGTGAATATGAGCTATGGCTGAACCTGCCACCCGGCGAGCATCAGTATGTCTTCATGTATCGCGGTGAGCGCATTGCAGACCCCCTGAACACCAAGCTGTTGTATGGCAAGGATGGACGTCCTGTTTCTGCCCTCACGATAGCGGCGGCGGATTAAGTGTTTTTGCTTGCTGCCTGTCTGAAGGCAGTGATGATGGCCTGCGCCGTTTCCCCGTAGTCGGTTCCCTCCATTTCCAGGAGTGCCGAATCCGGCCATAGCGCCATGAGCCTGGCCGCAATGTCTGGCCTCGCGACGACCAGGAGCTGAAGGTCCGTTCTTCGTAGCCTGGCTGTTTTGTTGATCAAGGCCAGTGTCTTGACGAGTCCAGTACTCCGGTCGAGTTCCAGCGGGCCGATTTCGTCTACGAATATGATCGATGAACGCTTGTTTTCAGTATGGCTGAAGTCTGCAAGGCTCTGGATTATGGCCTGATCCGCTGCCGCGAGGGCTGCCTTGCTGAATTCCCACTTGCCATAGCGCAGGATACGTGCATCGGAATCATCGAATGCCGGAAATCCGGGAGTTGAGGGCGTTCCGGCAAGGGATAAGGTGGCACCGGATGCTGATCCAGGTACGTCGTGCCGTATTCTGGCAAGCATGCAGGGCGGACGGGCGGGATTGGCTGCCAAGTCCGAGAACTCGATGCCAACTTTCAGTCCCTGCTCAAAAACAGCGCGGCATACGATACCGCCAACTGAAATTCCATGTTCCCGGGCTGACTTGGCGGCAATTGCGCAGGTGCTCGTCTTGCCCGAGCCACTTGTTCCTGAGAGCAGCATGATCATACTGCGGCTCAGTCTTCCACGGGAGCGAAGGAAACGTCTACCCGTTGGAGAGGGAATCCGGCATTGGCGGCAAAGGCCCTGGCCATCGAGTCAATGCCGGAGGCAGCTTTAGTCCGCAATGCCGGATCATCGAGCATGCCCGAAGCGGCCTCGACGAAGCGGGCCGTCAGTCCACGCAAGGCTGAATCCTCGAGCTTTTGCTCATCCAGGAATATCGACCGCTCGGTCGTCTGTATCTCGATGGTGTCGGTATGTATCGCTGGCGTGAGCATTGAAATGGGCGGGGCCGCGATGGCAAGGCTGCCGCCGTCAGCTGGATTGTAGCGCGCTGACCAGGTTTCCGTGCCGTACAGGTCGATGACGAAGGCTATGTCAGCCCAGGCTGGAGCCTGGATCGTCGCATCGGAGCGGATTCCCAGGAACCTGCCTACCGTCGTATCACCGAACAGCAGTCCGGGAGTGGTTTGCGATATGAGTATGCGTTCACGGGCTTCCACGAGCACGATCTTTCCGGCGGTCGCCATGCCTTCTATGTAGGTCCGGAGGGAGGTTTCTACGGCCAGGGGTTCGGGGCCTTTTGTAGCCTGAATCCCGATGAAGGCTCCCGCTGCGATGAGGAAAACCGCGACGAACAGGCCCATGATGAGCCAGAAACGGCGTGTGGCGGCTGGTTTTTTCTTGGCTTCCATACAGGTACTATCAACACTTGAGGCGAGAGGTTCAAGCCTTCAGAAGCGGATTGCCTTGAGTCGCGGAGAAGATCTCGATCCAGATACTTCATACAACTTGACATCGAGGCATTTTGATGATGAAGGAGCCTCAACGATGGCCAGGCTCGGGCCCCATGGGCCGCGTGGCCGTGACAGGCTGCCAGGATTGAGAATGACGACCCCGCCGCGCTCTTCGTAATGCGGTATGTGGGTATGCCCGTAGAAGAAGGCCTGTGCGCCAGCATCACGGGCGGCGCTGGAGAGGCAGGAAATGCCTTCTCCGAGCGGGTAACGATGGCCATGGGCTACCATGACGATTCTGCCGCTGGCGTCGAAGTTCCGGAGGAGCGGTACAGAGGAGTCATTATCGACATTGCCGCGGACTCCATACGACGGGGGCATGGGCGTTCCCGAGCGGGAAGCCGACCGTACATCACCCGAGCCGTCTCCGAGGTGAAGCAGTGCCTGCACCGAGCGGCCCAGCAGGCCCAGCACCGAGGCGAGGGCTTGCCAGTCGCCATGAGTATCGGAGACGACAAGAATCCTCATAATACATCTGCCCTGGAAAGCCTGTCGTTGTTGGCTTTGAGACGCGCTGCGAGCATTTCAACGAGCCTGCGCGAAGCTCCGGCATCCTGAGCCAGGAATCGTTCAAACAGTTCCGGAGGTAAAACGAAGACGGTACAATCAGTTTTTGCGCGGGCGAGGGCGGAGCGAGGTTCTTCGAGGATCCAGGCCATTTCACCGAAAAAATCCCCCTCGCTGACGGTGGACAGGAGCTTTCCGGGGGCGTCGCCCTGCGAAATGTATATTTCCACGGATCCCTGATACAGGTAGAGCGGACTCCTGTCTTCGTCGCCCTGGGAGAAAATGACTTCTCCCGCCGCGTACGTGCGGGCGTAGCGCTTCATCAGCCTGTTGGGCTCCGCGAACAGCGAGCGCTCTATTCTTCCGGCTGGCTTTTCTGATGAATTGATGCGATGAAAGCGGGTGAACAGGAGCGTGTCGAAGTATTCCAGCGTATAGCAGAGTTCTGAGAAGAAAAAATAGAGCCAGAAGAAAAAGTATACTTTTATGAGTCCGACTATGAGGTTGCCGAGTATGCCGTACAGCAAGCCGTATCGTGCGGTGTTGAGGGTCAGCCCGAGGATGGCCCCGAATGCTGAATACGCCGCAACGCACAGTGCCGCGCTGAAGGCCGCATTGGCCATGCCTGGTCGTTTGGGAGGCACGTTCCTGAAGGTGAGGAACACGAATATCCAGAGCAGTACGATCGGAAGCACCAGGAGTCCCGTCTTTACCGCCAGTCCGAAGAACGCCGCGGCCGGGGCCCATTCCATCGCGGCTATCGCAGCGCGTGCGACCTGGCTTACCAGAATGATCAGCACGACCGCGATGATGACGATCAGTTCGACCGCGAAGGTGAGGATGTTCTCGCGCACAGGATTGGATCTGGCCGCGTCCGAGTAGATGACGCGTATACCCCGCTGCAGTGAAACGATGAAGAGCCGGGCCGCCCAGATCAGGTTTATGAAACCAACCGCTCCCGCGAAGCCTGCCAGCGGAGTCGATACGATGGTTTCAAGTGCCTCGCGTCCGCCAAAAGCTTCGATGAAAGGATTGAGCGTTGCCAGAATGAGCTCCGCATCGAAGGTGACGAGGGCCATGGATGAGATGTACAGGATGACGAGCACCGCCGGGATGGCCGACAGCAGGAACGAGTACGCTCCTGCCGCCGCGTGGTTGGCCATCTCATGCCTGGAGAATTGCTCGAACGAGAAAAGAGCCCGTTGCGTAAATGATTTCAGGTACCTGTAGGCGGTTCTGGGCATCGTTCCATTGTGCAATGGGTCAGCCCAATCGCGCAAGTGCGTGGCACAAGTGCGCGGCGCAAGGTACTACTTCATCATTGCCGCGATGGACTCCGGGTCGAGCCTGAACGGGCTGCCTGTACCCTGGCAGAAGCGGTGGGACCGCAGGAGATGTATGGAGAGGTCTGAATAGACGATGCTGGCACCGGTGCGCTCGTCGACTACCTCGATGGAGTTCTTGTGGAAGGTGCCGTCTTTGAACGGGCAGGGCAGTACGCCCCTCGCGTCTCCAACCGTGACGACCCAGCGGCCATCGACGCCGGTTGGTTCACCCAGGCCTTTCTGCCCGAGGTCCCGCAGCTTTTCCAGAAAATCTGCCGCGGTGTCCGGGTCGCTTCCCGCCCGCCTCCACGCTTCCAGGTCTGCTTCAACGATGTCGGCCAGGCTCCGCGTGTCGGTACCCAGGAAACCCTGGGCCGTGATGGCGCCTGCCTTCATCTGCTCGTATGCGTCCCGTTCCGCTTGCGTGTTCTTCATATATCCTCCGTCGGCCTAGGCGAATTTATCGTAGTAGATGTTGGCCTGGTCGATGCCGTTCTTGGTCATCACGGCGTTGCAGGCGTTGATCATGCCGGGGCTGCCGCACAGGTAGCCTTCCAGTCCCTTGTCCTTGCCGACGCGGTCCTTGATGTACCGGTCAAGCACGTCGGTGATCAGGCCGGTATCGCCGGTCCAGTTCTCTTCGGGCTTGGGTTCCGAGAGGGCAGGTACGAAATGGAAGCGCGGCCACTCCTTTTCAAGCTGCCTGAGTTCGTCCAGATAGAACATGTCCCGCGTCGTCCTTGCACCGAAGAAGTACCAGATCTCCTTCTCGGGGAAGGTTCCACGCTCGCGCATGTCGTAGAACATGCTCTTGAACGGTGCCATGCCCGAACCGCCGGCCACGCAGACCATCGCGGCGGGCGTGTCGTGCACGCGGAATTCGCCGAACGGGCCTACGAGTTCCACTTTGTCGCCCTGCTTCAGGAACTTGTGAACATACGTCGTCGCGATGCCTCCGGGCACGAGCCGGACGAGCAGCTCTACGCGGCCGGAGTCGCCGGGCCGCGATGACATGGAGTAGGCGCGCTGGACGTTCTCCTTGATTTCGCCGTAGGCCGGCACGACGATCTGCACGTACTGGCCGCTCTCGAATTCTATGGATTTTGGGTCGTCCAGCCTGAACACCGTCTCCTTGATGTCGTAGGTGAGGTCTTTGATGCTCTCAACTGTGGCCTTGAATTTCTTGACGCTGAACAGCTCCTCGGGGAGCTCTATCGCGATGTCTTTCTTCAGCTTTACCTGGCAGGAAAGGCGGATGTTGTTGGCGAGTTCCTGCGGCGTCAGGTAGGGCGTTTCGGTGGGCAACACCGGGCCGACGTCCGACAACACGCGCACCTTGCAGGCGCCGCACGAGCCGCGGCCGCCGCAGGCCGATGGCACGAACAGGCCCTGGGAAGCCAGGGTTCCCAGCAAGGCCGAGCCACCGTTGACCTTGAACAGCTTCTTGCCGTGGTTGATGTCTATGGTCACCTCGCCGTAGTTGTTTACGACGCGGTCCACGAGCGAGATGACGAGGGCCAGCAAGGCCGCGGAGCCCGCGACGACGAGCGGGCCGAGTATGATGGGATGCATGCCCGCCTCCTTACTGAACCGCTATCATGCCGGAAAAGCCAATGAAGGCCATCGCCATGAAGCCGATCGTTATCATCGTGATGCCGGGTCCCTTGAGGCCGGCCGGTACGGGGCTCTTCTCGGTGCGCTCGCGTATGGCCGCCAGCAGCATTATCGCCAGCCACCAGCCCAGCCCGGAGCCCGCGCCGAACGCCACGGACTGCAGGAAGTTGTAGCTCCTGATCTGCAGGAACAGTATGGCGCCGAGTATGGCGCAGTTGACGGTGATGAGCGGCAGGAATATGCCCAGGCTCATGTACAGCGCGGGGCTCGCGCGGTCTATCACCATCTCCAGGATCTGTACCACCGCTGCTATGACGACGATGAACACTATGAACGACAGGTATTCGAGCCCGAGCGGGGTGATCACGTAGAACAGCACCACCCAGCTGATGGCCGCGGTGATCGTCATCACGACCGTTACGGCCATGCCGAGGCCGAAGGAGCTTTTCCAGTCCTTTGAGATCGATATGAACGAGCACATGCCCAGGAAGTTGGACAGGAGTATGTTGCTCGTGAATATGCAAGCAAAGAACAGGGTTACGGGATTGATGAGCGGCGTCATTTCTTTGCCTCCTTTTGGGCGGTTTCACGCTTGGCCTGCTCGGTTTTGGCCCACCACATCACCATGGCCACCAGGAAGAATGCGCTCGGGGCCATGATCATGATGGTCCAGGGAACAAAGGATTCCGGCAGCACGCGCAGTCCGAACATCGTGCCGAAGCCGAGCACTTCGCGTACCGCGGCTATGACCATGAGCACCGCCATGTAGCCGAGGCCGCTCGTCAGGCCGTCCCAGAACGAATAGAGCGGCTTGTTGGCGGCCGCGTAGGCTTCGGCCCGACCCATCAGGATGCAGTTGGTTATGATGAGGCCTACGTATGGCCCAAGCTGCTTCGAGACATCAGGCAGGTAGGCGCGCAAGAGGATATCCAGCAGGATGACGTAGAACGACATGACGACGACCTGGATGATCATGCGCACCTTGCGCGGAATCAGGTCCTTCATGCCGGAGAGCGTCATGCTGGACAGCGCCGTCGCGAACGTTACGCCGAGCGACATGATCATCGTGTTGCGCATGTTGTTCGTCACGGCGAGCGTGGAGCAGATGCCGAGGATCTGGATGAATATGGGGTTGTTCTTCCAGAGGTTGTCTTTGAGTATCGTAAAGGTTTTAGAGTTCTTCATTTGCTGCCTCCCGCCGATTTGACGCGCGCGAGGCCAGCATCGACGATGGTCCCGAAGGACTGGCTGGTCCTGGAAGCGCCGGAAATGCCGTCTACACGGCTGTTCTCCTTGTCGGCGTCAGCTTTGCCCGATGACTCGGCGCCGGCCTTCATGCCGACCCTGCCTGAAGAGGTTTTTTCGCCTTGGTACTGTCCGAGGAACCATGCTTCCTCGATGCGGCCGCCGAGGCCCGGCGTCTCGTTCTGCGCCACGACCCGGATGCCGCGGATGCGTTCCGCATCGGGCGTGGCTGCCAGGATGACGCTGATCGTGCCCCAGAGCCCAGCGCCCGACTGCTCTACGGCTATGTATTCGGTGCCGTCTATCGATGCTTTCCAGGAGCGGAAGTCCGGGCTCTGTCCCTGTGTTATCTCGGCGGCGTATTTTCTGGACGCCTCCGCCTGGTCTGCATACGGTATGCCGAAGGCGCCGAGCACTGCAGACTGTATGGCAAAGGTCTTGTTGGCGGCCACCAGGTCCTTGGTGCCTTCGTTGGCCACCGCCAGCACGACCGCGAAGACCGCACATACTACGAAGGTGAACAGGACAACGTAGAGTATCGAATCCTTTTTCATTTCGACGCCTCCTTGCCAGTGCCCGGAACTGGGGAGGAAGCCGCCGCTTTTGCCGCCCCGGCAGTGAGCGCAGCCTTGCGCTTGGCCGCGTCGTTGACGATCTTGTCAAAGAGGCTGGCAAAGGTGTTGCCGAGCAGCAGCGCAAAGCTCGTACCCTCCGGGAACAGGCTGAACGTCCTGATTATGATGATGACAGCGCCGATCATAAGCCCGTACGCCCATTGAGCGGCCGGTTTCTTGGGTGCCGACACGGGGTCGGTAGCCATGAACACCGCTACGAACAGGAAACTGCCGGCCATAAGGCTCTGCATCGGCAGTGCCTGCTGTACACCGGTAAAGAACAAAATCGCGGCAACGGCCGCCCCGCTGAGCACCGTTGACGCGATCAGCCGCCATTGCGCGGTTTTGGTAGCGATCAGGTATATTGCGGCACCCGCTATCAGTATGATGCTTTCTTCGCCGATGGAGCCTGAGCGCGTGCCCAGCAGCAGTCCCAGGATCGGCACATCGCCGCCTGAACGCATCGTGGCCAGAGCCGTAGCCGCGCTGATGGCGTCCGGACGGCCGAACAGGTTGCCGGCCGCCGCGCCGAAATTGCCCGGCTCGAAGAACGAGCCGCCGAGCACGCCGGCAAACGAGATGTAGACGAACAGTCGCCCCGCTATGGCCGGGTTGAAGATGTTGCGGCCAAAACCGCCGTACACTTCCTTGGCCATGAAGACGGCAAATGCCATGCCTATCACGATGATCCACAGCGGCGCTGCCGGCGGCATGGAGAAGGCGAACAGGGTACCCGTAACCAGCACGGCCTCGCTCACCTTGCCGCCCTTCTTCTTCTCGAACAGGTACTCCACCAGAACGCCGGTGCCCAGGCTGACTGCCAGCGTCAGGACGACGCGCGGCCCGTACAGCCATACCGACAGGACTCCAATAGGCGCGAGCGCATACAGGACGCGCCGCATCATGGGTTGCTTCTGAAACACGGTATTTCTCCTCGTGATAATCGTTCTCTGTTACATAGCGATACTTGAATGCGCTGATAGTATACGCGCTCCTGCCGACTGCCGCCAGCGGTCTTTTAAGCCTCTTGAAACTATATACCGAACGGTATACGATGTGATGTATGGAAACTACCAAGGCAAAGGTTCTCTCGGAAGCCGTAACCCTGTTTGCCGCCCGCGGCTATGAAGCCGTCGGGGTGCAGGACCTGTGCGATGCTTCCGGCATAACGAAACCCACGCTGTATTACCATTTCGGCAGCAAAGAAGGCCTCCTCGCCGCATTGTTCGAGGAGCGGTTCGGGCACTTCAACTCGGTGATCAAGGCTGCGGCCGAATACCCGGGTTCCCGCCACGGCGACCTGGCCGGGGTACTCCTGTCGACCATGACGACCATCATATCCGCGGCCAGGACCGATGCCGAATTTACGCGGGTTCGGCTTTCATCGTCGTTCTGCCCTCCTTCAAGCGCCTCGTATCGCGCTGCCAGGCCCTATCTTGAGGCTCTCTACGGAATGCTGACCGCCACGTTCCAGGCGGCTGCGCGCGAACACGGCAACATGGCGGGCCGTGCATTGCCGTATGCGGGTTCGTTCATCGGTGCTGCCGATGCGTACACGGGACTGTACCTGGCCGGTGACCTCGATCCTGACGAGGATTTCCTGCGCCGCGCCATTCACTATTTCATGCACGGCATTTTTTCGTAGCATCTGGTCCGGCACATTTCATAGTGTCGAACTTTTCAACCTGTTATATACCTACTGGTAGGTATATAACGGCAATATGCAATAGCGCGCAAACAGGAGGCTCATGATGCAAGATTCAATACTGGATTCTGTCTTTTACCACATCTACGCTCTCGGTGCGTTCGGAGCGCTGCGGCGGAACGGACAAGGCGCAGCTTGCGAATACCGGGTCGGGCGCGGTGTCGGC
>CAXZAJ010000023.1:0-20323 GCA_964293355.1 uncultured bacterium
TGGCCAGGCAGGGCCGCGCACTGGCGCTTGCGGGTTGAGCACAAGGTTCGATGTACTAACTCCACTATGCAGGCAAGTGCCCGGCAGGCTATAAAATCAGACTTGCTGATGTCTTCTTTTTTTGTGAGGCCTTGTGGATACGATGATCCTGACAGAGGAAATGAAGACTGCCATCGCCCTGCTAAAGGACGAGCGCGAACGCTTCATCTGGATTTCCGGACGAGCCGGTACAGGCAAATCCACCTTCCTGCACTACCTCAGGACACAGATCCGCCCGGAGAATACCGTCTATCTTGCCCCCACCGGCGTTGCCGCGCTTACCATTGGCGGGCAGACAATCCACAGCTTTTTCTGGATCAATCCTGCTGAAAAGGTTTACCTCGACACGAGACTCGACCCGGACCGCGAATCGCGGCTCTTTCCGTTGCTCGCCCGGGTGCAGACCATAGTCATAGACGAGATTTCCATGGTCAGAGCCGACCTGCTGGACGAAATGGACAGGCGGATGCGCGCGGCCAGGGATCAGCCCAGACTGTCCTTTGGCGGAGCCCGCCTCGTGCTGTTCGGCGACCCCTACCAGTTGCCCCCCGTGGAGCCAGACTCGTACAGCCACGCCGGTCA
This sequence comes from uncultured bacterium, assembly GCA_964293355.1. Classification (GTDB taxonomy): domain Bacteria; phylum Spirochaetota; class Spirochaetia; order Treponematales; family UBA12059; genus SZUA-370. The sequence continues at coordinate 622 of CAXZAJ010000023.1, forward strand.
ACTCTTCGCGCAGCGTTACAAGAGCCCGTTTTTCTTCTCGTCCCAGGTACTCCGGACCAGGGCACGAAAAATCAGGCGCGTGGAGTTTACGCGGGTCTTCAGGCAGAACGAGGAGAATTTCCTGGCCACCCTGGACCGCTGCCGTTCCGGCAGGGTCACCGAGGCCGACCTGGACCTGCTGCAGTCCCGCGTCCTGCCGGAAGGCAAGAAACCGCCGGCAGACCACCTCATCCTCACGGCCCGCAAGGACGAAGCCGGGCGGCTCAACCGCTACCGGCAGGATGCGCTGCCAGGCCCGTCACGCAGCTACCAAGCGGAAGCCTCGGGGCACTTTGCCAAAGAACTCGACGACGAGGAACTACCGGTGCCGCGTATCCTGGAACTCAAGGAAGGCACGCGCGTCTTCATGCCCGTCAACGACCCGGAGCAACGCTGGGCCAACGGCACCATGGCTACCGTCACCGCCCTGGCGGATGACAGCGTCACCATACAGACAGACAAGGGCGAATTCCGGGTAGAGCCCTACGTCTGGCAGAAGGTCAAGTTCGTCCTCCGCGCAGGGCAGCTCGTGGAAGAAATAACGGACCGGTACAGCCAGTTTCCCTTTGTGCCGGGCTGGGCGATAACCATCCACCGGGCGCAGGGCCGCACGCTCGAACGGGTCTTCGTCGTCCTGTCCCAGGGTGCCTTTGCCGCGGGCCAGGCCTACGTCGCCATCTCCCGTGTAACGAGTCTGGACGGACTGCTCCTGCGTACCCGCCCCCGCGCCCGCGACTTCTTCGTCCACGAGCGCGTCAGCGCCTTTCTTGAGTACATTCAGGGAAGCAACGTCTCGCTATAAAGTGATGTGCACCGGCTTTACGCGCCAGATATCCTTGGCATATTCATCGATGGTGCGGTCGGTGGAGAACTTGCCCATCCGTGCGGTGTTGAGGATGGACATGGCGATCCAGCGATCGCGGTCCCTGTAGGCTTCGCTGACCCGTTCCTGGCAGGCTATGTAGGATTCATAATCGGCCAGGAGCATATAGGTATCTCCGTGGTACAGCAGGGAATCGACGATAGGCTTGAAGAGGTCGGGATGGCCGCGCTCAAAGTAGCCGTCACGTATCTGGTCTATGACTTGCTTGAGTTCGCGGTTGGCGTTGTAATACCGGAGTGGGTCGTAGGATGACTGCTTGAGCGTGGTAACTTCTTCCGCATTGAGACCAAATATGAAGATATTTTCTTCACCTACTTCTTCCATTATTTCTATGTTGGCACCGTCGAGAGTGCCAATGGTCAGCGCTCCGTTCAGTGCGAATTTCATGTTGCCCGTGCCTGAGGCCTCGGTGCCCGCCGTAGAAACCTGTTCTGACAGATCAGCGGCCGGAATTATTTTTTCAGCATTGGATACGGCATAATTCCGCAAGAATACTACCTTGAGCTTGTCGCCTACCCTGGGATCGTTGTTGACGGTCTGGGATATGGAATTGATAAGTTTTATTATGAGTTTTGCCATGTAGTAGCCGGGGGCTGCCTTGCCGGCAAAAATGACGGTGCGCGGGACAAAGTCCTTGCCGGGGTTGTCCTTGATGCGGTTGTACAGCGTGATGACGTGCAGCACGTTGAGGAGCTGGCGTTTGTACTCGTGCAGCCGTTTTACGTGAATGTCGAACATGGAGTCCGGGTTGACCGTAATATTGTTGCGGTTGAGTATGTACGCTGCCAGGAATTCCTTGTTGGCCTTTTTTACTTCGTACCAGCTTTTCCTGAAAGCCGGATCCGCGGCAAAGGGTTCAAGTTTTTTCAGCTCGTAGAGGTTCGAGGTCCATCCGTCGCCTATGTTGTCACCGATGAGCGATGACAACCGTGGATTGCACAGTTTAAGCCAGCGCCGCTGGGTAATGCCGTTGGTCTTGTTGTTGAACTTTGCTGGCCACAGTTTATAGAAATGCCTGAACAGGTGTGCTTTGAGGATTTCAGAATGGAGCACAGCGACGCCGTTGACGGAGTGACTGCCGATGATGGCGAGGTTTGCCATGCGGACCTTCTTTACCGGCCCCTCTTCGATGATGGACAGCTCCCGCGCCATCTCGTTGTCCCCGGGGAAGAGGATGGCAAGCTGGTCCAGGAAGCGCCTGTTGATCTCAAAGATTATTTCAAGGTGACGCGGCAGGACCTTGCCCACCAGTTCCACGGTCCAGCGCTCCAGGGCTTCTGGCAGTACCGTGTGGTTCGTGTAGCCAAAGGTCTTCCGGGTGATGTCCCAGGCCTGGTCCCAGTCGAGGCGTTCAAGGTCAACGAGGGTCCGCATGAGTTCGGCGATTGAGATGGCCGGGTGGGTGTCGTTGAGCTGGATGGCTACCTGGTCCGAAAATTCAGAAAAATCAGCATGCTCGTTCTTGTACCTGCGGATGATGTCCTGGATGGTGGCTGAAACGAAGAAGTACTCCTGCTTCAGGCGCAGTTCCTTTCCTTCAAACAGGTTGTCATTGGGGTACAGCACCTTGGTGATGTTTTCAGAGACGGATTTGGCCGATACCGCCTTGATGTAGTCGCCATCATTGAAATAGTTGAAGTCGAACTCGCGGGTAGACTTGGCAGACCACAGGCGCAGGTTGTTTACGGTATTGTTGTCGTAGCCGGGCACGGGCGTATCGTAGGCCATGGCGAGGATGTTTTCTGAATCCACCCAACTGCGGTGGGCTTGCCCCTTTTCGTCGAAATACTCTTCCACTCGGCCATAAAAACTTATGGGGTAGCTGAATTCCGGCCTGGGAAATTCCCAGACATTGCCAAGGCGCAGCCAGTTGTCTGGCGTTTCAACCTGGTAACCATCACGTATGCTCTGGAAGAAAATGCCGTATTCGTAGCGTATGCCATAACCTACCGCGGGCAATTCAAGCGTGGCCAGTGAATCCATGAAACAGGCCGCCAGCCTGCCCAGGCCGCCATTACCGAGGCCCGCGTCCCACTCCCGCTCGCGGAGTTCCTCGAGCGAATAGCTCAACTCGGTCATGGCCTTGTCGGCTTCCTTGTACAGGCCAAGGTTGATGAGGCTGTTGCCCAGGGTCCGCCCGATGAGGAACTCGAGGGACAGGTAATACACCCGTTTTGCGTGTTTCTTGTGGTAGGTCTGCTGTGTGGTTATCCACCGTTCTATGAGCCTGTCCCGGGCCGCGAGGGACAGGCTGCTGTAGCTGTCCTGCGCGGTAGCGGAATACCTGTCTTTGCCCAGCGAATATTCCATATGGTGCAGGAATGATTTCTTGAGTGATTCCGCGTCCATACCCAGGTTTTCTTCAACAAAATCCGCCGGGTGCTTGCTGCCGCTCTTGGTATCCGCCATTGCTGTCCCCCGTTGCTGTGTTTGAGCTAGCTGGTGATTATAGTTCGATCATGACATACATGGAATCAGCAATTTTTGGTTCTTCCGGATTTTCAGGGACAAGGAATGAAGTTCAAGACTCATTCCCTGTCCCCTGATCCTTTCCTTTTTCCCTCTTCCTCATCTTCTCCGTGGCTCTGTGCCAAATTCTTGGTCTATCAGGCCGTGTACCAGGCCGGATCAGTTGCCGACGCGGATGCGGCGCCAGATGTCGTTGTAGAGTTTCAGGGTTTCCTGTCCCAGGTCTTCCTTGAACTCGCTGTTGTCGAGGTCGGAGAACTGGTAGTTGGGCTCGACCTTCATGAGGGCGCGGGCCGGCACGTTGGGCGACGGTATCATCAGGTAGTCGGCGATGCGCGCGGCGATGTCGGCCCTAAGGATGTAGTCGATGAACTTGTAGGCCTGCTCCGAATTATTCGAGCCCTTGAGGATGCAGAAGCTGTCCATGTACATGGGCGTGCCTTCCTTGGGAAAGAAGAAATCCACGTCGGTGCGCTTCTCTTCGGGGTACTCAAGGAACACGTTCTCTGCATAGCCCTGCACCACCCAGAACTCGCCGGAGGCAAAGCTCTTGGCAAAGGCCTCGGCGTCGAACTTGACCAGGTTGGGCTTCCAGCGCTCCACGACGAGCCGGGCTTCCTCGAGGTGGGCCGGATCCGGGTCATTGACCGAGTAGCCCAGGTACTTGAGCGCGGCGCCGAGCACTTCGCGCATGTCGTCCAGCATCGTCATGCGGCCTGCGATATCGGTCTTCTCGAAGATATTCCAGCTGTGTTCGTAGCCGGTAACCTTGGTCTTGTTTACAGAGACGCCGGCGGCGCCCATCATGTACGGCACGCTGTGGGTGTTTCCCACGTCAAAGCCTATGCGCGCTATGGCAGCCGGGTCCAGGTTGCCGAAGTTGGCCAGTTTTGCCTTGTTGATAGGTTCGACGAGGCCTTCGGCTATCATGATGGACACGTAGTCGCCTGACGGCACGACGAGGTCGTAGCCGGAACCGCCCGCCACGATCTTGTTGTACATCTCCTCGTTTGAGGCGTAGGAGTCGACGATCACCTTGATGCCCGTCTCCTTGGTAAAATCCTCTATCACGTCGTCCGGAATGTAGTAGATCCAGTTGAACAGGTACAGTTTCTCGGCCTTTCCGCCGCAGGACGACAAGAGGCCGATGACGATGGCGGCAACGGCCGCAAAAAACACGCTCTTCTTCATTGAATAAGCTCCTTGGGGAGGGATCCCGGTGGAATCCAGCAGGCGCGGCGTCATTTAGCCGCGATGTACTTGAGGAAGTTCCTGGTTGACCAGGTCAGGGCAACGGTACCCAGTATCATGACGACCGACAATGCATTTATTACAGGCGACACGCCGAAACGTATGGCCGAGTAGACGTACAGCGGCAGCGTCGTGGCACCGGGTCCGGTCACAAAGAAGGTGATGACGAAATCCTCGAGCGACAGGGTTACCGCCGTCAGGAAGCCAGAGATGATGCCCGGCATCGATATGGGCAGAATCACCTTGAGCAGTGTCTGGGTCTCGCTGGCACCCAGATCGCGCGCCGCCTCTATAATCGAGAAATCAAACTCTTCGAGACGCGCGAGCACGAGCAGGAACACGAACGGAAGGTTGAACGAGACGTGCGCGACGAACACCGTGAACAGGCTCAGGCGCAGTCCTATGCCCGCGAAGAAGATCAGCAGCGACACGCCGATGATTATCTCCGGCAGTATCATCGGCAGGAACGTGATGGTGCGCAGGTAGGCACGCAGGCGGAACTTGTACCAGTTGACCGCTACCGCGCCGAGCGTGCCTATGATCGTGGCGACCAGAGCCGAGCTCAGCGCGACGATGGCGCTGTTGCCAAAGGCGCGCCACAGTTGCGGCGAATCGGTGAACAGCCTGACGTACCACTTGATTGAGAATCCGGTCCACGACCCCGACTTTGACTCGTTGAACGAGTACAGCACCAGCACGAACAGCGGCAGGCTGAGGAATATGATGGTGCCGATGAAAACGCCCTTTGAGAAACTCGAGCGTTTCTTCATCGTGCAGCCCCCAGGGCGGAAGCCTGCCGGGCGGGCTCGGGCACGACCGTTTCTTCCTTGCCGGAACCACCGAGCACGCTGGTGCCGTTGGCGCGCAGGAGGAGCAGTACGCCCAGCGTCGTAACGAGCGTTATGACGAGCGATATGGCCGACGCGAGCGGCCAGTCGCGGCTCTTGGTCAGCTCGTCCGCTATCAGGTTGCCCAGCATGTACGATTCGGTGCCGCCGACGAGCAGGGGCACGGCGTAGGCTCCGAATATCGGTATGAAGGTGAACAGGAAGGCTGTGAGTATGCCGCCCTTGATGTTGGGCATGAGCACCTTCATCACGGCGCCCAGTTTGCTGGCGCCCAGATCGCGGGCGGCCTCGAGCAGTGAAAAGTCGAACTTGTCTATCGTCGAGTACAACGGAAGGATGGCGTACGGCAAATAGGTGTACACGAGCACGAGCATCACCGCTCCGCGGTTGTACAGGAACCGGACGCTCTCGTCCACGAGTCCCATAGCCAGGAGGATGTCGTTCAGGAAGCCTTCATTGCCCAGTATCGCTATCCATGCGTAGATGCGGATGAGGAAATTGGTCCAGAAGGGAATCATCACGAGCATCAGCAGCACGGTCTGGTTCTTGCTCCGTGCCATGTAGTAGCCGCAGGGTATGGCTATGAACATCGTCACAGCCGTGGCACCTATGGCCACGAGTATCGTGTTGAAGGTGACCTTGAGAAAGGTGGGGTTGGCTATGGCACGGTAGGCGTTGAGCGTGGGTGTCCACTCGATGCCGCCGCGGGCTCCAGGCGTGAGGAAGCTGTACGCCACGATGATCGCGAGCGGCGCGAGGAAGAACACGGACAGCCAGAAGAGCGCCGGGGTGGCATAGAGCCCGCCGGGACCACCAGATGTGCCCGGGACGCGCTTCATCGCTTGACCTCCACCAGATACGCGTCCTCCGCGCTGAAGGACAGCCAGACTGAATCCTTCCACGCTATTTCGGGCCCTTCATCGGACCAGTCCGCGTGCTGCTTTATCACCTTGAGCACCTTGCCCGAGGGGGTGCGCACGTAGAACTTGCTCTGGAATCCCGAATAGATGGGTTCGTCGACCGTGCCGAACACGGCGTTTATGCCGTTCCGCGCCGAGCGGGGCTCTTCCAGGGCTATGCGGATCTTCTCGGGGCGTATGGTCCAGCTGACGCGGGATCCTGCGGGCGGCGGGTCATTGGCCGTTACCTTGATGATTCCGAAGCCTTCCGCGTTCAGTTCCACCATCTGGCCGTTCACCGACACGACGTCGGCCTCGTCCAGGTTGGTCTCGCCTATGAACTTGGCCACGAAATCGGTGGCAGGCGCCTCGTAGATTTCCTGGGGCGTGCCGATCTGCAGCACTTCACCTGAATTCATCACCGCGATGCGGTCGGACACTGACAGGGCTTCCTGCTGGTCGTGGGTAACATAGATGAACGTGATGCCAATCTTGTCGTGGATAGAGTCGAGTTCGATGAGCATGTGCTGGCGGAGCTTGGCGTCCAGCGCGGACAGTGGCTCGTCGAGGAGAAGCACCGAAGGCTCGTTGATAAGCGCGCGGGCTATGGCGACGCGCTGCTTCTGGCCGCCGGACAACTGCGAGGGTTTCTTGTGGGCATGAGCCTGCAGTTCAACCAGGTTGAGGTACTCGTCGACCTTTGACTTGATGGCCGATTCCTGAAGCTTTTTGAGGCGCATGGAGAAGGCCACGTTCTCGAACACCGACAGGTGCGGGAACAGGGCATAGTTCTGGAACACCGTGTTCACATGCCGGCCGTCGGGCGGCAGGGGCAGGACGTCGCGGCCGTCCAAAAGTACGGCTCCGCTCTCCGGGCTTTCAAAACCCGCAATGATACGCAGCAAGGTGGTCTTGCCGCAGCCAGATGGCCCCAAGAGCGAGAAGAATTCGCCCTTCCTTATTGCAATGCTCACATCATCCAGCGCCTTGAAATCGCCGAATGACTTGCGTACGTGCTCGATGACTACGTCGCTCCCTTTCACCGTGTTTTCCTTTGCCCTCCGTACCCTGTAGAATGTAGCGCACAATGCGGCATTTTTGTCGCTGTGTCAATCGGTCATTCAAAGCGGTATTCGTCGTTTATTCGCGCTTTATACGAACCATTCGCAGTATATCCACTAATTACTCACGTTTATTCACAAAAAGCCCGCTGGTATTGCGCAAGCACCTCCTGCGCGGCACAATACCTGCATGAAACACGAAAAAGACCCCAAAGAGGCCTTTGGCCGACTCTACGATATCTTCGTCCGCCTGCGCTCCCCGGACGGTTGCCCGTGGGACCGGGAACAGACCCCGCAGAGCATACGCGGCAACCTCATCGAAGAAGCCTACGAGTGCGTCGAGGCCATCAACGAGGGCGGAATCGATCATATAAAAGAAGAAATAGGCGACGTCATGCTCGTCGCGACCATGATGGCCGTCATCTACGAGGAGCAGGGAGCCTTCAGCATCGCCGAAGCCCTGGATACGACCTCCGAGAAGCTGGTGCGCCGCCACCCGCACGTCTTTGGCGACTCCGAAGCCGATACGTCGGAAGCGGTCCTGAAACAGTGGAACGACATCAAGGAGAACATGGAAGGGCGGCGCAAGAAGGACTCGGTGCTGGATGCGGTATCAAAGGCCCTGCCCCCGCTGGAGCGGGCCTACAAACTGCAGAAGGCCGCCGCCAAGGTCGGCTTCGACTGGCCGGACCACCAGGGCGCCTGGGATAAACTTGAAGAAGAGGTGCGTGAGTCACGCGAGGCCTGCGCCGCGCTCGAAACACAGGCAGTAACCGGCGCGGACGACTCCGCTGAACGCGCGATGCTTGAAGACGAAATCGGCGACATCCTGTTCTCCGTCATCAACGTGGCGCGCAAGCACCATGTCGACCCCGCCATAGCCATGCACCGCGCCCTGGAAAAATTCAGCACGCGCTTCAGGCACGTCGAGAAGCGGATGGCGGCCGCCGGTGAGAAGATGGAGCACGGCAAGCTCGAACTGATGGACAGGTATTGGGACGAGGCCAAGCAAAAAACAACCTGAGAGAAATTCATGACAAAGAAGAAGAAGAAGAAACCCAGGATCACCGCCAGTTCGATACCTAGCCCGGCCGCCGCGGACCGGGAGATCCCGGCACTAGCCGGATTACTTCACAAAATCGATATAGAATAACGGGGTCGAAATGAAACCGTACTCCCAGCCCGAGCCCGTATCATGGGCGACCTGCAAAACGATGTTATGAAAACCATCAGGCACGTAGCTGGTGAGCTTGTCCCATGCCAGCCGTTGGACCAACATTACGTCGTCTCTGTAATAAGAAATTACATCATCTCCAATATTTTTCCATACTCCTGAATACGTTCCCATATTTGAAATAATCTCACTCTTTTCGATTCTATATTGGAGTACGAGATTCAGTCTTTCGCGCATGCCCAGTTCTATCGACAACTGGGTCAGGATCGATTTCTTCGTTCCTCTGGGTGGTTTCTTAAAAGGATTCACCTTCTCAAAATCGATGCGCCAGTACAAATACTTGTCATCCCTGCATATATAAACCTTGGTGATGCCCATGCCTTCTTTGTTCAGTATTCCAGCAGACGCGCGCATCGGGGACGAAGGCGCTAGTATCGGCGGTATCCCGTTCCACGATTCCGGTTTCTTGATGTCGATGGTGCGTCGCTCAAGGATCGTGGCCAGTTCCGGACGGCTGCCCCAGGGTACGCGTTCGACAGAATTGGGGTAGATGACAGAGGTATACGTGCGGGGAGTTTCGCCTGTACGCTCGAAACGCAGCCGCGCCGTACCAGCAGGGATGGTCAACAATCCTATCGGGGTGACTCCCAGCTTGTCTTCACCGGCGAATACAGCATACCCCGGCGGCACCAAGTCGAAATTAACTTCGCTCGAACCCTGCCTGGCCTTGACCGGAATGGCTATCTCGCCGCCATCAGGCACGGTGACCCATTCCGTAGGTTGGTCCAGATAGTAGCGATCCTCTACGAAGCTGCTCTGCACCGTGATGCTGTGAGAGCCCGGAGCCAGCTCGATGGTCTCGGGGGTGAGGATATAGTCTCCTTCGTCGACGCGTACCGACAATCCGGGGGGGTCGCTCGTCAGCGACAGCAGTCCCTTGCCGGAAGGCAGCTTCGCGCCGGATGCCGCCGCAACCACGGGGCTCGGGACGATCGACGGGGTAGCAGGCGCAGCTTTGACCGGCCGGAGCGGCGGCACGCACGCGACGTCCTTGCCAGCGGGAACGAACACCGATACCGTCGCCGTTTCCCAGCCGGTTCCCTCGAAGCGCAGCGCGTAGCTGCCGGAGGGGAAGGGGCCGAGCGCGAGGCTCTCGTCGCCCCTGGAGGCGCTCGCGAGGAAGGCCTCCTTCAGGTAGACGCTCGCGCCCTTGGGCAGGCCTCCGACGATTATAGTTCCGCCCGCGAATTTCAGCGTCGTCGTCTTGCCTGGCTCTATGAGCGGTTCATATTCGATCGCTTCAGGCCAAAGGCCATAGCTCACTCGCGCCTTGAGCTTCCCCGCCTGCAGATTCTCGACCGTCAAACCCGCCTGGCTGAGCTCACCAGCCTTGGCTCCGTTCAGGTGCAGGGTAGACCCCTCCGGGAAACCGGAGAGCGACAGGGCGCCGGCGGTGACCGGTTTGTAGCTGAACGAAGCCTCGGTGGATACCCCGGGCTCGACGACGACCCTGCGCGACTCCGATGAGGTTGCGTACCTGAGCTCCAGGGTCCGCTCCCCGGCAGGGAGGTCCGGTATCATGAGAGTTTTCCCCGGCGACGCCCGGCCGGCCTTCTTTCCGTCGACGTAGATGTCCGCTTCAGTCGCGGTAACTACGCTGAGGATTCCCGTCGTAGGCTTGAGGAACAGCGCGAAGGTAGCGCCCATCTCGTTGCCGGGGATGGTCCCGATCAGTGGTTCGGTCTTGATAACGCCGCGGCGGATGCGGTCGAACATCGTAAACGGGTCGAGGACGCTGTCGGTGTTGCGCTCGAGGAGCGATACGAGCTGGCGACCGAACTCGCTCTCGTCAGGCACCGTCTCCGAGGCCCCGGACGTGAGCACCTGCCGCGCGGTCAGGCGGAGCGCCTTCCTGAAATACTCTGAGTCCACCGTCGGGCCTGCGCCTCTGGTCACGTTGAGGAAGTCGCCGGAGAAACAGGCGTCAGCGATGAGGAGGACACGCTGTACCTTGAGGCCGGCGATGTAGTTCCTTAGTTGTGCGTTGGGAATCCAGCCGCGCTGGCTATAGATGTCCTTGTCGCCGTCCGAGGCTATCCAGAACCCGGTCTTGGATTCGTCGAGGTAGCCGTGCCCGGCGTAGAAGACGAGCAGAGAATCCTTGAGACCGACTTTCCGCGGCAGAACGTCGACGAAAAGCCGCCGTATCCCGGCCGCGGTCGCATCCCGGTCGTAGAGTTCGATGAACTCGTCTATGAAGTAGCGTTCCGCCAGGACGCGACGAACCGTTTTTGCCTCGGCGGCAGCGCCGTTCAGGGATGGCCATTCGTCGTACTTGTCTATGCCGATGATGACGGCGTACTGCCTGCCAACGTCAAAATCGTCTGAACCGACTATGGCCCTGGCCATGACCGAAAGCCCGCGTTCCTGGGCTGCAATTGAAAAAGCAAGCATAGTGATAGCCGTGGAAAACAGTAATGCAAAAACGGGACGAATCCTGCCAGGAAAAAATTTGTGAGACATGTGTGGTACCTCTGCGCCGCCGCACCGGTTCCGGAAGGGACAACGAAGCTAATGCGCATGGTCCGGCGCAATGTAATGATGCTCAAGTATATAGCACATAGTTTTTTTCTGCAAACTATCGCGTACCTGCAACTTTTCTCGCCCATACATGTCTCATTGACCAGCAGGCGAGTGCGGGTCTATCATCACTCTGACATTCAGACACATTGTGTCACTAAGGAAACTACATGGAACATCCCGGTATCATACAAGGCGGCATGGGCGTTGGCGTTTCCGACTGGAAACTCGCGAGAGCGGTTTCCATGCAGGGAGCGGTGGGCGTGGTGTCGGGCACCGCGCTTGATTCGGTCGTGGCCAGAAGATTGCAGCAGGGTGACCAGGGCGGCCACATGCGGCGCGGCCTCGAGGCCTTTCCGGACCAGAAGGTAGCCGGGCGCGTACTCGCGGCCTGGTACCGCCCGGACGGCAGCCCTGACACCCACGATTTCAGGCCGCTGCCGATGCGGCAGCTCGAAGCCGAAGGTTCGGGCAATGCGGCGCTCGACGAACTGACCGTGGCTGCCAACTTCGTGGAGGTCCATCTGGCCCGCGAAGGGCACTCCGGCGTCGTGGGCATAAACTTTCTGGAGAAAGTGCAACTACCCAATCCCGCTGCCATATACGGTGCCATGCTCGCCGGCGTCGACTATGTGATGATGGGTGCCGGCATACCGCTGGAAATACCCGGCTTGCTTGACCGCTATGCCCGCGGTGAATCCGGAGAAATCCGGGTGCATGTGGAAGGCGCAGCCAAAGACGAACACTACACAGCCCGCTTCGAGCCAACCGCTATTCTTGAATCACCGCCGGCGACGCTCAAGCGCCCCTTCTTCGTGGCCATCGTCTCGTCATACATACTCGCCGCCACCATGGCCACGCGGGCCACGGGCAAGGTTGACGGCATCGTGGTGGAGAACCATAGCGCCGGCGGCCACAACGCACCACCACGCGGCGTCCTGGAACTCGACGAGGCCGGCGAGCCGATCTATGGCCCCAAGGACAACGTGGACTACGCCAAGATGGTCGGACTCGGCCTGCCGTTCTGGCTGGGCGGATCGTACGCCATGCCGGAATCGCTGGCTGCCTCGAAAGCAGACGGCGCGGCGGGCATCCAGGTGGGTACGCTGTTCGCCTTCTGCCGGGAATCGGGGTTGCTCCCCGAACTCAAGAAACGCTTCCTGCAGGCCGTGGAAGCAGGCAAGGCGCTGGTGTTCACCCACCCGTCGGCCTCGCCCACCGGCTATCCGTTCAAGATAGCGCTGATGGAAGGAACCCTGTCGGAGAAGGCTGTGTTCGAGAAGCGGACGCGGGTCTGCAACATGGGGTTGCTGCGGGAGCTCTTCAAGACGCCTGAAGGCAAGATAGGCTACCGCTGCCCGGCGGAACCCGTCGCGTCGTTCGTCAAGAAGGGCGGAGCCGCCGAACTGGCCACCGAAGCCCGCTGCCTGTGCAACGCGCTGCTGGCCAACATCGGTCTGGGCATGAGCTACGCCGGCGGCAGGCTCGAGCAACCCTTGTTGACCGTAGGCAAACACCTGGATTCGCTCAGGCTGCTCATCGGGCGCTTCGGGACTGACTACTCGGCCACCGACGTACTCAGGTTCCTGGGGCTGCCCATTCCGGCCAAATCCTAGCTGGTTACTCGAACCTTGTTTCCCGTTGGTCGGAAACAAGGTTCGAGGTTCTACCGTCGAATGACTTCCCGTTATTCAGCCACGGGCTGGATGACGTGGAACAGACCGATGTGCTTCTTGTCCAGGATGACGTTGTGTGCCTTGAGGCGTATGGCGTTGAGCCTGATGAAGCCGCGGGAATCGGTCTGGTCGAAGCCGCCCTCCACGTCCATGCTGCCCAGTTCCTGGTTGTACAGCGAGGTGGGTGACGAGCGGGCTATGGCCAGCACGTTGCCCTTGTACAGCGACAGCGTGACCGTGCCGTCTATGGCCTCCTGGGACTGGTTGAAGGCGGCCATCAGGAAGTCCATCTCCGGCGCGAACCAGAACCCGTTGTACAGGTACTCCGAGAACTTGGGCTCAAGCGTCAGCTTGAGGTGCATCACTTCCTTGTCCATGGCGATGCCCTCGATGTCGCGGTGGGCCGCCCACAGTATGGTCGCGCCGGGGCTCTCGTAAATGCCGCGCGACTTGATGCCCACGAAGCGGTTTTCCACCATGTCCATGCGCCCGATGCCGTTGATACGGCCCAGTTCGTTCAGGTAGATGAACATGGCCAGGTTGCCCGTGACCTTCTTGCCGTCGGTACGGTTGGTAACCGAGACCGGAAGGCCGTCCTTGAACTCGATGTCCACCAGCGTCTCCGCGTCAGGCGCATTCTTCGGTGAATTGGTGCGCGAATAGATATCCTCGGTGGCTGCCCTGGCGGGATCCTCGAGTATGCCGGCCTCGTGGCTGATGTGCATGGGGTTCTCGTCTTCACTGTACGGCTTCTTGATGGTGGCAGAGACGGGGATGCCCTGCTCTTCGGCATACTTGAGCATGTCGGTGCGGCCCTTGAACTGGGCCAGGAACTCGGAATCCTTCCAGGGGGAGATTACCTTGAGCGTAGGGCCGAGTGCGGCGTAGGTCAGTTCGAAGCGGACCTGGTCATTGCCCTTGCCAGTAGCGCCATGGGACACATACTGTGCGCCTTCCTGCTGCGCGATGCGAACCTGGTGCTTGGCTATGACCGGGCGGGCCAGCGACGTGCCCAGGAGGTAGCGGCCTTCGTACAGGGCGTTGGCCTTGAGCGCCTGGAATATGTAGTCGGTGACGAATTCCTCGCGGAGGTCTTCAAGGAACACCTTGGAGGCGCCCAGTTTCATTGCCTTTTCACGCGCTGCATCAAAATCTTCTTGCTGGCCCACATTGGCCATGAAGCAGATGACCTCGTAGCCCTTGTTCAAAAGCCATTTGAGGATGACGGACGTGTCCAGCCCGCCTGAATATGCCAATACTACCTTTGTACCCATGCGAGAACCTCCTGAAAGTTTTTCCTTGTATCTCTGCATAGCATCATAACGGACGCACGAGCCGAGGTCAACGGAGAGGAGGCGTTTAGTATACTCGACGCTGGTGATAGCGCCGGAGCGTAACGCTCCAGGACTTGATGGTGGCTACGGCCGAGGACAGGCTCTCGGGCCGGTCGGGCATGGTCCTGAAGACGACATGCCGGGTCATGTCAGGGCTGCCGCCCTGTTCCTCGAGCGCATCGAGGTACTGGAGCCATTCCTCGGCGCGGTCACCATCGGCGTTGCCCGCACCGTCAAGGTCATCCGGCCGGATGACGATGAGGCCCACCCTGCCTGCGACCGAGACTATGGCCTCCATGGATTCGTCGAACCCGGCACCTGCAACGGGCTCCCAGGCGAGTCGTACAAACGGATGGTCGAGATGGGTCAGCAGGCGAGCCGCCTCCTGGCAGGAACAGAGAACAGAATCGGGATCGATGTCGAAACACAGGGTAACGCCGTGTTCACCCGCTTCATCACCAAGCATCCGGGCGGTGGTGGCAAAAGCCTCTTCATCCGCAGAAGGCAAACCGCTCCGGAGTGCCGGCAACAGCCTGAGGACGGGCGAATTGAGCTCCCGCGCCGTGGACAACGCAGCACTGAAGGCGGCCCGGTCGGTCAGGCTGGCTCGCCCGGGCATGGCAAACGATGCGGTGCAGAGGCCTGCCCTGAGCGTCGCAATCATCGCTTCCTGAGCCCGTCCGGAGTCGCCCGGCTTCAGGAAGCCATCACCGGTCCATTCAATGCCCTGAACTCCGGATGAGGTTGCGGCGGCAAGGACTGTCTGTATGTCTGACCCGGCAAGGGCCGCTGAAGATAAGGCCGTTCGTATCATTATTGCGTCAGATTCTACTCGATGGACGGGGGCTTAGCAACCGAGTATCGGCGGATTCATGGCCGCAAACCACGTTGACAAGGGCGGGGTGCCGTGCTTTACTTTCAGTCGGAAAGTAATCGACGTATTCTATGGAGGATTAACCATGAAGCATAGCATCACCCTCGGCGTGGCCTGCCTGGGCAGAACCACCTTCGACGTAGCCGCCGCGCGCGGCATCTGGGCAGAAACCAGGAAAGCGCTTGCTGCGCTTGAAAACGTCACGATCGTCGCCCCGGACGACCTCGTGATCGAACCGGACGAGGCGCGTGCCGCGGGAGACCTGTTCGCCAAGGCCAGGGTCGACGGACTCGTGATCCTGTCTGGCACCTTCCACCTCGGCCACCTGGCCCTCGAGCTGGCCAAGGCCCTGCCGACGGTACCGCTGATGCTGTGGGGTCTCCCCGAGCTGCCCTACGACGGCGGCAAGATCCGGCTCAATTCGGTCTGCGGCGTCAACCTCAACGCGTCGAACCTGTACAAATCCGGCATCAGGAACTACCACTACACCATCGGCACCGAGATCGACCAGGACTGGGTGGACGCGGTCCGCGTGCTAGCGCGCCTCCGCACGGCCCGGGTAGGCATCGCCGGCTACCGCGCCCACGGCTTCTTCAACCTCTCGGTAGCTGATCCTGCCGTCTACCGTGCCACCGGCGCCATCGTAGACCACTACGAGCTGGATGAAATCTGGAACGCTCCCGCTTCGGACGCCGATATCGACACGCGCAAGGCGCAGTACCGCAAGCTCTTCGACGTCTCGGGCATCAGCGCCGACCAGCTCTCCAAGGTATCGGCCCTGGCGGTAAAGCTGGACTACATCATGGAGACCAAGGGCCTGTCAGCCATGGCCATCCGCTGCTGGCCCGAATTCGCGGCCCGCTATGGCGTGTCGCCCTGCGCCGCCATGAGCCTCCTGCAGTCGGAAGGCCGCATCCTCGCCTGCGAAGGCGACGTCGAAGGCGCTCTGTCGATGCTGGCCCACCAGGCCATGGGCGCGGAAACACCGTTCCTCTTCGACTTCTCGCAGGTGGACCTCAAGGACAACTTCGCGCTGTTCTGGCACTGCGGCGTAGCGCCCGCCAACCTCTGGGACGGCCGCTGCGTGCGCTCGCTGGACACCTACTTCGCCGGCGGCAAAGGCGTCACGGCCGACTTCGTGCTCAAGGACGGCGACCTTTCCATCGTGCGCCTGGACTCGGTGGACGGTAAATACCGGCTGTTCATCCAGAACGCCCACGTCATACCAATGCAGAAGCTGCTCAAGGGGACCTACATGAAGGCCCGCTTCGACAGGCCGGTGGCAGACGTGCTGGACCTCGTCGTACGGAACGGTATTGCCCACCACGCATCGGTGGTATATGGTGACTACCTCCGGCCCCTGCGCCTCGCAGCCCGCGCGGCCGGCTGGGAGGTCATTGAGTGATACATCTTGAAGCCGCCGAGGATGGATTCGCCATCAGCCTCGATGGGCGCCGCGCGCTGGTCCATTCAACGCGCGCCCCCCTCTTCGAGATCGGCTCCGCAGAGCCGGCGATCCGCCAGCGAAGAGGCGGCTTCACGATGCGCCAGAAGAAGCGCTCCCGCGTCAAGGCCAAGGCCTGGAAACAGGTCTCGGCCCGCGACGACTTCCTGGACATAGAATTCGAGGGCCTCGTCCGCATGACCGTGCGGGAGGCTTCCGGCGCGCTCCACATCACCTTTTCCCGTTACGACTCCGCCTGGAACCGTTTCCTGTTCAGGCTTCCGGCAACGCCCGGTGAAAGCATTTTCGGGTGCGGCGAGCAGTATTCCAGGCTCGACCTCAAGGGCAGCCGGGTGCCGCTCTGGTCCGAAGAACAGGGCGTTGGCCGCGGCCATGACCTGATAACCCTTTTGGCCAACCTCTGGGGCGGCGCCGGCGGCAACTGGCATACAACCTACTTCGGCCAGCCGTCCTTCGTTTCCAGCGATCGTTCCTATGTGCACGTTCAGACCACAGCCTACTGCATTTTCGACTTCAAGCGCCCAAAGACCACGACCCTGGTATCCTGGGCCGTGCCGGAAGAAATCGTCATCGGCTTCGCTGCTGATGCACCTGCGGCCGTCGGCTCGCTTTCGGCGCTGGTAGGCAGACAGCGCGCCCTGCCCGCCTGGACATGGGAAGGCGTCTGGCTCGGAGCCCAGGGCGGCATGGACGAGGTCCGCGGAAAACTCGACGCGGCAAAATCAGCGGGAGTCAAGACCGGCGCCGTCTGGGTGCAGGACTGGTGCGGCCGGCGCGTAACCAGCTTTGGCAAGCAACTGCAGTGGAACTGGCAATTCGACAAGGAACTCTACCCCAACCTGCCAGAAGACATCGCAAAACTCCGGCGCGAAGGTGTGCGCTTCCTGGGTTACATCAACCCCTTCCTCGCCATCGAGGGAAACCTGTACGCCGAGGCATCCAGGGCCGGCTTCTGCGTAAAGCGAGACGACGGCACCGACTATCCGGTCACGGTAACAACGTTTCCGGCCGCGATGGTCGACCTGTTCAATCCGGAGGCGTTTACCTGGATCAAATCGGTCATCAAACGCGACATGCTGGGCATCGGCATGGCCGGCTGGATGGCTGACTTCGGTGAATACCTGCCGGTGGACGCGGTGCTCCATGGAGGGCGCTACCCGCTGCTGGCCCACAACGAGTATCCGGTACTCTGGGCAAAAGCCAACGCGGAGGCCATCCACGAAGCCGGCAAGGACGGCGAGGCTATTTTCTTCCTGCGCTCGGGCTGGGCAGGCTCGTCACGCCACGCCAGCGCATTCTGGGCAGGCGACCAGCTGGTGGACTGGAGCGTCACCGATGGCCTCCCGAGCGTCATACCCGCAGCCCTGTCGCTGGGCTTTTCAGGCTCTGGCGTCTGGCACTCCGATATTGGCGGCTACACCACGCTGGCGTGGATCAAGCGCTCGCCCGAGCTCTTCATGCGCTGGGCGGAACTGGCGGCCTTTACGCCCATCATGCGAACCCACGAAGGCAACCGCCCCGAATCCAACGCGCAGTTCTGGTCTGACCCGGCCATCCTTGCCCACCTCGCGCGCATGAGCGCCGTATGGACCGGCCTTGCGCCATACCACGCCGAAACCATGGCGGAGTACGAGTCCACGGGCGTGCCGCCTATACGCCATACCTGGCTGCACTACGAAAACGAACCTGAACTCAAGCGCCTCTCGTACCAGTTCCTCTACGGCCGGGATCTCCTCGTGGCCCCGGTGACCAAGCCTGGCAAGGCCCTGTCCGAAGCGTACCTGCCCGCGGACCATTGGGTGCACCTGTGGACGTCCAGGGAATTCAGGGGAGGCGAGGTTACCATCGAGGCGCCGCTCGGGTACCCGCCGGTGTTCTACCGCGCGGATTCCCCTTGGGCGAGCCTTTTTGAGGGCCTGCGTAGATCTGTAAAGAAACTGTAATCTGATTATTCGTCGATGGATTCGACGAGGACGACGGCCTGGGCCTCAATGGCTTCCAGGCGGCCTGCCGCGTCGACGCCTTCGTGCGTCTTGGCCTTGACCGAGACGGCATCCATGGACAGCCCGAGCGCTCCGGCAATCGAGGCGCGGATCGTGTCGATGTGCAGCGCCAACTTGGGCCGCTCCAGCACAACGGTGGAATCAATATTGACGATGTGCCAGCCAGACTCAGCCAGGATTTCGGCCGCCCGCTCCGCGAAAAAGCGGGAAGGCACGTCCTTCCAGCGCTGGTCCGACGGCGGAAAATGCCTGCCGATGTCTCCCGCGCCTATGGATCCGAGCATCGCGTCGACTATGGCATGGAACAGCACGTCGCCGTCTGAGTGGCCGAGTTCACCCAACTCCGAGGGTATGGTCACGCCGCCGAGCACCAGAGCCCTGCCGGCCACGAGCCTGTGGAGGTCCCAGCCCTGGCCGACGCGGAGTTTCATGGCAGGTCTTCCGGAAAGGTAATCTTGATGTTGTCCCGCTCGCCTTCGACCACCGCAATCGAGCCGCCAGCCATGGCCCAGATTTCAGCATCGTCAGTGGCCTTTGATACGGAGGAACCTGCGGACAAGTAGGCGGACAGCAGGCCGCGGTACTGGAAGCCCTGCGGCGTCTGCACGGCCCGCAGGGATGCGCGCGGCAGGTGTTCCGTTATGGCCCCGTCGTCCGCAACGCGCTTGACCGTATCTGCCACCGGCACGCCGGGAACGCAGGCACCGGAGCGCGCGGTTTCAGCCAGCACGCGCTTGACCAGATCGGCGCTGGCACGGGGCCTCGCAGCGTCGTGGACCAGCACGTATTCGGGATCGACGGCGCGGAGGGCAAGCAACCCCGCCTTGACGCTGTCGGCGCGCTCCGAGCCGCCCTCCGCGAACAACAAGCGCGGACCGGCCCTCGTCGCGAGCGACTCACCTATGGCCGAACGCGCCTCGACCTCGCCGTCCGGTGGAACGACGACGACGACGGCGGCGCAGTCTTTCATGCCGAGGAACAGACCTACAGAGTGAGCGAGCACCGGGAGTTCGTCGAGGAGCCTGTACTCCTTCTTGACGCCGCCAAAGCGGACGCTTCTCCCGGCGGCCGCGGCGACCGCCCCGAAACGCACCGCTCTAGCCTTCTGGGCGCGCGCGGATCAGGGCCCCTATCTCCTCCTTGGGC
>CAXZAJ010000024.1:0-19804 GCA_964293355.1 uncultured bacterium
TCCGCGGAACCGCCGGCGGTCGAGTCCCGCCGCGGGAACTCCAGTATAGCATTTGATCAAGCCGGGGCAACAGGCCCCGCTGAAGCGATTCAGGCGGGCAATAGACCTTTTTCTGCAAGCCCCTGGGCAACGTCGCTCATGCCGAGCGCTCCCAGCGTCGCCTTGGTCGGCGCGCCGGTCTTCTCGTCCCAGCCAAAGAGCTTGTACACCATGGTGCGGCCGAGTTCCATATCGGACTTCTCCATCTGGATGGTACCAGGAGTGAACTGAGGCTTGTCCTTGTCTGCCTTGGTGATCCACTCGTTGGTATTGTCGTGCTGGTTGCGCATGTCCACCGTACCCATCGCGCGGACGGTCAGCGCCCTGAGCAGGGTCACGACGCGCTCGGCATCCTTGTCCAGTTCAGCCTCGGTCTTGGCTACGCCGGTGACCGCGGAGAAGAACTTGGCTTCAAGCGCCGTGTCGCCGCGGTACTTGCGGTCCTTCTGCGGGCTTACGGCCATCGGCCACATCCAGTTGCAGAGGGTCAGCGAGTCGTGCAGGCGTCCGCGGATCATGGACCACTTGACGAAACGGGCCTTGTACTCGTTCATCGGCTTGTAATCCATCGCAGCGTCCAGGGCGTCGGGTGAGCCGAAGATCTCGGCGGCGATTTCCTTCTGGAGCGCTATCGGGAGCTTGTTGCCGATGAAGTTCATGTGGCTGTGGTTCTGCGAGTCGCGGTTGGTGAAGCAGGAGATGAGAGCTCCTACCTGACCGCCAGCCTCGTTGGAGTGGTGGACGGGATAACCGCCGCGGGTCCACAGCTTGTTGTCCTTGGCGTCCCAATAGTCATCTCCAAGGCCCCAGCGCTGAGCTATCCAGGCGGAACCGTCGGCGATGTGCCAGAGCTCGCCCTGCTTGTTGGCTACGCGGGTATAGAAATCGATGAGGAACCGGGGATCGCCCTTGAGTAGCAGGTCCCAGGGGATGGAGGCGTATTCCTCGGCGGGAAGCACGCGCTTGAACACGCCCTTCTCGTAGAACCACTTGACGTCGCGGCCGATCTGGCCGTAGTTGCACCAGACGCCGAGGTCGTCGGTCATGGTCGTTCCGATGCCGTTGCCGACTACCGAGGAGTCAGCGCCGTTGCCGTCGAATTCCTTGATGCCGGCGTACATGACGCCGCGCGGGCCAGACCAGCCGACGCAAGTGTTGGACACGTTGGGGTCCATACCGTACTTCTCGAGCTGGGGCACGTGGAGCTGCGCGTGGCAGCGTATCGGGCAGTGGGCGCAGCCGCCCATGCGTACGGTGTACTTCTCGGCGCCGGCTCCGAGGTCAAAGACGGCCTTCATGGTGCGCTTGCCGACTGACTGCATATCAGTTGGATTGCACTCGCCGGTCTCCACGGGCGGATTTGCAGCGCCCCAGTACAGGCCGGGGCGGCCGGTCCAGCGAGAGCCCTTGTCGGAGTATTCAGCCCAGGGGAGCGGCACCGTCGGGATGACCATCTGGTTGTTGGCACCGATGATGCTCATCATGTACTTGTCCAGTTCCATCAGTTCCTCGGGCTTTGCAGCGACTTTGACGGAACCGGTACCCTTGATGGCGATGGCCTTGAGGTTCTTGGCGCCCAGAATGCCGCCATGGCCGCCCGCCGAGTGGGAGGTGCCGGTGCGGATCACGGACATGTTGAGCTGGTTCTCGCCAGCAGGGCCGATCGCGGCGATCTGTGCTTCCTTGCCCATCTGACTCGATAACATGGCCATCGTATCAAAGATGCCCTTGCCCCAGACCCAGCGGGCATCCTCGAGCTTGACCTTATCATCCTCGACGCGGAGCCACACCGGCTTGGCGCTCTTGCCTTCTACGACGATCATGTCGTAACCGGCATACTTCATCTCGACGGAGAAATATCCACCCATGTGGGAGCTGCCGGCGCCATGGAAGGGGCTCGTGGGCAACAGGCTGGTGATGGTGGTCCTGCCCGAACACGGTACGCCCGAGCCGCACAGGGGGCCGGCACCGAACGTAATCTTGTTCTCCGGTGCGTAAGGATGGGTACCTGACGGCACTTCATCCCACAGGATTTTGTACCCGATGCCCTCACCGCCGATGTAATCCTTGTACTTCATCGTATCATCGGTCCAGATCTTGCCCGTCGTGAGGTCCACGCGGAGTATCTTGCCGGTATATCCGTAGCTAACTGACATGCTTGCGTCTCCTCTTGCTTATGCCGTAGCGCCGCTGACGGCGTCGGTTGCTCCGCTCGTTGCATCAGGCCCGAACAGCAGGGCTTCGGCTTCTTCCCACGGGTAGAACTTGATGGCCCCGGTCGGGCAGTTCTTGACGCAGTTGGGGTCGCCGCCGCAGAGCGTGCACTTGGTGGAAGTCTCGGTTTCAGGATCGACGGTCGCGATGCCCCAGGGGCAGGCGCGTTGGCAGGCGCCGCACCCTACGCATTTTTTTGCGTCGACTACGCGGGCGCCGGCCTTCTTGTCGGCGGAGATGGCTCCGACCGGGCAGGCGTCGCCGCAGGCGGGGTGCGAGCACTGCCTGCAGGTCTCTCCCACGATCCGGAAGTTGCCATGCTGGCCGTCAGCCTGCTGATACGCGGCCGTTACGCCCAGGACGCCATAGTTGAGATTGCGGCCTACCTTGATGCGGGAGATGTAGGCGGAAACCTTACCGTCGTTCTTGATGGTGCAGGCGCTTTCGCAGCGGCGGCAACCGACGCACAGGTTGGGGTCGTGCACGATGGCGCCAGAAGAAGTGGCCCATACTCTTACTTTCTTTCCGTCTCTCGTGTCGAAGCTGACGCAGCCGAGCGCGGCAGCGGCAAAAGCGCCGGCCAGGCCGGTACCGGCCAAACGCAGGAATTCGCGCCTCGACGACGTGGAACGCTTCGACTCGCCCTCGGGGGCGCTCTTGGTCGTATCCATGATCGAACCTCCATGCGGATCATCCGCAAGGTTTTGGTGGTGCGAACTCCTTTCCAATGCCGGTGAGGGCGGGAGGCCTCGGGCGTTTCCGCCCGGACCCTCAGACGGTGCCGGTTGCCCGGACGAACGTCAAAGATCGGCGGCCATCACCGCGGCAACGCCGCGGCCGCAGGCCGTATCGATTCGGAGTCATACTTAAAAAGAACACTCATATTATCCATACAATAATATAGATTCTTTGTAAGCTATATGACTGAAACTGTCAATGAAAAAAAATCATGCCATATACTCCGCCCAGACCTTCTCAAGACGGGCGCTATGGCGCTCCAGTTCAGAGGCTATGGCCTTGGCTTTCTTGTAGTCCCGTGCGTCAAAAGCCGCGGCTGATTCACGTTCCAGCCGTTCTTTTTCCCGCTCCATGTCTTCAATCCTGGCTTCAAGCTCAGGCTTGGCTCCCTGGCGCCCGATTGCGGAAGCCTTGCGGCCACGTTGCTCTATCCCGGCTGCGCCACTCCGGCTGTCAGCCTTGGCTGCGAATCCGCTCCGCGAGCCAACATCGCGCCAGTATTCGTCAAAATCACCTTCATACTCGACGAAGCGTCGATCGGCAATGAACACCACGCGCTCCGCCACTTTCTGGATGAAGTAGCGGTCATGCGAGACGACGAGCACCGTGCCATCAAAATCGGCCAAGGCATCCTCGACGGCTTCCCTCGTGGGGATGTCGAGGTGGTTGGTAGGTTCATCCAGAAGCAGGAAGTTGGCCTTGAGGGCAGAGGCGCGCGCCAGCTGCAGCCGGTTCAGTTCTCCGCCCGACAGGTCACCAATTTTTTTGTCCATGTCATCGTAGGTAAAGAGAAAGCGGCTGATATGTGAGAACGCCTCGCGGCGGGTGGGTAGTATCTTCAGGAACTCGTCTTCCACGGTGTTCCCGCGGTCAAAGACCTCCTGGGCCTGGGCGCAGTAGCCTACGACCATGCTCGGCCCTACCCGTAGCGTGGTGTCGTCCCAGGATCCATGTTGCACGATGTCCCGCACGAGGCTGGTCTTGCCGGAGCCGTTTGCGCCGATGAGCGCAACCCGCTCGCCATTCAGCACGGTGAACCCGGAAGATTCCAGAATATGGGCTGCCCCATACGATTTGGAGTAACCCTCGACGCGGAGCGCAAGATCAGCCTTTGAAGCCTCTCCAAGAAATGAAACGCGGGCATCGCGGTTGCCCAGGTCTGGCCGCTCGGTGGCGTCGGCCTTTACCCGCGCAAGCTGGCTGCGTCTGGCCCGCAGGCGCCTGCCCCAGGCCGGATCGGGCCGGGAGCGCGCAATTTCTGCGAACCGGCGTACCAGTTCTTCCAGCCGCTCGATGCGCTTGCGGTCCGCCTGCCAGTTCTGGCCCTGCCCCGCAGCCTGCTTGAGCCGCTCCAGCCGGTACGCTGAATAGTTGCCAGAAAATCGGGAAATTTTACTGTCTTCAAGCTCGAGTACCGCGTCAGCCACCTTGTCGAGCATGCGCCGGTCGTGCGACACGGGCAACACGGCGCAGGGCAGCGATTTCAGGAAATCTTCCAGCCACGCCAGGCCGGCCATGTCCAGATGGTTGCCCGGTTCATCCAGTATGAGCAGATCGGGCATGCGCCGGACCGCCTTGACGAGAGCCAGCACGTTCTTCTCTCCTCCGGAAAGCGAGGCCGCCGGAGCGAGGGCCCGCGGTCCGAGTCCTGCCCTCGCGAGCAAGCGTTCTGCAGCCTCTTCCGCGAGGTCACCTTCGTCGGCATCGTACACCTCACGCAACGCCGAATACCGGGCCAGCGCGGCTCGCCCTTCACGTTCATCAGCCTTGGCAAGGGTCTCCGCCATGCGTTCCAGTTCCGCACGCCGGCTAAACGCTTCCCGACAGACAAAATCAGCGGCGGTCTCTCCCGGAAGGAACTCCGGGGGCTTCTGCGGTACATATGCCAGCCTGGCCTGGGGCAGCAGCTTTACGGTACCGGTATGGTCATCGTCCTCGCCCAAGACGATGCGCAGGAGCGTCGTCTTGCCCGAGCCGTTCCGCCCGACCAGCGCAACCTTTTCTCCCGGCTCGATGGACCATGACACGTTGGACAAGACCGGGTTTCCGCCAAAATCCTTGCCAAGACCTATGGTTTCCAGAATTGCCATGCTGTTCCCCTTTGCAATCACCGGACCGCATCTACGGACTGGTGGACGGCACACACGCCGTGCCCGTATAATCGTAGCATGATAGACGATTTTCTGTTTTGCGACTGGGACGAAGCGCCGGACGCCATGGATTTCGAGCAACCCTACGGTGAAGTGATAGGCCGATCGGCAGAACTTGTCGCGTTGCTGATCCATGCAAACAAGGAAGATCCCGCCGCATGGGCAGCCGCAAAGGAACTGTTCGTGCTGGCACCGGCCATCATCAATGTTGCACTCAACTACTCGGTCTGCATGCAGTTCGGCCTTCCGCTGCATCCAACCGAGTACTTCGAGATCGATCCCAAGGCCCCGCCGCCCGTGGACTACGGAACGGAACAGGAGGACGCCGCGTTCAGGCTACTTGGTGATTCAATCATGCTGGCACGGGCCGCATACCGGCTGGATCCCGGTTTCAGTTCCATGGCAGCGGCCTACCGGGTAGCATTGCCCCACGGCCTCAACGGCTTTGTCTATACATCAAAGCGTGACAAATACACCTGGCGCGCGGCGGAACCAGCCAAAATCAGAGCGCTCGCGGCATCAGTACTCAAGGCTGGAAGACCACGGCTCGCCCTCGGGGCAGCCCATGGATCGATCATGGCCGGCATCTTCCTCGCCGAACTGCTGGCATGCGACCTCTGGTTCCTGCGCTTCAGCATGTTCAAGCGGAACGACCGAGAACCGGTCGTATCGCGGCGCGACGAGGCCAGGATACGCTTCTACGGCGACGGCTCAGAAATCCTGGTGTTCGACGAGGACTCCGCCTCCGGCACCACGCTGGCGCTGCTCTCGGATCGCGTCAAACGCATGGCGCCAAAAGCCAGAACCGGAGCGGTCATCAGGCACCAGAGTTCGTCGTTCAGGCCCGACCATGTCGGCAAGGCCTGGTGGGACTGACGTTCCGGCGGATCAGACGCCGATGAGCCGCACGACTTCTTCTGCACTCGTGGCCTCAAGAATCTGGGCACGGCGCGTTTCATCCCGCAAGGCGGCACCGATGCCCGCCAGAAACTGGATATGCGCGCCGGGATTCTTCTTGGGGGTTGCGAGCAGCACGATGATGGTGGCGGGCTTGCCGTCGAGCGACTGGAACTCCACGCCGCCGCGCTTGAGGCCTATGGCGGCCGCTATGGTCTGGACCGCGTCGGTCTTGGCGTGCGGCAGGGCTATGCCATTCTGCATGCCGGTACTCATGGGACGCTCGCGCTCCATGACGTGCGCAAAGGCCATCTCAAGATCATCTATCCTGCCGTTGCCATCCATGGTTTCAAGGAGCTCTCGTATCACACCTTCCTTGGTGTCGGCCTTCAGGTCCAGCACGATACAGGATGAACAGACAGCTTTTGATTCGGCCATTCCGAGCGGTGCGCCCTGGCTGGCCGAGGCCTTCTGTATGCTGGAGGGGTCAAAGTCGCTCTTGAGTTTGGCAAAGCTCTGGTTGAGTGCGGCCACCGCCTCGAATACGGAGGTCTGCACGATGGACAGGGCATCCTGCGTTGCCTGAACGGTGAGCCGGGCTCCATCAAGCCGCATGGAAAAGGCCTTGTCGTCCCGCCGTACCTGAGCGATGCCCTCTTCAATGTCCATGGTCCGCACATAATAGCCTTCGAGCTGCAGCTCATGCGTCATCGTATCGGTTACCAGCACGGCTACGTCCTCAGACGGAAAGTCAAAGTCAACGGACTGGGATTCACCACGGGCATCGGCCTTTCTGGTACCCGAGCCTGGAATGCGCAGCGTCGCCGAAAGGCCAAACGGAGCAACGATGGTCGTCAGCAGGGTCATCATGATGGCTATGCCGAACATCTTTCCATCCAGGATGCCACTCGTGGCGCCTATTCCCGCTATGATCAGCGCTACCTCACCGCGTGGCACCATGCCCGCGCCTATCCGCAATGCGCCGCGCATGTTGAACCCGGCAAAAAGGGCGGGCAAGCCGCAGCCCAGCACCTTGGAGAGTATGCCTACAACGGTAAACACGAGGCCGGCGATGATGACGGTCGGTGAAGCCAGCTGCCTGAGGTCCACGAGCATGCCCATGACCGCAAAAAACACGGGCACGAAGAAATCGTACAGAACATGCACCTTCTCAATGATGATATGGCTGATGTCGGTCTTGGAAAGCGATAGGCCCGTCACATAGGCGCCTATGATCATCGCAAGGCCTTCGCGTTCAAAGAAGCCTGACATGAGCAGGGCTATTCCCAGCGTCATGATGGAATAGGCGCTGGCATGCTTGAAGCGCTTGAGCATCGAAGCTACACGTTTTGCAAACACGAGGCCCAGGGCAGTCACGCCAAGCCAGATGCCAAAGGCCTTGGCGGCGATGATGCCAATCCGGCTCCACTCTATGGCACCGCCGGATCCGCCGGAAGCGGCCGCAATGCCCATGACGACGGCGAGGAACACGATGCCGAGCACATCGTCAAAAACAGCGGCTGCGAGGATGGTCACGCCTTCAGGACTGTCCATTTTTTTCCTGTCCGACAGTATCCTGGCGGTAATGCCAACGCTCGTCGCCGTGGAAAGTATGCCCAAAAACAGGTTGCGCGGATCCATGAAGCCGCCACCGAACATGGTCACGCCAACAAGGTCTCCTGCCGCAAACGCGATGAAGACACCGCCTAGGCCCACGATGCCACCGGCTACAGAATATTTAAGGAACAGGGCCAGGTCAGTCTCCAGACCTGAAACGAACAGCAATATGATGGAGGCTATGGTCGCGATGCCGTAGAGTTCCGGGCTCACCGGTATTTCAGCGATAGTCGGAAAGAACATTCCATGGGGGAATCCAGGCAGGGCTATGGCGCCAAAGGCATATGGGCCTATGACGATGCCTGACAGGAGCTCGCCGAGCACGGCCGGCATCCTGAGCTTTTGCGCCAACATGCCCCCGAGCTTTGCCGCAAAGAGGACGATGCCTATCTGTATCACCAGAGAGGTTTGGCCTTCAGCCAGGCCAGAGGATGAAGCAAAGGCCGGGGTAACCAGAAGGAGCAGGCAAAGGAACAACATCAGCCGTGGAATTTTCATCAGAACTCCTTACTATGCGCTAAAAAGCACCATAAGTCAGCGTATGCGCAATATTACACAGTTTGAGGATGTGATGCAAGTCAGGCGTGTGTGATGAGCCAGGTCCTGTGCGGGTGTCCCCTGAAATCTTCCGGTATGGTTTTTTCGCTGATATCACTGATTGCTGCTTCAGGCAGCAAGGCCGCGTCCAGCTTCAGCGAGCGCGCGTTGGTGGAGAACAGCACGGTACCACCCACATCGAGCACGGCGAGGCAGGCCCTGACCAGTTCCGGCCAGTGCCGCGCGACATCGAGAAAACCATCCATCTTCTTTGAGTTCGAAAACGTGGGTGGATCCAGTACGATGAGGTCATACCGCGCACCTCGCGCGGCTTCAGAGGAAAGGAAGGCCGTAACATCTGCCCTGACGCCACGATACCGTTCCAGTCCGAGATCGTTCAGTTCGATATTGCGTTCCGCCCAGGCCAGGTAGGTGTTTGACAGGTCAACGCCGACGACGTGGGTCGCGCCGCCAGCGAGCGCGTAGACTGAAAAGCTGCCCGTGTAGCAGAACAGGTTCAGCACGCGCTTGCCCGATGCCATGCCGCTGATGATCTCTCGAGCCGGTCTGTGGTCCATGAACAGGCCCGTGTCGATGTAGTCGTCGATGTTGACGATGAACGACAGGCCATTTTCACGCACTACCCGCTGTCTGGCAACCTTGACCTCGCTACAAGTCCGCTCGTACTGGTCTTCGACTCCGAGCCTTCTGCGCGTTTTTACCACAAGCGACGTGCGTTCGATGTTAAGTGCGCCAGTTGCTGCTCCGGCCATCAGTTCCAGCCAGGCAGTTTCTTCGTCGTCGGGCTTATCGTAGGGCCGTTCGTAGAGGTACAGCACGGCCGCCTCACCGTAACGGTCGAGGGACAGAGGTACTTCAGGAATATCCCTGTCGTATACGCGATAGCAGTCCGTATCGGTCTTGCGGGCCCATTTGCGGAGGTGCTTGTCCCGCTTGATTACCCGGTTGGCAAAGTAAAGGCTCTGCTCCAGATCCTTCTCAGTTGGCATCGTCCAGCATCAAGGCGCTTTTAATCCTGCGCTTCATGGAGAGCATCGCGTACCCCGACGAAAGATCCTCGTTCTGCACGACGACGTCATCAGGAACCTTGAGCTTGACATTGGTAAAGTTCCAGATGGCCTTGATGCCGGCGGCAACGAGTATGGTAGCTACATCCTGGGCGTTCGTTGAAGGAACGGTGAGTATCGCAACGGCGATATTCATGGTAGGTATACGCACGGCCAATTCGGAAATTGGATATATGGGACTCTCGTGTATCTTGCCGCCTACCTTGGCGAGGTCAGCATCGAATCCAGCAACGATGTACAGACCGTGTTGCTTGAAGCCGGGAAAGCCACTCAGTGCGCTGCCCAGGTTGCCGGCTCCCACGACTATGGCATCGACACGTTTATCCCAGTTCAGGTAAGACTCGATAGCACTGATGAGGGGGACGACGGGGTAACCGCGCTTGGGCTTTCCTGCGATGCCGGTGATCGACAGGTCTTTCCTGACCTGGATGGGTTCGAGGCTGAGTTCCAAAGCTATCAGGGTACCGGAAATGTATTCGTCACCATGTTCCTGCGCCTGTTTGGCCAACAGGAGATATGACGGCAATCTTCGCACTGATGGGGCGTACGATACTTTGAATTTAGGCATGAGAGTACCTCGTGTGCGAATAGGCTGTGTATGCGCAAGCAAAAGCAAGAATATCGTCAAGGCGGCAATAAAGTCAACAAATATAGATATATCACGATAAAGCTGTTTAAAATAAACAAGGCTCCGTGGAAAAAGGAGGTAAACCACGGAGCCTTTTGTAGCGCTTCAGCCAACTACAGCATAAATATACAGAACATACAATGTTTATACAAGTCATGCACGGCAGCATACAATGATGTCTGACGCCGTTTCTTGCCGGGATTTTAATAATTTTCCTTTTAATCCTGCTTGACCTGTAGTACCATTATAAATTAACTAAACTATTAAGGTTTTAAAGTTTTCCAGTATGCAGGAGCACAAAATGAGGATGACGACAAAGGGTCGCTATGCATTGAGGGCCGCTATCGCGCTTGCCAGAATGAGTGTGGGCACAACACCTGTTTCAATCAAGACCATATCCGAGGCTGAAGCCATCTCACCCGAATTCCTGGAGCAGATTTTTTTCAGGTTACGCAAATCGGGGCTGATCTCGTCAGTCCGCGGCCCGGGTGGCGGGTTCTTTTTCGCGAAACCTTTGTCGGAGATCCTGCTCAAGGATATCGTTGAGGCCTCGGGAGAAGGCATGGAACTCGCCGCCTGTGCCTGCGGGCGTACTGATACCTGCGATCGGATGGCAGATTGCGTGGCAGGAACGGTATGGAGGGAATTCTCCGCCCACATCAATCAGTTTTTGACGGGCATGACGCTTGAGGACATCGTCACCCGCAGTCTCGGAGAGGCCATGGGCCAGTTGCGGGAGCCCGTCCAGGCCTAGGCTCCCCTGAGGCATCCGTCATTCTGAATCGGCGTATGCCTCAAGTCTGCCCCGCTCTACCCCATCAAGTACTCCAAGCTCCTCGCACAGGGCAAACAGTTCCCTGACGTGCATGAAGGATCCTAGCCTGACTCCTGCGGACTCCATGTCCCTGCGGCCCTTCTTTCCGCGTTCTATGAGCACGACCAGGTCCTCGACGATAAGTCCTTGCTCACGCAGTATTTCTATTGCCTCTATCTTTGAAGCACCCGTGGTTATCAGATCGTCGAGGAGCAAGGCCCGCTCTCCCTTGACGAAGTGGCCTTCTACCCGGACTCCGGTACCATGATCCTTGACCGGCATTCGGGGCCAGACCATGGGAGTCCGCAGCCTCAGTGAGGTCGCGGTGGCCAGGGGCAAGGCCGCCGCTGGAATACCCGCGATCCGGTCAAACGCCAGTCCTGCCGCGGTCAGGCAATACGCCTGGGCTACCGAGTCGAGCAGGGCCGGGTCAGAAATGACACGCCTCAGGTCAATGTAGAAGGGTGAAACCTTGCCGCTTTTCAGGGTAAAGGAACCGAGCCTGAAGCAGCCCGTATCGACGAGGCCCTTCATGATGCGCCGTTTGAGCAGCGCGGTAGCATCAAACCCAGCCCCGGATGTACGGGTAGTGCTTTCGCTTGCCCGCTTCATAGACGCGACGAGCGCGGCGGCGGCGGCGGCGGGATCGGCAGCCTCGGCGACTGACCGTGCCGCGACCGGCAATACGCCCATCCCGTCATCCCTGGAGCCAGCACGCCAGGCCTCGGCGATGTCGCCTCCCTGGGCGCCGATACCGGGTGCAAGGAGCCAGGCGCCAGGCGCAGCCTTGCGCACCGCGGCCAGGCCCACGGTATCGTTTCCAGCAGCGACCAGCCCTACCCGGTCAGACCACGATGCGCATTCGCCGGCTACGAGCGTGTAGAGCGCTTGGCCTCCCACGGCAAGGTCCTGGAACACCCCCGCGCGGGGATTGCTGGTCCTCGCCAGCAAAAAAACAGACTTGTCTTCATATAATAAGAAAGGATCCACAGCATCCCGGCCCATATACGGGCTCAGGGTCACCGCGTCTGCCCCGACCACTTCAAAGCAGGCCTTGGCGTAGGCTTCAGCCGTGGGGCCAATATCGCAACGTTTGGCATCAAGCAATACAGGGATTCCGCCAGGAATGTTCCGCACGAGGCGGATGAGGGCATCCAGTCCAGCCGCGCCAAAAGCCTCGTAGAACGCTGAATTTGGCTTGAAACATGCCGCAAAGGGAGCGGTGGCTTCGGCTATGGCCATGGAACGCCGGTACAGCGCATCCGCCCCTTCACCGGGTTGAAGCCTCGGATCAAGCCCGACGCACAGGGCGGTTCCCCGTTCCGACCAGGCCGCTTCAAGTCTGCTGAAAAACTGCATACCGTTTCCACCTTTCTCCTAAAAAACTCAGACGCAACAGAATATATCATACTGGTGATTTTTTAGTTTAAAGGGGGTATACTGTAACGAACAGGTCATACAATTCTACGCAAGGAGGTGCCGACGATGAAAAAAACAATACTCATGATCGCGGCTCTGTGTTTACTCGCTACCATGATGTTTGCTGAAGATTCAGCAAAGCCTGAATTCCAGGCAGGGATTTCACTGGGCACCGACGTGCTTATCAACGACGGTGTATCAGAAACATGGAACAGCCTCGGTTTCCAGCCTGATCTGGCTATCGGTCCGTTCGGGGTAGGCCTCGACCTGACCATGCGTTTCAAGCTGATGCCGACTCCTGAGACAGCCCTTGAAGTATACCCCGGAGACTGGATTCCAGAAGAAGGGAAAAACATCCTCGATCTCTACCTGCCTAAAATAATGTATGTACGGTATGGATTCCGTGGTGATCCGCTCTTTGCAAAGCTCGGTTCCATAGACGACCTTACCCTCGGCAATGGCTTCATCGTGGGTGAATACTCCAACACCCGCTTCCTGCCGACCCAGCGCATTACAGGGCTGGACGTAGGCGTTGATGGAGCATTGTTCAAGTTCCCGTACGTCGGGCTGGAACTGCTCACGGGCAACCTGGCCAGGCTGGACGTGCTGGGCGGAAGGCTCTTCGTACGCCCGCTCGTGGGCATGGAAATTCCCATCATCAAGAACCTCCAGATTGGCGCGACCATTGCCACGGACAGGGATCCGGGGCTGTACTCGGGAGAAACGCTTGAGGCCCAGACAGTTTTTGGTGCGGACCTGTTCCTGCCCCTGATTTCGAGCCAACTCTTCCCGCTCGCCACGTTCGCGGAAATGGCGTTCGAGCCAAACAACAGCTCTGGATTCATGCTCGGAGCGGGCGGACGCCTGATCGGCTTGATTACCTATGCAGCGCAGTTGCGTATCCTCGGCGCCGGTTTCTCCCCGGTCTACTTTGATGCCAACTACGACCTGTTCCGCAGCGAGAAGGCAAAGCTGATGACGACAGACGTCCCTGCCGATGCGGAGGGCTTCGCCGGATGGCTCGCCAAGGCCGGCGCAAGCCTCTTTGAAGACAAGCTGTATTTCAGCGTATCGGTCGACGGTCCGTTCAACGCCAACCCCGACCCTGCAAGCCTTACCCCCAATTCTGCGGAATACCCGCACCTCCGCGGCGTGATCGGCATGGCTGAAGGCGTACTCGGTGGATTCTTCGTATCCGGAGCCTACGACAAGTACTTCCTTGGCAAGGAAACAGGCTTCTTCGCTGACCTCATCGACCCGTCCGACGCAGTGATTACAGCAGCCTTGAACTACAAGACTGGCGCAGCGGTGTTTACCCTGCTCTACAACCTGAGCTACAACCCTGCCGCCGTAAATGGATTCGACGTTACCTCGAGCCTGCAAAGCTCGATCAAATTCTGATGGCAAGAGGAGCTACCAAGATGCGTTACAAGAAATGGCTGATACTGGCCACGTTGGCACTGGCCGGCCTCACGATGGTCGTGGCACAAACGGGCCAATCACTCGTACTTGAATTCGTCGACGGAGACAACCTCGACGTTGTATATCCCGACTCTACCAGCTTCAGCTACAAGAGCGGCTCCATCATGGAGGGCGACACGATTCCTGTGGGAGCGACGGTCAAGACCGGCGCAGGCACGAGCATCGAGCTCAAGCTCAAGCCCAATGGCACGGTCATCAAGCTCGCCAAGATGACGACGTTCAGGGTTGAAGGCCTCGCGACTCCCCAGAAGGAGCAGAACGGCTTTACCCTCGTCGCCGGCAAGATCCGTACCGTGGCGGCCGTTGGCTCGCAGTACTCCGTGTACACCTCCAGCACGGTAGCCGGCGTGCGCGGTACGGACTTCACCATGGCTTTCCAGGAAGGCGCGGAAGCCATCCTGCTGGTCACCAAGGGCAAGGTGGAATTCGGTGGACGCGGCGAGGGTGACGGCATAGCCAACGCCATCATGGTCGGGGCTGGACAGTTCGCCGACTTCTTCAAGGGACTCACCGCGGAGCCGTTCTCCCCGGAACAGCTCGCGGAAGCCTACGATGATGTCGCCATCCCTGCAGAGCGTATGCCCGAGCAAGCGGCTGACGAAGCGGCTGAGGAAGAGACTGCTCCAACTGAATCGACCAGCCCTGCCGTCGCGGCAGCATCGGACTTTACCCCGGCAACTGAACCCACCCCGGCTGAAGAAGCCGCAGCCACTGAAGAAGCCGTAAGCAAGACTGAAAGCGCCGTCATGGACTGGCTGCGTGATATGCTGGGCATGGAAATCGGCTCAATCACCATCAACGATGAAACCTGGGCAAAAGCAGTCATACAGCCGACCTTCACTGTAGGAAAACTCAGGACGGGCCTTTACCTGCCGGTCATCTACTCCAGCAACCTGTTCGATCCGTCCACCTGGTACAGGCCCAACGGCAACGACGAATGGTCCTTTGGCTTTCAGAAAGATGCGGCTGAGAGGACATTATGGGAAACTGACCCCGTAGATGCAGCGATTGACACAATCAAGGATCTCGCGCTCAAGATCAAGTTCCTCGAGTATGGCCAACCCCTTGAAGACAAGTTCTTCATCAAGGTCGGCAATCTGGACAGCTTCACCATCGGCCACGGCCTCCTCATGAGGAATTACGCCAACGACTCTGACTTCCCCTCCATCCGCAGGATAGGCCTGAACCTCGGTCTGGACCAGGGCGGCTGGGGTTTTGAAGCCCTGACGAACGACCTTACCGACAACCAGATTCTCGGCGGCCGATTCTACATGAGGCCCATTCCGGACTTCAAGCTGGCGATCGGTATGTCAGGCGTCGTGGACTTGTACCCCGCAGCGGACCTCGATGAGGCGACAGCCGACAGCTATGGCGACCCGATGTTCATCGGTGGCGCGCTCGACCTCGACCTGCCGATAATTCAGAGCGGACTGCTGGGCATCAGGCTCTTCGCCGACGGCGCCGCGATGGTGCCGTATGTACGCAACGATTTTACCTATGACGGAAATGCGGCGGAATCCGGATTCGGCTTCGAAATGGTCTATTCCAACGGGAATATTAAAAACTGGGGTGCAGCGGCTGGTCTCATCGGCAATGTTCTGTTCATTGACTGGCGCCTCGAGTATCGCTACTTCACCGGAGCCTTTACGCCATCGTTCTTTGATTCCAGCTACGAGCGCAGACGCGCTGGCTTGGTAGAAGAGTGGGCAGGCTACCTCTCCGATCCTGCCTCTATAGATCAATCGCCCTCGGTGATGGGCATCTACGGTGAAGGCGGCGCTTCCATCCTCAAGGACAAGCTGGCATTCAACTTTGGCTACTTCTGGCCTTGGTCCGCGGATGCGACCACCCTTGATGAACAGCTCTCGACCTCTGACGACTATTTCAAGGCTAACCTGGTCATCCAGAAGGGTCTGATTCCAGTTGTTGATCTCGCTGGCTCCATATCATACGAGCGCAAGGGTCTGGCCAAGGCCATAGCCAACAACGCACTGGATACCCTGTTCGACGAGAACACCACGTTCTCTGGCGAGGTTTCCTTCCCCGTGCCGGGAGCTCCTAACCTTGATCTGGCGTTCATCGTGTCAACGACGGTAGCCCGCAATCAGGATGGTACCGTCGACTATGTCGAAGGCAACCCGACCAAGCCCAAGATCGTACCGGCAATCACGCTGGAAACACGGCTGCATTTCTAGCAACGAGTTACCTGTAATTATGGCCGCCCACTCCGGGCGGCCTTTTTTTGCGACAAACATGCCGGCTGATCCGCCTCCCTCGTTATTCCATAACCCCGCACTTCACAGGTGACACGAAGGCCGGGGCGGTGTATACCATCTTTATGGAAGAGTCACGCAAGCAAGAACCCGCACATATACGGGTACTGGCACCAGAAGTCGCAAAGCGGATAGCGGCCGGCGAGGTGATAGACAGGCCCGCGGCGGCCCTCAGGGAACTCCTGGACAATGCGCTGGATTCAGGAGCCCAAAGCATCATCGTGGAGCTTGAAGGCGGCGGTGCTGAAAGCCTGAGGGTCGTCGATGACGGCTCCGGCATGGGCAAGGATGACCTTGCCCTGTCCATCCTGCCCCATGCCACCTCAAAAATCAGCGAACTCGACGACTTGCTGTCTCTCTCCACACTGGGTTTCCGCGGCGAAGCACTCTCCTCGATGGCGGCGGTAGCCGACCTGGAACTCGTCAGCGCGACCCGTGACGACGACGCATGGCGGCTTGCATCCGAACCGGGCGGACTTACCTCCATTACCGCCAGTCGCGGCTCCAGAGGCACCACCGTAACAATACGCAACCTGTTTGCCTCGTTTCCGGCACGAAAGAAGTTCCTCAAGCGCGCTGCCGCGGAGGCTACCGCCTGCCGAGCGGTTTTCGTGGACAAGTCGGTGGCGTTTCCTCAAGTCGCCTTCAAGCTTTCATCCGGTGGAAAGCCCCTCCTCGTCCTCAGGCCTTCAGGCCTCGTGGAGCGCGTGCTGTCGGCGGCAGCGCCCGAACAACCTGTAGAGCTTTTCAGGGAACTCATAGCCTCGGGGCAAGGCTTCAAGGCCAGAATAGTCGCCGGCCTGCCCGCCGTGTACCGGACAGACCGGCGCAACATCCAGGTATTCGTCAACGGGCGCCGCGTGCAGGAATACGGCATATCGCAGGCCCTGGAATATGCCTACCGCGGCACCCTGCCCGGCGGCGCTTGGCCATTCGCCTGGGCCTTTGTCGATGTAGACCCTGAATATGCAGACTTCAACATCCATCCGGCCAAGAAAGAGGTACGGCTCAAGAATGTAGAAGACATCCGCGCGGGGCTGATCAGGGCCATCAGGGACTATCTGGGTTCGCAGGTCAGGGTAGCGGCCCCGTTTACGGCGACCTCTCCCGCTGGATACGGCGAAGGCGGCTTCCTGTCCGAGCTGAAATCTGACGCAGGACTCTTCAGCAACAGTGGCAATTTCAACAGCTTCGGCAACGAAGTCCATGAGCGTTCTTTTTTGGCCGGTGGCAACGATAAACCCGGCTGGTCAGCCATGGCTGACATTGTAGCGCAGGTCAGGGAAGACAAACGGCCATCGGTACCCCCGGGCAAGACTGACGCGGGCAATCAGCCAGCGTTCTCCGGTAAAAACCGCTTCAGGTACATCGGCAGAGCTCTCGGACCGTTCCTCGCCTTTGAGCTTGGAGACGAGCTGGTGCTGCTGGACCAGCATGCGGCTCACGAGCGCTTTCTGTATGACGAGATCATGCAAGGCAGGGCCGTCTCGCAGGAGTTGCTGGTACCGGTAGTCTATGAACCGGAGACCGATGCCGAAGATGCGTATATAGAAGCAAACGTGGCCGCGCTCGGTGCCGCGGGTTTCAGGCTCGCCAAAGAAGGCCGCTCTTGGCTGCTGGAGGCCGCTCCCGCCATGCTGCCAGAATCGATGACGGGTTCCATCTTCGAATTGTTGCGTTCCAGGCCAGATCCTGCCGAGCTTTTGCGTGCCACGGCAGCCCAGGCCGCGTGCAAGGCGGCAATCAAGGATGGCGACCAGCTGGACGAAACAGGCGCCATAGCCCTGATCGACGCGGCCCTGAACCTCCCGGAACCGCGCTGTCCGCACGGCAGGCCCATCTGGCTCAAGCTCAGCCGCGACGACCTGTACAGGGCCGTCCGGCGTCTCGTCTGAGCTACAGACCGGTCAGTATTGATTCCACCTCGGCACGCGACCTGAAGTCAGGCTTCTTGGCGAGCAGTTCAGACAACGTCTTTTTGGCCGCTGCCGTATCGCCCAGCGACAGGTACGTGTTGCCGAGTTCGTAGAGCGCATCCCAGGTCGTCGGAGCAAGCTTCAGCAATTCGATATACGTATCGCGGGCCTTCGCCAGGCTCCCTGACTGCACGTACGCCTTGGCCAGGTTGAGAAGCACCGTAGTATCCCTGGGCACCAGCACCAGCGCAGCCTCGTAGTGAAAAACGCTTTTGTCGAAAAGCGCCTTGATGCCATACGCGTTCGCGAGGTTGTTGTTGGCCTCAAATGAGCGGGGATCGAGTCGGTACGCTTCCTCGAGCACGGCGAGAGCCTTGTCGACAAACCCTGATTCCAGGTAGAGGCTGCCCAGGTTTACCCTCGCATCCACACCCTTCTTGTCCAGTTCCGCAGCTTTTGCGTACGCGAGCAGGGCTGAATCCACATCTCCAGCTTGCTCCGCGGTAAGACCAAGCTGGTACTGGTACAGCGCGACCGCCGGAGCCAACTCTACGGCCTTGCGGGCAAACGGCAACGCTTCAGCCGCCTTGCCGAGGTCAAATTTAACCTTGGCAAGGTTATAGGCGGTAACCGCGTCCGGAGACAGCCCCATGGCCTTCTCGAAGGCTTTTTCGGCTTCGGCACCTTTTCCCGTCGCGGAATAGGCAACGCCAAGATCCCTCAGGGCGGTTATGTTGTTGGGCTCGAATGACAGCGCGGTCTGTAGCGACTTGATGGCGCCGGCATAGTCACCTTTGGAACTCAGGATCTTTCCGGTCTGGATGTGGGCTAGCACGTAGTCCGGCTTTAATTTGATCGCTCCGCTGAAGGCTCCGAGCGCTCCCTGATCGTTGCGCAGCGCCCGGTAGGTCATGCCCAGGTTGAAGAACGCCGGCTCGTATTTGGGGTTGAGCTTGACGGTAATGGACTCGAACGCCCGCTGCGCTTCCGGATACTTCTTGACCTTGTAGTACGCTTTGCCAAGCTCGTACGCATACAGGTAATTGTTTGGATCGAGCTTGACAGCCTGCTCAAGCTCACCTTGCGCCAGGTCGGGTTTCTCAAAGTCGTTGTAAATCTTGCTGAGGGTATAATGAGGCCGAGCATCGGATGGGTCGCTCCGGATGGCTTCCTGGGCCGTTCTTTGGGCTTGTTTTACTGCATCAAGTCCTTCCTGACTTCCAGGCGCCCGCTTGTAGCCGTCATAGTACCCCTCGGCAATTTCCGCAAAGGTCTGTGCCGAGAATTTCGCCTCGCCTGCTGGCAAGCCCGTAACGGCCTCGTCGAATTTAGACTTGGCGGTGCCGTACTCACCCGCGGTGATGGCCGTACGCCCATCCTTGACGAGGGCATTGACCGCTTCCATCTGCGCCCTTACCGCGGCGCTCTTCCGGGCCAGCTCTTCCTCCGCGGCCTTCCTGCGCGCTGCCTCCGCTTCCGCCTCTGATCTGGCTCTGGCTTCCTCTTCCGCCTTGCGGGCTGCAGCGGCGGCTTTTTCGGCATCCGCGGCTGCGCTGGCATCCGCGGCAGCCTTAGCCGCGGCGGACTGGCTTGTCGCGCCTGTCTGAGCGGCGCCTTGGGCCACCGTGCTCGCCGTGCGCTCAAGCGTTTTACCCAGTTCTCCGAGGCTCTGGGCAAGCGCTCCTGTCTCGCCGGAACCTGCCCTGGCCGCTGCATCCGCGGCTGACTTTGCGGCCGTTTTGAGGTTCAGGGCCTCATCCTGCAAGGCCCGCGCATCCGCATCGCCTGCATCCTTGATGATGAGCCTGTCCAGAATATCAAGCGCGCGGTCGTAATCACCGCGGGTTATGTACTCGCGGGCGAGCGTCAGCATGTTGGAACGCTCTCGGTCGCCCGATTTTGTAGCGCCCAGGGCAAACATCACCACGAGGGTAACCACGATTACGGCTCCGATCACCGCAAAAAATACCCTCTTCTTGTTTTGTTCAGTCA
>CAXZAJ010000025.1:0-19771 GCA_964293355.1 uncultured bacterium
AAGAACGCTATCGTATCGCTCGATTTGGCAAGGGATTTGTCCAGGATGAGGATAGACGTTTTTACGCCGGAGTAGGGGTTGAAGCAACCTGCCGGCAGTGAGACGACGGCGACGAGGGAGTTCTCCACAAGCAATTTCCGGAGTTGGGTATAGGAAGTCTGGCTCTGGAAGATGATGCCTTCGGGGACGATGATGGCGGCGCGGCCCTTGG
This sequence comes from uncultured bacterium, assembly GCA_964293355.1. GTDB lineage: Bacteria > Spirochaetota > Spirochaetia > Treponematales > UBA12059 > SZUA-370. The sequence continues at coordinate 212 of CAXZAJ010000025.1, forward strand.
GCGTCAGGTGTTCTGCCCTGTAATCGACGAAGAGGACTTCGCTACGTTTGGCCTGGATTGAAAAGCGCTTGTGGGGTTTGATGCCGCCTTTGGGTGACATGAAAGGCGGGTTGGCAAGGATCACGTCAGCGTATTCGTTCCAGCGCTCCTCCGAGCTGAGCGTGTCGTACTCGGCGATGTGCGGGTCGGCAAAGCCGTGCAGGTACAGGTTGACGAGCGACAGGCGCACCATGTCGGGCGATATGTCGTAGCCCTTGAAATTCTGGGCCAGGCGGCCCTTCTCGTCAGGTGTTAGCTTACTGTTGCCCTTTTTATCAGTATTGGATTTGAGGATGTGTTTCCAGGACGATATCAGGAAGCCGGCGGTGCCGCAGGCGGGGTCAAGTACGGTTTCGTTTTTCTTGGGTTCGATGATCTCCACCATGAAGTCGATGATGTGGCGCGGCGTGCGGAACTGCCCTGCGTCGCCCTGAGAACCGAGGACTGACAGGAGGTACTCGAAGGCGTCGCCGAGCCGCTCCGAGTGGTCGTAGCTGAATTCGTCTATGACCTTGAGGAACATCTTGAGCGTCTCGGGGTCGCGGTAGGGGAGGTAGGCGTTCTTGAAGATGTCACGGAAGAGCACCGGAATTCCTGGGTTCTCCGGCATCTTTGTTATCGCTTCGGCGTAGAGGTTCAAGGTTTCGTGGCCGCCGAGTCCCGAGCGCATCAGCTTGGCCCAACCGTAGCGGGCGAACTCCTTGGCAAAGAACGAACGCTTGCCGCCCAACTCTTCGCTCTCCGCATCCATATCGTCCATGAACTTGTAGATGAGGGCGATGGTTATCTGTTCGACCTGGCTCTTGGGGTCAGGCACCTTGCCAACGAGGATATCGCGTGCGGTGTCTATGCGGCGCTTGGTATCGGTGTCGAGCATCCTTATTCCTTTATCTGTTTCAGCGCAGGGGCAACGGTGAGCACTTGCATCTGGCGGATGGCGATCGTGTTGAGGCGTTTGAGACGGTCGCCTTGCGACAATTCCATGTGAATGAATTCGGCGTTCATGCCTTCGATATTGGCCAGAACCAGAAGCTGTTCGATAGTAGCGTGATCGCGCATATTGCCGTCCAGTGCCGGGTTGACATCCCGCCATTGTCTGGCCGTCTGGCCAAAGAGGGCGACATTGAGGATATCCGCTTCATTGGCATAGGTCATGGTTGCCTGCGCCTGGGTTACCGTGGCCGGAATCAAGTGTTCCTTGATGGCATCCGTATGAATTCTATAGTTGAGCTTGGAAAGGGTTCGGTTCAGGTTCCAGGCAAGCGACAGTCTACGGTTCTCGTCATCCTTGAGTCGCTGAAACTCCTTGATCAGATACAATTTGAATTCTACCGATATCCAGGAAGCGAATTCAAAGGCAATATCTTTGTGGGCATAGGTGCCACCATACCGTCCTTGTTTCGATATCATGCCAAGCGCGTTAGTAGATTCAATCCATTGTCTTGGAGTTAGTACGAAACTGTTGAGTCCGGCCTTGATTCTAAACCCCTCGAATTCGAGGGGTTTAAAACCGGCATTGTTCAAACGCTCCCATACACCCAGGAACTCAATAGTATTACGATTTCTCATCCAATTCTGAATTACATGATCAGATCGATCAGGCTCTTTGTGCCTGGCAATGTCCGTCAAGGAAATATAGGCCTCAGAGGCATTATCAAAAACAGTAATGGAAGTACCTTGAACGTCGATAGTTGCTTTTGACGCTTTACCCATTTTTGATTCCTTTATGCTACGAACTGGTTCAGGGAAACATAGTCCTTGACGTATTCAGGCACGAGGATGCGGTATTTCTGCGGCACCGCCTTGAAGTCTCGGTTTGAGAAAACTGGATTAGTCGCAAAGTCGGTGTAGGTCCCATGTTCGATGATATGCCGCACCTGGTCGCTTGTGATGTAGGCTTTGAAGTACGCCTTGATGGCCGGAATCGATTCGGCCTCCTCCGGCTTGTAGTCGGCCACAAACTTTGTGAATTCTTCCTCAAGCAGTTCATCCTTTGATTTGAAGCGCGGTATGAGTCCGAATATTTTTTCCAGTATCTCTCGCAGCGTAAGGCGGCGATCCACCGCCGCGGCTTTCCTCAGTTTGTCGAGGGTGTAGAACTCATCCGGCTTGTTGAAGAGTTCGCGGTTTACATAGTCGATGACGCGGTCCCACTGTCCGGATTCTATGGCTGAAGCCACCACCTCATTGGAGCGTACGGTGTCTTCGAATCTTGCGAAGAACATGCGGTCTATCTTCATTCCCTCGTTGCCAATAGCCTCTACTTTGATGGTTGAGAGTATGTCTGCGCCGAGGTGATCGTAGATTCCCCCTGAGTCTTTGGGTCTCTCTCGGGTATCATCGCCATGGACTTTTCCTTTTGGTGCAGGGAGCTTGAGTATTTCGTCGTAATTAAAACGTTCTTCGAAGTATTCGCAGTTGGCAAAAAAATCGAAAAGCTTGAAGGCTTTTTTGAACGGCTCCTTCACACTGTCCCTGTAGGCACTATCGAAGAGTTGCTCGAAAAAATAATGCTTTCTGGTTCCGCGTCCCTTGATCTGTATGAAGTCCGTTGGCGAGAATATCGGACGCAAGAGGCCGATGTTGAGGATGTCGGTGCAGTCATAGCCCGTGGTCATCATGCCGACCGTTACGCAGATCCTTGCCTTGCTTGTTCTGTACGAGGCAAGAAAATTGCCTGATCCAAGCAGGTTGTTGTTGGCAAAGTTGATGGTAAACTGTTGGGCATCGGGTATTTGCGAGGTAACCTGTACCGCAAAGTCGGACTGGTACTTGCCGGGAAACATCAAATCGGCCATCTGGTTGAGGACCTGTGCAAGCTTGGCGGCATGATTCTGACTGACGGCAAAAATAATCGACTTGCCGACCTCGCCGCTCACCGGGTCGCGCAGGCTGTGCTCAAGGAACGTTTTACAGAAAATCTGGTTTGTAGCGTCTGAAAAGAATCGTTTTTCAAACTCGCGTTGCATGAAAGTCTGCTCTTGATCCTCTCCGGAATCGTCCGTGAATGATACGACAAAGCCCTCTTTGGAAAGAAGCTCGGTGGTTATCTCCGTGCGGGCGTCTACGACCGTGGGGTTGATGAGGAAGCCTTCCTTTACGCCATCCAGGAGGGAATAGCGGAATGTAGGCTGGCTCTTCTCGCAGCCAAAGGTTCGATACGTGTCAAGGAGAAGGCGTTTCTCAGCCTCGCGTGGATCGCGTCCTTTCGATGTGACTCTGTCGAATCGACGGAGGTAGTCGCGTGGCGTGGCTGTGAGACCGAGTTTATATCCAATGAAGTAGTCAAACACGGCTCTGGCATTGCCTCCGATGGAGCGGTGCGCCTCATCGGAAATGACAAGATCAAAGTCGGTCGGTGAAAAGAGACTCTGGTATTTGTTATTGAAAAGCAGGGATTGAACAGTCGTTACGACTATTTCCGCGCGGCGCCAGTCGTCCCTGTTTTCCTTGTAGATAACCGTCTGGTAGTCGGCAGACAGTAGTTGGGCAAATGACTTTTTTGCCTGGTCCTCAAGTTCCAGGCGATCGACCAGGAAGAGGATACGCCTCGCATTGCCGGATCGGAGGAATAACTTGATGACGGCGGCCGCGGTGAGGGTCTTACCCGTGCCTGTAGCCATCTCGAACAGGAAGCGATCATTGCCGTCGCGTACTGACGCCTGAAGGCAATGGATAGCCTTTAGCTGGTAAGGACGGAGGAACCGAAGCTTGTTTGCCAGAACATAGCCATCGTGCTCTGCTTCATTTTTCCACCCTGCTTCTGAAAGATAGTTTGGGCGCTGGGTGAGGACGATGTAGTCTTCTCCGACCTTGTCAGCGACGAGGCGCTCCGGATTTGGCGTAAATTTCTGGTAGCCCACCACTGAGTCTGGGGTTGGAAACGAAGTAATGATTGCAGGATTACCGCGCTCTAGGTCCCAGAAATAGTGCAGGTTTCCGTTCGAGAGCAGTATGAAGCGGCAGTTCTGTGACTTGGCGTACTTGCGGGCTTGCTCCTTGCCGACGAGTGGATTCTTGTCCTCTGACTTGGCCTCAAGAACCATGAGAGGAAATCCCTTTGCGTCCAGAAGCAGAAAGTCAATGAATCCTTTGCTCGATTGCTCGAAGTCTTCTCCAAGCGCATCCATGTCAACTGATTTGATCTTGATGCTGGGCTCGAGACAAATATTGGCAGGCGCGTCGCCTTCCTGAAAGAAGCGCCAGCCGGCTGCTTCAAGCAACCTGTTAATCTTTATACGGGCTGTCGCTTCCTTGTTTGCCATATGATCCCTTATTTTTGATACGTTTATTCCATTGATAGACAATCACTTACATTGCTTTCTATTCTATCCGCAATATCGCAGCTGGTCAAACAAAGAGCTCATCCAGATCACGTATCATTCTGGCTTGATTTTTATTAATTTGCTCGTGTAAAGATTTGTCTGACAATTTTCTCTACGCAGTGTGTAGAGTTTTCTGGCGAAGGAACGAACCGAATGGCTACGCAGTGCGTAGCTTTTGTTATGGATTGATTCCACTATCATCATCACCCCAGATCCTCGGTCCGGTACAGGTTATACCCTTCGAAGTGGTAGCTGGCGTCTATGCCCTTGATCGCTCGATCGAAATCGCTCTCGAAAAGGCGGTCTTGAACAATCCTGTATTTTTCAAATTCGGTTTCAGCATGCGCCTTGGCGATTTCAGCAGTGACCCGACCCGCGTCCTGAAGTACTTCCCGATCCGTCGCTTCAATGAACTTGTTCAAGCGTAGTTCCCAATCCTGCATGGTCATGGGGATGTGCCGCATGGCCATATCTTCCGCCACGTCGAGATATGCCGATACCAGCCGCTGCAACTGGGCCATCTCATTTGATGTCAGGTAATTCTTGGCCACTACGACGTCGAATTTCTGGATTTTACCCTGCGGCGCATCTTTCCAGGTGGTCAGTCCCATATTTGCTTTTGCTGCATCTGCGCGACCATAAATAACTTCTGCCGCGGTTTGCCCGTGAATTGCCCAATGCAACTTGTTCTGGACGGTGGCAAAAAATCGTTTCGTACCTTGGGCGGAAATATCGTAGTCAAGGGATGTTGCATAGATGTCGGTGATTTTCTGGTAGAATTTACGCTCGGAAAGACGGATTTCCCGAATCCGCTGTAACTGTTCTTCAAAGTACTGCCTGGTCAACATCGAGCCATCGTTCTTAAGTCGTTCATCATCCATGGCAAAGCCTTTGATAGTGAACGACTCAATAATGGTGGTAGCCCATTTGCGGAACTGCACTGCCCGTTCCGAGTTGACTTTGTAGCCTACGGCAATAATTGCGCTCAGGTTGTAATGCTTGGTATCGTAATTTTTACCATCAGTTGCAGTTATCCTAAAATTTCGGATAACTGAAGTCTCTTCCAATTCGTTATCCTGAAAGATGGTCTTGAGATGATAATTCACGGTGCGGACATCGACATCGTAGAGGAATGCCATCATTTTCTGGGAGAGCCAGATATTCTCATCGGCATATACCGCCTCAACTCCTCCATTGCCGCTGGCCGCAACAAAGGTCAGGTATTCGGCGGCTGATGAACGCAGTAACGATGTCTTGTTTTTCATCTTCAAGCCTCCGTGTCCTGAAACAAAGGTATTAATATCTCTTTGTTTTATAGTGAGTTAGCCACAGCGCAATATTGATCTGCAGGATACAGTCTACCACTGAACAGCTGGAACGTGTAGCGGGTTCAGAGCTCGCCGGGGACATTAAGCGCGGGGGCTTGGGGGCAGAGCCCCCAGGCGGGGGGATAGCGGAGGCGACCGGAGCCGAGCCGCCGCAGGCGGATGGCGAGGACGCCGGAGGGCAGGGGGGCCGGCCCCAGCCGCCCCCCTTCTTTGGGCAAAAAAGCTCTGACAAAAGAAAAAGCCGCCCCCTTGCGGAGACGGCCTTGCGATTCACTTTGTTATATAAAAATCAGGTGGTCAGAACGGCCTGTCGGCCAGGTACTTGTATTCCTCCCACTTGCGCTCGACGAGGGCTTTTTCCTTGGCCTCGAGCATGTCGGCGCGGGCGGCGTCGGCGGCGCGGAGGGTGCGGAAGCGGATCTCGTTGGCCATGAACGTGGAGATCTTCTCCAGTTGCGGCTCCTTGGAGTCGATCTGGAAGGGGTTCTTGCCCTGCTCGATGAGCCTGGGGTCGTAGCGGAAGAGCGGCCAGATGCCGGACTCGACGAGGAGCTTCTGCTGGTCCATGCCCTTCATCATGTCTATGCCGTGCATGGCGCAGTGGCTGTAGGCGATGATGATGGACGGGCCGTCGTAGCTCTCCGCTTCGCGGATGGCCTTGAGGGTCTGGTTCATGTTGGCGCCCATGGCGACGTGGGCCACGTATACGTAGCCGTAGCTCATGGCGATCATGGGGAGGTCCTTCTTGCCGATGTCCTTGCCCGCCGCGGCGAACTTGGCTACGGCGCCGAAGGGGGTGGCCTTGGACATCTGTCCGCCGGTGTTGGAGTACACCTCGGTGTCCATGACCAGGATGTTGACGTTGCGGCCGGAGGCGATGACGTGGTCGAGGCCGCCGAAGCCGATGTCGTAGGCCCAGCCGTCGCCGCCCAGGATCCAGACGGGGCGCTTGATCAGGTGGTCCGCCACGTTGACGAGTTCCTTGGCCCACTCTGCCTTGTTGGAGGCCAGGGCCTTCTTGAGTTCGGTAACGGCAGCCCGCTGTGCCTCGATGAGGAGGTCGTCAGCCTGGGTGTTGTCAAGGAGCTTGGCGGCCAGCGGGCCGATGGCAGCCTTGTTGGCCGCGAGCAGCTCGCGGGCGTATTCGGCCAGCTTGTCGGCGTTCATGCGCATGCCCATGCCGAACTCGGCGGCATCCTCGAAGAGGCTGTTGGACCAGGCCGGTCCGCGGCCGTCGTTGCGCTTGGTGTACGGGGTGGTGGGCAGGTTGCCGCCGTAGATCGACGAGCAGCCGGTGGCGTTGGCGATTACCGCGCGGTCGCCGAAGAGCTGGGTCATCATCTTGATGTACGGGGTCTCGCCGCAGCCGGCGCAGGCGCCGGAGAACTCGAAGAGCGGCTTCTGCATGGCCACGCCCTTGATGGTGCCGAGGTTGAGGTTGGCGGTTTCTTCAATGTTCTGGAAGAAGGTCCAGTTCTTCTTCTCCTCTTCACGCACCGTGGGCTGGCCTACGAAGTTGATGGCCTTGCGACCGGCAACGACCTTGTCCTTGACGGGGCAGATGTTGATGCAGGCGCCACAGCCGGTGCAGTCTTCGGGAGCGACCTGCAGGGTGGCCTTCATGCCCTCGAATTCCTTGCCCTTGGCGTCGGCGCTCTTGAACGTGGCGGGTGCGCCCTTGAGGGCTTCGGGCTTGTATGCCTTGAGGCGGATGACGGCGTGGGGGCAGACGACGGTGCACTGGCCGCACTGGATGCAGATGGACTCGTCCCAGCAGGGAATCTTCTCGGCGATGTTGCGCTTCTCGTACTGGGTGGTGCCGGTGGGGAAGGTGCCGTCGGCGGGCATCTGGCTGGTCTTGAGCTTCTCGCCGCGGAGGGCGATCATCTCGCCCAGGACTTCCTGTACGAATTTGGGCGCGGTGGCGGGTACCGGCGCGAGCATCCTGTGCTTGCTGGTGGCCGTGGCGGGGTACTTGACTTCGCGGACCTCGGAGAGCGCCAGGTGGATGGCCTCGATGTTCTTGGCGTCGACGTCGGCGCCCTTGCGCATGTAGGTTTTCTCCGCGTACTTCTTGATCAGCTTGACCGCATCCGCCTCGGGGAGGACGCCGGAGATCTTGAAGAAGGCGGTCTGCATGACGGTGTTGACGCGTCCGCCCATGCCGGCTTTCTCGGCTATGGCCATGCCGTCGATCACGTAGAACTTGATCTTCTTTTCTATGATGCGCTTCTGCGCCTCGATCGGCAGCTCGTCCCAGACCTTGTCGGCGGGGAAGGGGCTGTTGAGGAGGAACTTGCCGCCGTCCTTGCAGCCGGCGATGATGTCGAGTTTTTCCATGAAGCTGAACTTGTGGCAGGCCACGAAGTCTGCCTTGACGATGTTGTACGGCTTCTGGATCTGCCTCGGGCCGAAGCGGAGATGGCTGATGGTGTAGGTGCCGGCTTTCTTCGAGTCGTAGACGAAGTATCCCTGGGCGTAGTGCTCGGTCTCGTCGCCGATGATCTTGATGGAGTTCTTGTTGGCGCCGACGGTGCCGTCGGAGCCGAGGCCGTAGAACACGCACTCCACGGTGCCTTCAGCATCGAGGGTAAAGTGTTCGTCCCAGGCGAGGGTGCCGTTCGTCACGTCGTCGTAGACGCCGAGCACGAAGTCGTTCTTGGGAACGTCGTTCTTCAGGTCGTCGAGGGCGGCCTTGACCATGGACGGGAGGAACTCGCAGGAGCCGAGGCCGTAGCGGCCGCCGACTACCTTGGGCCAGGACTTGAACTGTGCCTTGCCGGTTTCCATGGCTTCGCCGATGGCGGTGCGCACGTCTTCGTACAGGGGCTCGCCGATGGAGCCGGGCTCTTTGGTGCGGTCGAGGACGGAGATCTTCTTGACGGACGCGGGAAGGGCGGCCATGAAGTGCTCTACGCTGAAGGGGCGGTACAGGCGGACGATGAGCGCTCCGACCTTCTCACCCTTCTTGACGAGGTAGTTGACGGTCTCGGTGACGGTATCGGCGCCGGAGCCCATGATGATGACGACGCGGTCGGCGTCGGGAGCGCCGATGTAGTCGAACAGGTGGTACTGGCGGCCGGTGTGCTTGGCCAGCTTGTCCATGTTCTTCTGCACGATGGCGGGAGTGGCGTCGTAGTACTTGTTCACGGCTTCGCGGCCGGTGAAGTAGACGTCGGGGTTCTGGCTGGTGCCGCGGAGCACGGGGGCTTCGGGCGTCAGGCCGCGGGCGCGGTGGGCGCGGACGAGTTCCGCGTCTATCATCTGGCGCATCACGTCGTAGGAGATTTCCTCCACCTTCTGGACCTCGTGGGAGGTGCGGAAGCCGTCGAAGAAGTGCAGGAAGGGCACGCGGGCCTCGAGGGTGGACGCGTGGGCGACGAGGGCCATGTCCATGACTTCCTGGACGCTGGCGGCGCCGAGCATGGCCCAGCCGGTCTGGCGGGCAGCCATGATGTCCTGGTGGTCACCGAAGATGGACAGGGAGCTGGCGGCGACGGCGCGGGCTGCGATGTGGAAGACGGCCGGGGTGCACTCGCCGGCGATCTTGTACATGTTGGGGATCATGAGGAGGAGACCCTGGCTGGCGGTAAACGTCGTGGTCAGGGCGCCCGTGGTCAGCGCACCGTGGACGGCGCCCGCGGCTCCGGCCTCGGACTGCATCTCGACGACCTGGGGAACGGTTCCGTAGAGGTTCTTGCGGCCCTGGGCCGAGAACTCGTCGGAAAGTTCGCCCATCGGGGACGACGGGGTGATCGGGTAGATTGCGATGACTTCTGAGCACGCGTGAGCGACGTGGGCGGCGGCAGCGTTGCCGTCGATCATCGCCATGTTCTTCGTATTGGCCATACGGGTTCCTTTGGAAAGTAGTTGTTCGGGCGTGGCGCGGTTTTTGAACGGTTAACAATGTGAGAAGGTCGCGCGTTGCTTTGAACCGCTACATAGTAGGATTTTTAGCCATTTTGCGCAAGTCATGTGAGAGGTAGTGGATAAAATTAGCGCTGAACAATTATGCATATATACTGCATGCGCTCTCCGGTTGTTGCGCGCGGGCGACAATCGGGGGCATACTTGCGGTTGCTGGTGTGCGTAACGGCGGGCATGCAAAGAAAAGACTCGACGGTTTTAAGTAAACAGGATATATATGGATCGCACGATATATGAGGAGGAACGGTGAACAAGATAATTTCCAGGACTCGCCTCTCTGGTGAGGCCTCCCGCATCGAGATAGAGGCGCCTCACATCGCGCGCGAGCGCAAGGCCGGCCAGTTCGTTATCGTACAGACCGACGTGGAATGGGGCGAGCGCGTACCGCTGACCATCGCGGATGCCGACCCGGTGCGCGGCACCGTTACCCTCATCTTCCAGACCGTAGGCGTGAGCACGCACAAGCTCGCCGAACTGAACCCCGGAGACTCCATAGAGGCAGTGCTGGGACCGCTGGGCAATCCTACCCACATCGAGCGTTTCGGCCGTGCCGTCTGCGTTGGTGGCGGTATCGGCGTAGCGCCCATGTACCCCATAGCCCAGGCCCTCAAGAAGGCCGGCAACCACCTGACCGTCATCATGGGCGCCAGGAACAAGGAGCTGCTCATACTCGAGGACGAGATGCGCGCCGTTGCCGACGAGCTCATCATCGTTACCGACGACGGCAGCTATGGGCGCAAGGGCCTCGTTACCGAGCCCCTGAAGGAGCTCTGCCAGTCCGCGACACCGCCCGACATCGTGGTGGCCATTGGCCCTCCGATCATGATGAAATTCTGCGCAGAGACCACCAGGCCCTTCGCCGTGAAGACCCTCGCGTCACTCAACACCATCATGATCGACGGCACGGGCATGTGCGGCGGCTGCCGCGTGGCGGTGGGCGGCAAGACCAAGTTCGTCTGCGTGGACGGGCCGGAGTTCGATGCGCACCTGGTGGACTGGGATGGCATGATGCTCCGCCTGCGCGCGTACAAACCGCTCGAGGATGAGGCGCACAAGGCGCTGCACGAGAGCGGCCAGTGCAGGATAGACCTGATGGCCGAAGCCGCCAAGAAGGATGCAGAGGCGTCAAAATGAACGGAATTACGAGCGGAGAACTGGCTTCCGAAGCCAAGAGCGTCCTTGCCACGATTGAAGGCAAGGCCCTGACGAACAAGGACCGCATGGCACTGCCCGTTCAGGAGATGCCCTGCCAGGATCCGACGGTCAGGGCGCATAATATGGAAGAAGTGGCGATTGGCTACACCGAAGCACAGGCCCGCGTCGAGGCGGCCCGCTGCCTGCAGTGCAAGAACGCGCCGTGCGTGGCCGGTTGCCCCGTTTCCATAGACATACCCGGTTTTATCGGATTCGTTGCCAAGGGCGACTATCACGGCGCGGCCGACATCATCCGCAAGACCAACCTTCTGCCTGCCATCTGCGGCCGCGTCTGCCCCCAGGAGAAGCAGTGCCAGGCGCCCTGCACGCTGGGCAAGGCGCTCAAGACCGTGGACAAGGCCGTACAGATCGGCCGCCTTGAACGCTTTGTTGCGGACCGCGAGCGTGCCACCGGCGGGGCACCCATGCCCCACGTCGCACCTCCCACCGGCAAGAAGGTCGCCATCATCGGCGCCGGCCCCGCCGGCATGACCGTGGCCGCCGACGTACGCCGCGAGGGGCACGAAGTGGTCATTTTCGAGGCGTTCCAGAAGCCCGGCGGCGTCATGGTCTACGGCATACCCGAGTTCCGCCTGCCCAAGGCCATCGTACGCGAGGAAGCCGACAAGCTGGAACACATGGGCGTGCAGTTCGAGCTCAACACCCTCGTGGGCAGGACCAGGCCGCTGGCGGCGCTGTTGCAGGAAGACGGCTTCGACGCGGCCTTCGTCGGCGTAGGCGCTGGCCTGCCCAAGTTCATGGACATACCCGGCGAGAATTACGTGGGCGTGTTCAGCGCCAACGAGTACCTCACCCGCGCCAACCTCATGAAGGCCTGGGACAGGCAGCATGCCGTAACGCCCATCTACAACTCCAGGCGTGTCGCGGTGCTCGGCGGCGGCAACGTGGCAATGGACTCGGCGCGCATGGCCATGCGGCTGGGTGCTGAAGAAGTGCATGTGCTGTACCGCCGCACCCGCGAGGAGATGCCGGCCCGTGCCGAAGAAGTGGGCCACGCGATGGAAGAAGGCGTCATCTTCGACTTCCTGACCAGCCCGACCGAGGTGCTGGGCGATGCAAAGGGCGTGGTGACCGGCCTGCGCGTCATGTCCTACGCACTCGGCGAACCCGACGCATCGGGCAGGCGTAGCCCCGTGGCCATAGACGGCTCGGAGCACGAGGTACCCTACGACACGGTGATCGTCGCGGTGGGCAACGAGTCCAATCCGTTGCTGGCCAAGACGACCCCCGGCCTTGCCGTGGACAAGAAGGGCCACGTGCTGGTGGACGAAAAGCAGAAGACCGCCCTGGACGGCGTCTGGGCCGGCGGCGACATAGTCCTCGGCGCCGCCACCGTAATTTTAGCGATGGGCGAGGGGCGGCGAGCAGCCGCTGCGATAAACGAGTACCTGAAGACCACCTGATTGACGTCCTGTATACGATTTGGGCACAGAGATGACGAGAGTGAGAAGAGTAGAGAAGGAAATTTTGCAAAGAGACACAGAGAAGATGAGAAGAATGAAAGGTAATGATAACCCGGAAAAGGGAGGGGATTAGAAAATGGAATATGGTATTCTCATGTCCTCGCCCATTTCCTTCTTTGTATTCCTCATCTTCTCTGTGTCTCTGTGCGAATTCTTCTTCTACCGGATTCCCCCTCATCTTCTCTGTGGCTCTGTGCTTAAAACGTATACCAGGCCTGTATGATAGCCGTACGGAAGTTGATGACGCTTTCACCTCTGCACCGGGCACGGAAGGCGGCACAGGTGCTGGGGCATGTGGAGGCTGATTTTCGGGCCGGCCAGTGCGGCGCGGGCGCGTGGGTTTCAGAACTCGGCGCCGCGTTCGCCTCTGACGAGTCACTGTCGGCGGAATTGCGCGCGCTCGCGGCCGAGGCCTCGGGCGAGGCTGGCAGAGCGGCTTTGTCGTCGCCGCAGGCGGGAATACGCATCATAAACAGACTTGCCCGTGGACTCGAAGCTTATGCGGGGCTGTCACCAGCGGACTGGGACCTGCGCGAACCCCTGGGGCTGTCGCTGGCGGGAGGCGTGCGCAGGGTGTTCCCCGGCGTGCGAGCGTACCTGGAAGACTTGCGGTCGCCGTTCAACGTAGGCTCGATCTTCAGGAGCGCAGACGCATTCGGTGCGGAGGAAATCGTACTGTCCGGCTTTACCGCCGATCCGGGCCACCCGCGGGCAACCCGCTCGGCGATGGGTGCCACCGACATCGTGCCATGGCGCCGTGGCGGCCTGGAAGCGCTGGTGGAATCGGGTGAAGCGTTTGCGCTGGAACTGCGCGGTGAATCGATAGACACGTTCGAGTTTCCTGAACGAGGCATCGTTGTGGTGGGCTCTGAAGAGCTGGGCGTGTCGCCCGAGGCAATGGCGCTGTGCTCCCGCACCGTCAGCATTCCGATGCTGGGTGCCAAGGGCAGCCTGAACGCCGGTGTGGCCTTCGGCGTGCTGATGGACGCATGGCGGCGCAGCCTGGGTTCTCGCGGCATTGAGGCCGTCCGGGGCTGAAACGCGTTCTGCCCAGGCTCAGTCGTCGGCCTGGTCGGAGAGGGCGGAACTTGCCAGTGGTTTCTTGAATTTCCTGAACAGCAATCCGACTATCGCGATGTTGACTATCGACGCAGCGGCGAAACGGTTCCACTTGGGCGAGCCTGAGGCGATGGAGCCGACGTAGGCATGGAGCTTTACCGCCACAGTGTACTTTGCGTCGTCGTCGAGAAACACGAGCGGTGCCATGAAGCCGTTCCAGGCCGACAGGAAGGCTACCATAGCCGCCGCGCCTATCGCTGGCAGGGCGAGCGGCAACTGGATGCGGAGCAGGTAGCCCAGCGACCCGAGGCCCTCGAGCCTGGCCGCCTCCCTGAATGACGGCGGCTGGTCGCGCAGGTATTCTGCGATGGCGAACAGGGCGACAGGCAGGCTGTGATACAGGTAGACGAGCACCACCGGGGAATAGCCGCCCAGCAGTCCCAGGCGTCGCCAGAGATCGTATAGCGGGATAAGGGAATGCACTCCGCCAGCGCTCGAAAGGGCCTGCAGCAAGACGAAGAACGTGGCGGCTTTGGCTCGGGGCCTGTCGGCGAGCCAGGCAGCCGCTGGAAAAGCCATTACGCCTATCAAGAAGGCCGTCAGGGCGGAAACGTACAGCGTATTGGCGAGCGCCTGCCAGAGCCCATCGTCGAAGAAGGCCTTGCCGAAGTTGCCGGACGTAAAGAAACGTGGCGCGAGCGAGTCTATGAAGGCTATGGACAGGTCGGAAAAGGCCATCCACACGATGCAGTAGGCCAGGACCAGGGCTGCTGCTACAAGCAATCCGACAACCAGCCATGACGACGCGACGAGGGCTGCGTCAGCGGCTTTTCCGGGTACTCTCCCGATGCGTCGGGGTGGGCGCGGTAGCCGGACAGGCCGCTCGGATGTGATGTCCGCCGGTACTGGGGCCGCTTCCGAATCCGCAAAAGCATCCGGTGCCTCCGATTGACTCGAGGGCCACCAGCCGGGTTTTGCTCGCGGCAGTGGGCTGCGGCGCTTGAGTGCTCTCCTGAGCGCGAAGCCGGAAGCCACGACCGCGCCGACGACCAGCGACAGTGAAACCGCGTAGGCTGATACTATTCCGGAGTCGGCATAGCCGGAAAAAAGGTCATAGAGGTACAGTTCCAGTGTCGTGGTTGCGCCGACGACCGTATGTTCGGTGATGCCGGACCGTAATGGGGGGCCACCGGCCGTCATCAGGAACGGCACCGTGAATTCCTTAAAGGCGGACACGAGTTCCAGCGCCGCTATCGCCCCGATGGCGCCTGACATGGCCGGCAGGCGTATCGTGAACGCGAGCGCCGCGGGTCCTGCGCCGTCAACTTTTGCGGCGTCATCTATGGCCCTTCGCGAACGGCCGAGCGCGGCGAGCATTATGAATACGGCCTGCGGCAGCCTGAACCATGCCGCGACCAGTGCGCTGGACATGAAGGCGGCCACCGGTGATTCCATCAGATTGACCTCGATGCCCGTCAGGGTCCTGAACACCGAATCGCCGGCCGCCCCGTGGAGCACGAAGCGCCACAGGGGCGCGCCGATGTACACCGGCACGGCCCACATGGTTACGAGGAGCGGAAAAATGACGGCGTAGGCGCGCCTTGAACCAAGCGCGAGGGATGCGATGGGGTAGGCGAGGGCCATGGTGACGGCCGCGGAAAGGAGGCTCCAGCCCACCGTGATGCCAGCCGCCATCGGAAAGCCGCGGTCGGCCAGCAGTTCACGGTAGTTGGCGAGGCCCGTCCAGACGCCTGCGGTAAAGAAGCTTTCACGCAGGGCCGAGAAGAACGGAGCGACCCCAGCCAGCGCGACGAGCAGTACGAGCGGGGCCAGCCGGCCGTGGTCGGCGGCAGACGCGAGGAACCGGCCGACCGGCCGGTTGTTTTTCAGAACACCGCTCCGACGCTCGCGAGCATCTTGATGTTCTTGATGCCTTCAGGGATTTTCTTCGCTGCGCGGTCCCACACGACGGTGAGCGGTGCCTCGCTGTCGGGCAGTTTTTCGCCGTTCTTGTACATGGCCACGATGAGCTCGTCGTTCCGGGTAATGTCTTTGGAGTTCAGCGTTATCTTGAACCCGTCGGCGGCGGTCATGGTGATCGCGTAACCGGCCTCGGCAGCTTCATGGTCATATGCCGCAATCGAGGCGTCCTGCTTGTGTGGTGCGTACTTGGGGTCATCGACGTAACCCATCAGCAGCCAGAGCGGAAAGCCGGTATACTCGGCCACTTCACCCTTCTTCTCGAAGGTTACCGTCTGCTTGTGGCAACTGACGCAGCTCTGCACCGTGGAGCGGTCCAGGTCAAAGTTCATCTTACCTGACAGCTTGAGCGTAAAATCGACAAAATCCTTCTGCTTGACCACGATCTTCTTGACCATGCGCACCGACAGGTGGCCGTCGATGTTGGGAGTGTTCGGCCCAACTTTTATGGTGCGGATGTAGCCGGGATCCTTGGCCAGCCAGTCGCCGTCAAGCCTGAACGCCAGCAGCCACTCGCCGTCGGGAGAATCCAGCACGGTCTTGCCGGGATAGCTCATCTCGTAGCCGTCCATCGCCACGAAGGTGATGGAGTCGTCAGCCGAGAGGTCGGCATAGGTCCTGATCAGGTCGAGCAGCTTGACGCCGCCGTAGACGCCCTCGTAGCGGGTGCCCGCGCTGGTCGTGTAGGCTCCGCGGTCTTCTTTATATAAGGGGAGTTTCTCGAGTTCGGCGAGGCTGAAGCTGGCCTTGGCTCCATTGATGTCTATGTCGAGAGAAAACGAGGCGGCCGCCGCGACGAGGGCGTTTGGCGTCAACGAAGTTTCGATGCGGACCACGTCCCTGACCCAGAGGTTTTTAAGCGAGTCTCCGACGACCATGGGCGCTATGGGTTTTCCGTCTTCCGCGTCGGCTATGATCAGGGCATCGGAGGCCAGGTCTTTGGTGTTGAAGGTGGCCGAGTAGCCGTCCTTCGCCACGATCGTGACGTCATAGCCCTTGTTCCACAGGTCCTGGTCAAAAAGCCAGGCATGATCGGTGTCCGGGCCGTCCACCATGGCGATCGCGAGTCTCAGGGGCATGCCGCGGTAGCTCGTCTTGACGCCCTTCTTGTCGACAGTCTTCTCTACCGAGTGGCTTGCGTGCGTTTTTGCTTCTTCATAATAACTCTGCCACAGCTTTGCCTGCCTGATGCCCTTGAGGTCTATGGACCAGCCGGTTCCGTCCTGATAGGACTGGTCGGTTTTAGCGCTTGCTTTGGCATCGGCAGCTGGTGCCTCGCCCCAGTCGCCCGTATCCGTGGATGCGCTCGTCGCGTCAACTGATTCTTCCGTGGGGGCTTCCTCCACCTTGACGGCCGGTTCCTGGCTTACGCAAGCGCCCATCGCCATGACCAGCGCGATAGCAATCGCCAGCACAGCGGCTGTCCCTGTTTTTCCCTTTGTCCGTTTCATGCTCATGCTCCTTGTCGTATGTATATGCAGTCAAAATCCACATTCATTCACCCAGGATCGTCGCGAGGGCTGATAGCGTTTCGTCACTTGTTGTGTTACCGCCCAGAAAGAGCCGTATGAGCTTCCAGGACGCATTCTTGAATTCGCCGTACACGGGATCGGGAGGCACGGCGATACCGGCCTCCCAGCTGGCCCTGATCGTCGCAAGGTACGGGTCACCTGCCGGCAACAGCGACCAGGCAGATTCCGCTGCCGGCAGCTTGCCCTGGGGCGAGCAGAACGCGGCCTGCACGCCTGGGCTGCTCAGATACTGCACGAGGCGTCTGGACAGGACCGGGTTTTTCGTCGTCCTGGTGATTGCCCAGCCCTTGTAGTCCAGCATCGGCGCAAGCCGCTTTCCACCCGCGGTAACCAGCGGAAACGCGGCCACGCCAAACGGCAGACCGAGCCGCTTGAATTCAGGCACGCTGTAGGAACCGGACAGGATGAAGGCCGCTTTTCCGGAGGTGAAGTATGCCATCATGGCGTCGCGCTCCATCGGAGTCAGGAATTTGCGCGTTATGGAATCCTTGAGGTAGGTCAGGGCTCTGGCGTATGCCGGATGCCGCACATCCATCTTCCCGTTTGTTCCCATGATGGAATCCTTGCCGAATCCAATGACGAAGGGCAGGAACCAGTATGCCGAATATGCGTTCCAGGCGGCCCCGACCTGTACTCCCGAGGCCCTTGCGAGGCGTTCCATATCTTCCAGCGTCCAATCCGGGTGCGGCACTTGCCGAATCAGCTTTGTTGCATAGAAAACGAGCTGGGTATCGCAGTAGAATGGCGCTCCGAGCAGCCTGCCGGAAAGCTCGAATGCTTTTCTGCCCTTGGCACCTGCCTCGGGCAACCTGAGCCCGTCAAGCTGCTGCAGCGCTCCCGCTTCAAGCAGATCGGGCAGATAATCTGACTGAATCATCACGACATCAGGGACTTTGCCGCCGCCGCGGAGGACGGTAACGAGCTTGCTCTTGATCGATGGTACGTCGACTACCTTGGCCGTCACTCCCGCCCGTTCAGCCCAGCGCCTGATTTCATTCTTGAGTTCTGGTACGCCTTCCCACGACAGCCAAACCTCGATGGTTTTTTCGGGACAAGGTTCTCCGGTCAGGGTCAGTGCGGTAATGCCCCTGACCCGCTCCCTGTTTCCGGATATGTCTGGATCGAGCACGAGGTCCCATATCCCGCTGGATTCGACCACGTACATATCAAACAGGCGTTCGCCGAGGTCGTCGGAATTCAGTTCCGTCCTTGCGCCGGTTCCAGAGCGCACCTGGAGGCGCCATGCTTCGAGTTGCGGCGGGAAAATCTCTCCGAGGCTGTAACCCTTCTCTCCACCAATACCGACCGGAACGGGCCGGGCCGTCTGGGCGGTAAGTTGTAGCATGGTGCTGTTGTAGGCCAGACTCGGCGCAAGCGCGAAGCTCGGGGTGAGGATGGTTACAGCTAGCAGCGTGACGAGCATGGGTATAGCACGGCTCACCTCGCGTCCTCCTTTTCAAGCGCGGAAGGTCGGGGCGTTTCCGTCCCCGGCCCTTTGACCCGGTCACCATGGAAGCAGCTTCTCGAGCATCTTCATTAGGTAAAGGGGTTCGAAGGATTGGTGTCCGGCTATTGTCGGGGAGGACGCTCCTCGTGTCAAGGACGTTTGATTTGACAACAGCCCGGTTCGCCCCTACAATATGCCCCATAAGATAACCTCTGAAGGGGAGCAAGCATGGCACGAGTAATTCTCAAGGACGTCACCAAGGTCTATGACGGGGACGTCAAAGCGGTTGATTCAGTCAACATCACCATTGAAGACAAGGAATTCGTCGTCTTCGTCGGCCCGTCGGGCTGCGGAAAGTCGACGACGCTCCGGATGGTAGCCGGTCTCGAGGAAATCTCGGGCGGCGAAATCAGCATCGACGGTCAGATCGTCAACGACGTACCGCCCAAGGACAGGAACATCGCGATGGTGTTCCAGAACTACGCACTGTACCCGCACATGAGCGTGTACGACAACATGGCGTTCGGACTCAAGATCCGCAAGTTGCCCAAGGCCGAGATCGACCAGCGCGTCCGCGAGGCCGCCAAGATCCTCGATATCGAGAAATACCTGGATCGCAAGCCCAAGCAGCTTTCAGGCGGACAGCGCCAGCGCGTCGCGGTAGGCCGCGCCATCGTACGCAACCCCAAGGTATTCCTGTTCGACGAGCCGCTGTCCAACCTGGACGCCAAGCTCCGCGTGCAGATGCGCGCCGAGATCATCGACCTGCACCTGCGCCTGCAGGCCACCATGATCTACGTAACCCACGACCAGGTCGAGGCCATGACCATGGGCGACAAGATCGTCGTCATGAAGGACGGCCTCGTCCAGCAGATCGGCTCTCCCCTGTACCTCTACAACCACCCGATCAACAAGTTCGTAGCCGGCTTCATCGGTTCGCCCCCGATGAACTTCCTGACCGTCAAGGTGCTGGAAGAGGGCGGCAAGATCGTGCTCGACGAGGGAACGGGCAGGATGAGCCCGGCAGAGGAGCATGTCGCTGCCCTGAAGCCGTATGTCGGCAAGGAAGTCGTGCTCGGGCTCAGGCCTGAAGACCTTCCGTACGACGAGACGGCGAAGGGGTTCAAGACGACCATCAGCGTCGTGGAACCGCTCGGTGCCGAGATTCACCTGTGGGCCAAGACAGCCAACAGCCAGCTCGTGTCAAAGGTTCCCCCGCACCATACCTTCAAGATCGGTGACGAG
>CAXZAJ010000026.1:0-19744 GCA_964293355.1 uncultured bacterium
GGTAGTGGTGCCAAGCGCGGTGGCGCTGCCCATCGCCTGCGCCTCGAAGACCTCCCGGGGACCCAGGCTGCGCGGGGCGAGGTCTGGCTCGGCGTCCGGCAACCCGCCCCCGCGACCAAGCGGCAGGAGCCAGCGCAGCTTGGCGCGGAGCACGCGGCGCGTCGATTCGTCAACCCTGGCGCGGAAGCTTGCGTCCGAGCGGTACAGCCGGGCCAGCCGGGTCCACGACTCGTCGTCGAGCCCCAGCGTGCGGCTGAACATGAGGATGTCGTTGCCGGCCCGGATCGCCAGCTCGCAGGTCTCGGAGAGGCCTCCCGAGCTGGCCGCTCCGGTCATCATCAGGTCATCGGTAATCACGAGGCCGTCATAGCCCATGCGGTCGCGCAGCAGGTCCTGGATGAGGTGGGTGGAGAGCGATGCCGCCTGCTTTGAACCGACAATTTTTGGAAAGGCCAGGTGGCCGGACATGATGCCCGGTATGCCTTCCGCCGCCAGCATGCGGTAGGGCACCAGTTCCCTGTTCCACAGCGTCTCTTCGTCTATGTCTATGATCGGGAGTATGCCGTGGGAATCCAGCGCCGTGTCGCCGTGACCGGGGTAGTGCTTGGCCGTGGCAACCACTCCCGAGTCGGCCATGCCCCTGGCCCAGGCGGCTGCCAGGATGCCCGTCTGGATGGGATCGGCCGAGAAGGCGCGCGGTCCCACGATGGTGGATTCCGGGCGCGTGGCCAGATCCACGTTGGGGGCAAAGTTCATGGATATGCCGGGGGCCGACACCTCGGCCCTTATGTAAGGCGCGCTGGGGTACGCGCTGCTCGGCCTTGCCGAGGCGCCGATGGCCATGTTGCCAGGCGTGATGCTGGTCGAGCCGCGGACATGGCGTATCCAGCCGCCTTCCTGGTCGGTGGCCACGAAGGGCGGAACATCGAACGGACCCGATTCCGCTGCAGTCTGTATGTCACGTATGGCGCTGGCTACCTTGCCGGTATCTTCCGCGTTCCAGCCGAATATCTTGACGCCGCCCAGCCCGCGCCTGCGTATCCATGAGTACAGAAGCGGGGTAGGCTCTTCGCCAGCGTAGGAAAGCATGAACAGCTGCCCCAGCCGTTCTTCCGCTCCCATGCGCGCCATCAGGGCCTCTACCGCATCGTCCTCGTCCGCTCCGGCGAGTTTCCAGAACGACGAGGCATCCACCGCGGCGCGGCTTTCCGGTCCGGCCGCGCCGGAGACCGTAATGGCATCCGGCTCCGCGTCACCTGCCCGCGTTTCCGCGGGCAGCGAAGTCTCGCTGTGGGCCAGCGAGCAGGAGAACGGCACCGCTACCAGTACGCCAACGAGCGCGGCCGCGGCCACGAGCGACGTGAGTAGTGTCAGCGATCTTCTGCGAGCGGCGGCGGCCATGAGTATCTGGCCTACAGGTAGGCCTTGCCCTCCATCTCGTCTATGTACTGGGCCGCGCAATGAGCCGCCACGGCTCCGTCCGACACCGCGGTTATCACCTGGCGGAACGGAGTAGCCCGCACGACGCCTGCGGCGAAGAGGCCCGGTATGTTGGTCTCCATCCTGTCGTCCGTTACGATGGATCCGGTTTCATCCTTGGCCAGGTCTGCCGGCAGGCCTTCTGTCTGGGGTATCGAGCCTACGAAAACGAACACCGCGGCGGCCGGTTCGGAGTACACCTCGCCGGTCTTCAGGTTCTTGAGCGACACGGCTGAAACCGATTTTTCGCCCTTGATCTCCTCTACGACCGTCTCGAATCGTACTTCAATTTTCGGGTTGGCCAGCACGCGGGCCGCCACCGATTTCTGGGCGCGGAACCGGTCCTTGCGGTGCACCATGATCACCTTGTCCGCCAGCTTTGCCAGGAACATCGCCTCGTCGCAGGCGGCATCTCCGCCGCCCACCACCACCATGCGCTTGCCCTTGAAGAACGGGCCGTCGCAGGTGGCGCAGTACGAGACGCCCCGGCCGGCGAATTCGTTTTCACCGGCAACATCGAGGTGGCGGTGCTTTGCCCCCGTTGCCACGATGATGGCCTTGGCCAGGACAGGGCCGTCGCCTGTCTCCACGACGAAGCGCTCGCCTTCCTTGCGGACCGACGACACGCTGGAAGCCATGATTTCCGCGCCGAATTCCATTGCCTGGGCCCGCATGGTCTCGGACCAGGTGTAGCCGTCTACCGGCTCGGGAAGGCCAGGATAATTCTCCAGCCGGTCTATCAGCAGGGCCTGCCCGCCGGGAGCCATTTCTTCAATCACGAGCGTCTTCAGGTTGGCGCGCGCGCCGTACTGCGCCGCTCCCATGCCCGCCGCGCCGGCTCCGAGTATTACCAGATCATTGAGTTCATCCACGAGTGCCTCCAGATGGTATAGAAAGCTGTTTTATGATGCTCTATAATACTCATACCTCGCCTGTTTTTCATAGGCGGGATCTGGTCAAGAGGTAAGGTCGACGATGAACGCTCCATCACGCAACCGTGGCTGTACCCGGTCGCTCGTCATCGCGCTCGCGGCGGCGCTCCCGCTGCTGGTCGCGGCACAGAGCGAGGCGGAAGAACCCACCCGCGTTTACCCGGCGGAGGCCGTGCTGGCGTTGACGGCTGCCTCCGCTGAACCGCCAGCCACCGGATTGCTCTCGGCCGCCATCCTGTTTTCCGGCGCCGGCGCCGATCGGGCGGACAAAGCCCTGTCCGCGGGGCTGCAGGCCGTGCGGGCCGCTGAGGACCTGGTTGTCGCTGCGCCCGATGCCTACGAGCGCGGAGATCGCGTGCTGGAACTGGTCTACAGCATCCTCAAGCGGTATGACGTGCTGGAATCGCGCATTGACGCGGGCCTCATCGAGGGGCGCTACATCTGCGTCGGCTCGGCGTCGCTGTATACCATCCTGGCCAGGGCGGCGGGTCTGGACGTCCGGGGCGTCATACTCGATGACCATGCCTACTGCTACCTGACGGTGGACGGCCGCCGCGTCGATGTGGAAACGACCAATCCCCAAGGCTACGACACCACGATTGAAAACCTGAAATCCCAGCCGTCACGCGACGCTTCCGCCAGGGGCGTCATGGCGCTCGTGCTGCGCAACCGCGCCACGCTGGCGGAACGGTCAGGCAGCTGGGCGGTGGCGCTTGGCCTTGCCGTCGACGCATACGCCTATGATCCCGGTGAATTGACGCTGGAAACGCTTGCGGGCCGCGTCAACAACAGCGTCGGGGCGCTGCTCCGCGTTGGCCGCTATGCCGATTCCCTGACGCTGGCAGACGCCGCCATAGCCCGGTATGGCCAGAGTCCTGCCTTTGCGGAACTCCGCGCTACGGCCCGGCTTGCCGTCCTGACTGACACCCTCCGCACCTCCGGTCCGTCCGAGGCGCTGGCTCTGGCTGAAACGGTGCATGCGTCAGGACAGGCTGATGCGCTTTGGGTACGGAGCGCGTTCAGCTGGGCCTATACCGGCCTGGCCGAGGAGCGCCGCAAGGCAGGTGACCATCTAGGCGCCTGGAAGATAGCATCGGAGGCCGTGGCCAGATTCAGCGATTCGCGTGAACTGGCATCGCTTGAGCGCACGGCGAGGGCCAACTGGGTCAAGGCCGCGCACAACCGGTTTGCGGCACTGTACAACGCCGGGCAGTACAAAGAGGCGCTTGCCACCATCCAGGAAGCGCAACTGCTGGCCCCCGATGAACGCATCCTCAAGGACGATGCCAAGGCTGCCGAGTCGGTGCTGGCGGCTACGCAAGCTCCTTGACGGGAAAGCGGAGCACCGTATGCGCGCCCTGGCCATCCCGGCGTTCCATCGTTCCGCCGAGCTGGCCCGCGAGCGCCTCGATCAGGTCCATGCCTATGCCCTTGTTCTTGCCGGGCGTATGGCCGGCAAGGCCCGCGGCGGCGAATCCTATGCCGTCGTCCTTTACGCTGAACTCGTAGGAATCTCCGTCCCGCTGGAGCGAGATTGACACGCAACCACTGCGTGAATCCGGATAGCCGTGCTTGAAGGCGTTCGAGACCAGTTCCGTGGTGATGATGGACAGCGGCATGGCAGCGTCTATGGGCAGCACGATGTCACCTGCCGATACCTCGATCTGGATGCCGCGCGCCTTTGCGTCATGCACCCCGATGAGGTACTCGGCCAGCCTGGCAAAGTATCCGGATGCCTCGACCCCTTCGAGCGAGGAGCCGCGATAGATCTGCTCGTGCACCAGCGACATCGACTGCACCTGGGTCTGGCATTCCATGAATACCGACTTGGCCCGTTCGTCTTCCACACAATCGCTCTCCAGCGAGAGCAGGCTGGACACCACCTGCAGGTTGTTCTTGACCCGGTGGTGTATCTCCTTGAGCAGTATGTCGCGCGCCACGAGCTCTTTTGACATCCTGAGCTCAAGTTCGCGATGTTCGCTGACATCGTGGATGATGCCTATGGTACCGGTGCCGGTACCCTGGAATTCGGGCAGGTTTACGCCGAGGCTCGAGATTTCTCCCCAGGAATCGACGGCGGCTTTTGACCAGGCATCACCGTCACGATGCCGCAACCGTATGTTCAGTCCGCGGGTCATGCGGTCGCCGGAGCGGCGTTCGTCGAAGAGCTTGGGAGCTGAGTCCGCCCCTGTTTTTACGCCTTCGAACCGGAGCAGCACGATGCTGCGGCAGACCTCCTGGAGGTCGTCAGGATGGACTATCTCGGCAAAATGCTTGCCCATCAGTTCTGAAGGCTTCCAGCCCAGCTGGACAATGGCATCGTTGACATAGGCAAAGCAGCCATCGCCATCAAGCACGTAGACGATGTCCGGTACGGCCCGGAGCAGGTTCATGTAGCTGCCTTCAGCCTTGATGATGCTGGAATTCTGCCTGTCCAGACTTTCGCGTACCGAGGTGGCCTTGCGTACCAGTATGGGGACATAGCGGATCCAGTCTCGCTCCGGATCGCGGATCAGGAAGGCGCTTGATTCGTCGGCCGTATTCTCGGCCAGTTTTTTTGGATCCATGCCTGGCCCCACGATGAGAACCGCCGGTATGGGCCACAACGACAGCCAGTCGGCAAAGGCGCCCGAGGCAAACTCGGTATCGGTGAGTATGACGTCGGCATCGCCCATGGATGCTTCGACGGACCGAAGATCCTCGGCAAAGGAGCGGGCACAATTTGTCTCTGCGAGCGCGGCATCGACGAGCGCCGAATCCTGGGCGTCCGACAGCGCGATCAGCACATGTATCCTTCTTTGCATGATCGTCCGGCTCCTTGGTTCCCAAGCTTTTTACTTTTTATTTACCAGTATATCCACGTTTGTATCCAATAAAACAGGATTTACAGGATAAGAAAGAGATGAACAGGATGAGAAATTTCAAGGGTCTGATCTTTCTTATTCTCTATCCTGTACATCTCTTCGATTTCATCCTGTACATCCTGTCAAATTCCTTCCAGAATGTACCAGTTTTCTAAAAATAGATTGATCCCTCCGTTCCGTCAAGTCCGCGGCAGACCCTGAAACGTCCTGTGGTTGGCGTTTCAGGGTTGGCTGCGGCTCAGAACAGGCCTATCCTGATGCCAAAGGCCACGTTGGGCCGTATGAACTCCTCGAGCTTCGTGGAAGCTTCTGAGGGTATGAATATCAATCCGCCTTCCAGGTACAAGCCTATGGTCTTGAAGAAGGTTCGGTTGAAGTGGAACTTGGCGAACTCCCACTGTGCCACAACCCCCGAGAGCACCATGTACTGGCCGTTTGGCGGAGACAGGATATCGGCTATGGAATCCTGCTTGCTGAAGTAGGTAAAACTGGCTCCTACGGCAAACGACATGGAGAAGAACTCCCAGTCCGGCCCGAACCAGTACGAGAACGGCAGGTAGGCAAGGTTTGCCAGCAGCCTGGCTCCGAGCACGTACCCTCCGAACCGCGATTTTTCCGAGGCAGTGGAGCCCTCGTAATCCATTCCAAACAAGTTCTCCCAGGTGGGGTTCAGGTAGAAGCCCTTGCCCAGTTCCACCTGGAGCTTGACGTTGTCGTCAAAGAATGACAGGCCCAGCCCGAGTTCCGCTACCGTTGCACCGAGGATATGGATGTCCGCATATGAGCCCTGGATGAACCCGGGTACTTCATACGAAGACTTGTCTCCGGATCTGAGCAGGACGGCAACTTCAGTGAGGCCGTTGGTATCCGAAGCGGTGCCTTCCATTGATATGATGCCGTTGTACCGGCCGTTCTCGGCGGGTTTCAGTATGTGGATCTGGGGCTTTTCTGTATCCAGCACCACGAGTCGCTTGCGTACCGCGGTCTGGCCGTTGGCAAAGGTTGCCTTGACGAGGAGCCTGAGCACGCCGTTCTGGTATTCCTGTGTTTCCAGCCGGTATTTGAAATCACCGGTGCCCGAGGCCTCCTGCCAGGTCTTGCCGTTGTCGCGGCTCACTGCCACGCCGAGTACGCGGCGTTCCGCCACGAGTTTCTTGTGGGCGGCGATGGCTTCCTTTGTGTCCGCTGGTGCTTCTGGAGCATCCCATCCGGCCTTGCCCACGAGGAAGGGGCGCCCGATGATGAAGTCGCCGGACCGCACCGCATCGATATCCACCCACGGTCCCTCCCGTGTATAGGAGAGTGCCCGAGGCTCGGAGGCCAGGGCTACGCCGGCCTTTGAGGTGGCTTCCAGCGTAAACGACAGCTCGCCGTCCTCAACCGTGCCGGGTTCCACGGGCAGGCTGAACCAGCCTTGCGCCTGCAGTTCCACCACCGCGAAGGGCTGACCGTTCAGTTTAATGGAGGCGCGTTCAAGCGGCTCGGAGGAGACGATGCGTCCGTCCAGTGTAAAGCGGCCAGAGACGGCTTCACCGTGGGCCGGGAACACCAGTTCGGCGTAGTCGGCCTTCTGCGATTCAAGGACCAGCACGTTCCTGGAGTCGTAGGCTGAATTGCCTGCCTTGTCCAGCGCAACCGCCTTGATGTTGTACCAGCCCGGCGGCAAGGCCCTGATGTCCACTTCGCGGCTGAAAATGCCTGCTGTTTTGAGGTCAACGATCATTTCAGGTGTGGAAGCCCCGAGCTTTGATATCTGGAGGCTCATGCTCTGCACCGCCACGCCATCGGAGACGCGGCCGCCCATGATCATCGAACCCAGACCTTCGGCTCCGTCCACCGGCGTGTCGAGCTGCACGGTGGGGGGTGTATTATCTACTGAAATAAGCCCCGCGGCAAAGCCCGGCGTGTCGTAGCCATCGACGAGGCGCAGGTAAATGCTGTGCACGCCGTCGGGTATGGTCCTGGTGTCGAGCGTATAGCTCCACTCGGTTGTGCCCACGGCGGCGTTGAAGGTGGCGCCGTTGTCAAAAGAAACGTACACGGCCGCTATGCCATTGGCGTCGGAGGCTACACCCTTGAGGGTGATGAGGTTCTTGTTCATGATCTCGACATTCGGGGAATCGAGACTGCCTACCGGTTCTTCTCTGCTTACCCTGAAGCCGCGGGACGCGATCTCGCCCGAGACGCCGTTCAGGTCTACGGCATAGGCCTCGAAGAGGTGTTCGTTATCGGTCAGATCCAGCAGCTTGAAGGCCACGGCAAAGCCGTTGGCGCCGTCGAGCCTGGCCCAGTCCGAGCCGTCGAGACGCCAGAACAGTTCCTTGATGCCGTCGTCGTCAAAGGCCATACCGGACACCTTGAAGTCGGAGCGAGCCACTTCGGCTTCAGCCGGTACCTGGATCTGTATCGTCGGTTTGTCCGCTTCTATGTCTATGACGAAGGCAGGTGCGGCCGGATCGAGCGGGTAGACGGTCAGGGCATTGCCGGCGGCATCGGTGGCCCTGAAGGCCAGTGCTACGCCACTTTCAGGCAGTGCGCCAAGGTCAACGATGCGGCTGAACGACACGCGGCGGACTTCAGCCGGCGCGGCTCCGCGGGGTGCCGGTTCCAGCGGTTCCCAGGTGGTGCCGTCGGCGCTGTATTCGATGGAGGCAACGCTGAATGCGTCCTCGGCGTAGCCCGATACCAGGATGGTGCCGTTGACCGTATCTATGGTCCGGGGCGACTCAAAGACGATGAGCGGAGCGGCGGTGTCCTTGGCTACTGACGAGAGTACGGTGCTGGTGGTTCCGGCACGGTCGGTGGCACGTACGAGTATGCCTATGGCACCGTCCGCCGCCTCAGGTGCCAGACTGGCTGTATACGTGACCGGTTCAGGTGTCCCGGAGGGCACGCTGGTGGCCTCAAAGGGCTTCCAGGTTGTTCCGTTGTCGGTGGACCATTCCAGCACGGCCAGGCCATTGGGGTCGGAGGCCGTACCCGAGAGGGTAAAAGAGGTGCCGACGGGAAGGCCGGACACCGGCTCCGTCAGAGCCAGCACCGGCGCGCCTGAATCTACGACGAGGGCCAGTGGCTGGGAACTGAAGATGTCGCCGTCTCCCGTCTCCACGCGCAACACGGTCTTGATGGCGTCGGGGGCAGCTCCGCCGTCGGCTGTCGCGGTGATCTTGAGCGCTGCGCCTTCAAACGAGGCCTCGGCGAAGGCCAGCGGGGGCTCGAGGGAAATGGCGCTGACAGGCCTGCCGAGCCAGAGCGCGCCTAGCGAGTCTCCGGGTGCCAGCACGGTTCGGCGCTCGGTGCCGGTTCGGCCGTCATACAGGTACACGCCCTCGGCGAGGACTGATTCGATGCCGCGCTCTGGCGTTACACGGAAGAATGACAGCGTATCCAGAGCTACGGCACCCGTTGCGTCGGTGGCCCTGACCGATACGGTGTTGCGCTCATACGGCAGCGTAGCGGGGAGCATGACGCGCACCTGGTAGGTGCCGGCCGCATCGGGCTTGGGGGCGGCGAGCGCGGCCCAGGCGCTGCCGTTGATGGCGTATTCGATTTTGGCAAGCCCACCGGCAGCAGTAACGACCGCGGACAGCGCCGTTTTGCCATCCACCACCAGCGTTGCGCCGGGAGTAAAGGCTTCAGGCGCTCCTGATCCACCGGATTCAACCGATCTGACGACCGAACGGAGCGCTACCGTAGGGGCGGTGCCAGCCTGCATGAAATTCAGGCTGGCCTTGGCAGACAGTGCGCCACCAGCGTCGACCGCGGTGGCCGTAACCACGTGTTTGCCCGGCGCCAGCCGCCCCGCATCAATCGCGTACAGCGGTCCGGGGCCGGCGGCCTGCAGTGCCGTTGCGTCCATGGTAAGGTTTACCGTCTCGAGCGCATCATCATCGGTGGCGTAGAGCAGCACCTGGGTCGAGGTATTCTGGTCACCCGCGGCGGCGGCGGTCACTTCGTTCTCGGCCGGAGCCAGGATGCGCACAGCCGGCTGGTCCGCCGCGGCATCAAAGCCCACGGTTACCGTGGTTACCGACCGGTTGCCCGATCCGTCGGTGGCGGTCAGCTTTATGACAGAACTCGTGGCTTTTGGCGCGAACGTGAAGGTTCTGGTCGCATCGCCGGAACCTGGCTGCAGCTCCAGGTCGCCTTTGTCAGTACCGGACTCGTAGGAAACTGACGCTATGCCGTTGGCACCGGTAGCCCGGCGACCCCCCGCAGAGGCCCCGGCGGCCGTGGCCTTGATTGCCGCTGTTGCCGTCGGTCCCGCCGTAGCTGGAGCCGCCGGGGCTGGAGCGACCAGTTCCACGGCTGGAGGCGTCGAGTCGTAGTCGAGGGCCACCAGCGCGTGCACCGCGCCTTGTACGGTGTCCTGTATCGTCACCCAGACATAGGAAATTCCGTCGGGTTTTGCGGGGAGCTTGAGCGCGGCGCTCCACACATCGTCCTCCGGCGTGGCGCCTTTTTTGAGCAGTTTGAGCGCCAGCGGCAGGTTTACCGCGCCAGGTTCGTAGCCCCAGAAAGCTACCGGCTTCTTGGGGTCAGGTGCCACGCGGGTAAACGTCGCGTTCAGCGTAGCGGCACCGGAGGTGCGTATAGGCTTTGCGGCAAAGTCGGCGAACAGGGCTTGATCCAGCGGAGCGCCGTCGGCAGAGGCCAGGATAGGCACGGTCCACGAGAGCGGACCCACGGCGTCTGTTCCTGTAAAAACCGCGAGCGGCCCCTCGAGCCCGGCCGGTAGCCACTCGGCGTTTGTCTTGATGCCCGCTACGGGCACGGCGGCCGTTCTGGCCTCCGGTAGAGCCTTCAGCCCGGCCAGCAATTCCAGTTCCGTGGAATTTCCGGCCTTGTCGGTGACTCTGAGCACCAGTAGTCCAGTTTGATCTCCAGAACTCGCCGGAACATCGGCGGTAAACGTAATCACGGACGCGGCTTCAAGGGGCTCGTAGCTGCCGTCACGGCCAAGCTCGGCCTTCTCGAGCGACTGCAGGGCCTCGCCGAGCCTCACCGCGAACAGGGTGGAGCCGGAAACTTCGTCACCGTCACGGGGCAGGAGGCGGGCCGGTTCTGGCGCTTGCGGGTCGGCCAGAAACGCGGTCGCGGCCACTGCGGTGTTGCCGGCGGCGTCCACCGCCCGCACATCCAGCCGCACGGGGCCGGTTGCGCCGGCAGCGTCAAAGGTTGCGCGGTACTCCGCGCCGGAATCCGGCAGGGCGGCCGCGTTCAGGGGCAACCAGGCGCCGCCATTGGCTGAATATTCAACGGAGGCTACCGCATCACCGTCTTTGGCCGTAACGACTATCGCGGTCTCGCCGCGCTGCCAGGAGCCAAAGGCCGGTTCGACGATCGCGAGCACCGGTGCGGCCGAGTCGGTACGGAACAGGAACAGCCCGGCTGTAAAGCGGTGCCCACGCTCTGTCGTAACCACGACGCTCGTAGGCCCGGTCGTACCGTCAGCTTTGCGGATGACACGGACTGTGGCGCCTTCAAATGAAGCCTCCAGCAGCGGAGTCGCAGGTTCCATTTTAACGGCGGTTATTGCCCCGCAATCAAAAGGGGTGACGAAGGTGCCGGTCAGCGGAGCCAGATCGCTGACTGAAAGCCTGATGGGTTCCGCCGAGGCGGCCGCTGCCGCGTCAGGACCGGTCGTGGCGGATTCAGGGCCGAGGCCGAAGTCCAGGAGGGGGCCGCTGCGCGGCCTGGCGTAGTTTATGGCCAGCACGGGCACCCGAACGGAGCCGGTCTTGCCGAACGAGTCTGTAGCTGTAACGCGGACATCGAGCACGCCAAAGGGCAATGAGGCTGATAGCGGCACCGTGAACGCCGCACCTGCCGTACCCGCGGCCGGTTTGGGAACCGTCAGGCTGACCGGTGCGCCGCCATTGACCGTGTACGTCAGCGTGGCGAGCGGACTGGCGGCAGCAATAGTGCCGGAGAGCGCCGCGCGGCCGTCCAGCGTGGAGAGCGCCAGCCCTGGCGCAAAGTCGCGCTCGCCTGAGGCATCGGTGCCGCGCGTGATGGCCAGCTTTGGCGCAGCGCCCGCATAGGTGAAGGGCAGCTGAGCCCAGGGGCCGGCAAGCCCATTTGTGTCAGTGGCGCGCACCCACAGCACGCGCGGCCCGCTGGGGGCACCCGGCACGGTAAACGAGAAGGTTCCCGTGGAGTCAACGCGGGTTTCCGGGCCCGAGTCCAGGCGCCAGTCTACCGAGGCCACGCCATCGTCATCACGGGCGGCGCCGGTTACCCGGATCTCGCCGTCCAGCGTGGAACCGGCGGCCGGATGCGTTACCAGGACTACGGGCAGGTCAGCGCCCGGGTCGACCCGCCGCGCCACGGCCACCGTCGTGATGTTTCCGGCTACGTCGCCCGCGGAAATACGCACCGTCGTCGCCCCCGCCTTGGCGGGGGCAATAAAGGGCAACGTAAAGTATGGATTACCCGGCAACAGCACTACCTGCCCCGTTTCTTTTTCGTAGGCCCAGGCCAGCGACGAGTTCCCCACCGTGTCAAAGGCGCGCCGGCGTATGGTGTAGGCGCCGTTGACCGCCTCGTCCTCGGCGGGCGACAGCACGACCAGTTCTGGCCTGGTGTTGTCCACAAAGTACAGGAATACGGCCACGCCCTCGGAACCCACGCCGTCGATGCTCTTGAGCCAGAGCACCGTGGGGCCGTCAGGCAGCTTCGTTGTATCGGTGGCCAGCGCAAAGGTGGCCGTGTTTGTCTTCTTGTCATAGGAATGTTTAAGCGGCAGCCAGGTGGCTCCCGCGTCCATGGAGTACGAGACGCCCGCGAGGCCGTTGGCATCGTAGACCGACCCGGAAATGGACAGCCGGCCTGAAACGATGGCGCCGAAACCCGGGTCGCTGACCGTGTGCAGCGGTTTTGTCCTGTCCAGATGGAACCGGACCTTCGTTTCAATGCCGGTGAGCCCGTTGGTGTCCACGCCCCTGACGGTTATGACATGGAGACCGTCCGCAAGGCTCGCGGTCCGCAGGTAGTAGGACCAGTACTCGGAACCTTCCACCCGGTTCCATTCGCCGTCATCCAGCCTGAGTTCCACATAGTCCACGGCATCGTCGTCTACGCAGGTACCCACGACATTGAGGTCCGCGCCGACTCGTGCCAGGGGCAGCGGGTTTACGATGCCCGCAATGGCAAGGTCTGACGCGGGGTCGACGATGAGGTTGAACGGTGCCGCGAACGATACATTGCCTGCGGAGTCCACCGCGCGCGCGAGTATATTGTAGGTGCCCGGTTCCAGGGCCGAAAGGTCGTAGTCGTACGTCCAGTTTTCCAGCCCCTTGACCGCCTTGTACTCCGGGTCGGGCTTGCCCGAGGCTTCCTGTGCGAACGTGGCGCCCGCGAGGAACAACAGCGAGGCGAGGGCGAAAAAGCGAATTGCGCGTACACCCATACTGGACTCCATTCAAACAAGACAGTTTTTCACTTCAATATCGGCATTTTTCAATATAACATACATCGACAAATATATCCGTCAAAAATGAACCTGTCTTGTCGAGGCGCTGCCATCAGCCTGCCATCAGCCTGCCATGGGGGCAATGTTTCATTGAGGAAGGCGTGTTTCTCGTTTATACTGGCACATCGCCAGAAGCACGACGCTGCTTCCAGCCGTCAAAACAGCCAAGGAGGCCTTCAGTGGCCAAAATGAGTGTCCTGATAATCGACGAATCCGATCTCTTCAGGGATTACCTCAAGGCGCGCCTCGCCAGGGCGGGCCTGTCTACCGACGCGGCCATAGACGGGCTGGACGGCATCTCCAAGATGCGCAACGATCCACCCGACCTCATCATCATGGACTACCACCTGACCCGCAAGAACTGCAAGGAAGTGCTTGCGGAGAAGGCCCGCAATCCCAATACCGCGGCCATTCCCGTGGTCCTGACAGCCCAGAAAATAGACAAGAACCGCCTGCTCGAGTTGGTGCAGTACAATATCCGCAAGGTGTTCATGAAGCCCATCAAGATGGATGCCTTGTTTCAGATAATCTCCGAGATAACCGGTGCCCGCTTTGAGGTGGACAAGACGCCCTGCATTCTGGAAGCCCACGTCAACGACAACATCGTGTTCGTGGAGCTGGCCAAGGGCATCAACCTCGAGAAGGTAGACCTGTTGCGCTTCAAGATCCGCGAACTCCTGGACCTGTACGCCATACAGAAGCCCCGCGTGCTGCTCATGCTGTCTGACATGGAGCTGTCGTTCGTGGATGGGCCCAATCTGGAGATACTGCTGGAGACCGTGTCGCAGTCTTCACGGGCCAAGGCCAGAAACGTCAAGGTGCTTACCCGGTCGAGTTTCGTCAAGGAATTCGTAGCGGGGAGGGCTGAATTCTCGGAGATCGAGGTGGTTACCAACCTTGCCTACGCCCTCGACGGGCTGGTGGCTGATGCAGCCTTCGGCTCGGAAGAGCCAGACCACAAGGCTTCGCTCATCAACGATAAAATTCTCTCCAGCCAGGGGCGGGCCTCGGGCGGCGAATCAATAGAAATGCGCTTTGAAGCCGAGAACACCAGACCACAGCTCTCCATGGAGGCGGCCAAAAACCTTGGTGACGGGCTGGACATCGCAGTCGTTGATGACGATTTCGTCATCCAGGAACTGCTCAAGACAACCTTCGAGGCCATCAACGCCAAGGTAAACACCTTTTCCAATGGCAGGGAATTCCTCACCGCCGTGCGTTCGCGTGTGTTCGACCTGGTCTTTCTGGACCTGCGCATGCCCGAGGTGGATGGCTTTGGCGTTCTGGCCGAGCTCAAGGCGCAGGACCTGGAAATGCCCATCATCGTGCTCTCGGCGGTTACGCAACGCGAGTCTGTGGTAAAGGCTTTCCAGGCGGGCGTCAAGAGCTACCTGGTAAAGCCGCTGAAGCCCGAACACATCCTCAGGAAGACCCTGGAGATACTCAAGGCCAATTTCTGATGGTTCTGCCAGAAACCCTGTTCCGGGCAGCCTTCGATCAGGCGCGGCAACCCATGATCGTGCTCAACGAAAAGGGTATACCCGCGCTCTGGAACGCCGCGTTCGAGGAGCTTTTCACTGAATTGGCTGGCTTCGTGCCGGAGCGGCTGGCCGTGCCGCTGTTCGACTGGCTGGAAGAACGGGAATCCTTCCAGTACTCGTACTATGTCAACGAGGTGTTGCTCGGGCGCATGGAATCGGCCACGGTGGAATCCGGCGTACGGAGTGCGGCCGGCAAGCGGCTGTGGCTCCAGACGAGGCTGTCACCGCTGAGCACTTTAGCCAATAACCCGATTGACGTCGTGCCAGCAGAACCAGGCCGGCGCTGGCTGTGGTGTTCGTTCCTGGACATCACGGAACAGAAACTCAAGGAACGCAACCTCGTCTCCGCCAAGGAAGAAGCCGAGAAGGCCACGCAGACCAAGAGCCAGTTCCTGGCCAACATGAGCCACGAGATCCGCACTCCCATCCAGACAATACTCGGCATGACCGAGCTGCTCGTAGAGACGAACCTGGACAAGGAGCAGATGGACTACATACGCACCGTCAGGTTTTCCGCCGACGTGCTGCTGGGGCTTATCAACGACGTGCTCGATTTTTCCAAGATAGAAGCCGGAAAGCTTGAAATCGAGGCCGTGGACTTTGACCTGAGGGCTACGCTCCGGCAGTCGGTGGACCTGATCATCATGGATGCCCACAAGAAAGGACTGGAAGTCATACTGGACATCGACGAGGCCTTGCCCGTCATGGTGCATGGCGATCCTGGTCGCCTCAGGCAGATCGTCGTTAACCTGTTCAAGAATGCGGTCAAATTCACCCGCGACGGCGAGATCGTGGTCGTTGCCAGATCAGTCACGGGGTGCCTGCAGCTGACGGTTGCCGATTCCGGCCCGGGCATACCCGATTCGCTCCGCGCCAGGCTGTTCACGCCGTTTACCCAGGGCAGCTCCGGTTCCACAACCCAGGGAGGCACCGGGCTCGGACTGGCTATCTCCAGGCACCTCGTCGATGCCATGGGCGGATCGATATGGTGCGATCCAAACGAACCCCGCGGTTCCCGGTTCAGCTTTGAACTTCCACTCATGGAATCAGTTGAAAAGGCCGCGAGGCCAGTGCGCGCCGGGCTGGCTTCGGTGCGCGTGCTCGTCGTGGACGACCACCCCAAGGCGCTTGCGCACACGATGCGCGTAGCGGCCTCGTTCGGGCTCAGGGTCGACGGCACCGCTTCCGGCGAGGATGCCCTGAAGGCTCTGCGCAAGGCAGCCGAACTAAAAAAGCCATATGCCGTGTGCCTCATCGACCAGAACATGCCAGGCATGGATGGCTGGCGCCTGGGAGCGGAGGTTACCGCGGACCGGCTGATCAATGCCACCAGGCTCGTGTTGCTCGCGCCTGAAGGCGGCATTGGGCCCGATGCCAAGATGAAGCTTCTGCAGTGGTTCAACGGCTACACCGTCAAGCCCATCATCCCGGACGAGCTGTACGACGTGCTGCAGCGCGCGCTGAGCGACGAGGTTGACCTGCCACCCGTGGATGAAGCGCCCGACTCCGGTCCCTCTCAGGGCATGGCGCATGAAGGTCCTGGCGTTTCGGTCATCAGGTCGCCTTCAAGGGAATTCGTGTCGCCCGTGCCTGCCGCGGGAGAGCATCCGCTCGGCCTCAAGGTGCTGCTCGCCGAGGATCATCTGGTAAACCAGGAGCTTTTTACCGTACTGCTCCACAAGCTCGGTTGCGAGGTGACGGTCGCCTGCGATGGCCAGCAAGCGCTCGAGCTTGGTTCGGCCGGTGATTTTGACATCGTGCTGATGGATATTTTCATGCCGGTGATGACCGGCTACGAGGCTGCCAGGGGGCTCCGCGAGCAGGGTTTTACCAGGCCAATCATAGCGGTAACCGCCAGCGCCCTGAAGGGAGAACGGGACAAGTGCATCGAGGTGGGCATGAACGACGTGCTCGTCAAGCCGTTCAAGAAATCCGACCTCGCGGCAATGCTGGGTTTCTGGGCTGAAAAGGCCACAGAGGCGGAAGCGCCAGTCGTGCCCGCGGCGCCCGAGCCAGACCGTGGCGAGGCTGACAACTCGGTGCTGGACTTTGATACCCTCGTGGAGACCTTCCTGGGGCAGCGCGAGAAGGTGATTGATTTGCTCGTGCGCTTTTCTGCCAAGACCCGCTCGCAGCTTGCTGACATGGAGGCTGCGGCCCAGGCCGATGATGCCAAGACCCTGCGGGAGGCTGCCCATTCCATCAAGGGGGCCTCCTGGAGCCTTTCGGCCAAAGCGCTCGGTGATGCAGCCATGGCCATAGAGGAAGCGGCGAGCACCGGTGACGCATCGACTGCCGCTGTTCTTCTGCCAACCTTGGCTGAGCGCTTTGCCCAGTTCGAATCGCGGGCCAGGTACTACACCGGGGCCTCGTGAGGCGCGTGCTTCGGGATCCGGGCCAGGGTTCGCTGTTCGAGGCTCCCGCCGATCCGGATCAAAGGGAGCTTGCGTTCCTCGCCGGATACCGCGTCATCTGCGGCATCGACGAGGCGGGCAGGGGACCCCTGGCCGGGCCGGTCTCCGCCGCGGCGGTGATACTGCCGCCGGATTTTCCGCTGGAGCTGCTCGGCGATTCCAAGGCTTTGTCGGAAAAAGAGCGGAATCTGGCGTATGCCGCCATCACATCGCAGGCGCTGTGGGCCAACGAGTGGGCCTGGCCCTCCGAGATAGATGAGCTGAATATTCTGGGAGCTACGATGCTGGCGATGAGGCGCGCGTTCCTGAGGCTTGGAGCCGCGCCCGACATTGTCATCGTTGATGGAACAAAGACACCGGATATCGACTGCGAGCGCAGGGCTCTGGTCAAGGCCGACGCCAAGGTGCCTGCCGTCATGGCGGCGTCCATCATCGCCAAGGTGTCGCGTGACCGGATGATGGAGCGCTACGACTGGCTGTACCCGGAATACGGCTACGCGCGGCACAAGGGCTACCCTACGGCGGCCCACCGCGCCGCGTGCAGGGCGCTGGGGCCATCACCCATACAGCGGCTGAGTTTCAGCTACTCCAAGGACTAGTCGTCGCTTTTGGGGGTGGCTTTCTTTACGGTCATGCGCTTGGCCCTGGGTTTCTCAACGACTGCGGGAACCATTTTGGGCGCGGCCTTCGACTTGACCCTGATGACGCGGCCAGTTCCCGGAGCTTTGCGCTCGGGGCTCGTGCGGCGGTCGTCATTCGGGCCGCGGGGTGTCCGGCCGGTGGCCTTGTCCACGTCGCGGCGTACCGAAGCCCTGCGGGCATCATCGCGGGAAGTACCCGCGTCGCGGGAAGTACCCGCGTCCCGCGAGGCACCGGTTTCACGAGGAGCGGCGCTTCGAGGAGCGGCGCTTCGAGAAGCGGGGCGCGCGGATCCACCATCGCGGTCGCGAGGTCTGCCGGTGTCTATGTAGTGGCGGGGGCGTTCGTCGTCGCTCAGCCTGGTTTCGATTTCGCGGCCGTCGTCGCGGGGAGCCATGGCGTCGCGCCTGGTGCGGGGGGGCTTGGCACGATCTGAGGGAGCGGCCTGCCGCATCGCGTCGAGCGATTCCTGGAGGATCTTGTTGAAGGCCTCGGCATTTTCCTGGAAGATGACGACGGAGCGCCGGTCAAAGTCGCCGGTCTCTGTTGGTTTGCTCTCGACGACCGTGAGGAAAAGATCGCCTGTGCGGTTTTCCTTGACATTGAAAAAATATGTCCTGCCGTCAACCGAAATGCGCTTTGAAAAGAGCTCGCCGCGAACACCCATCGTATCCCCTCCCTATATACTGAAAAGCAACCTTAGCAGTACCCGCGGATGATAGCGGATCTTGCGGTATTATGCAAGGGAGTCCGCTTCCCTCACCATGGCCGCATGGCGTTCGAGCAACAGCGACTCTACCGCCTGATCATTTCCGCGCATGTCCGCCATCACGCGGAATACCGGCTCCGTGCCTGAACCGCGCATCCACAGGAACCCGGTTGGTGCACCCGCTTCATCGGAGAACTGTATCTTGAGCCCGCCGGAGCCTGAATCGCCAAACCGGCCATGCAGTTCCCGCTCGGCTGTACCGGAACTGGAGAGCGCTTTCCAGGAGAGGCGGCCGCAATACCGCTCAAGCGAGCGCGCGAGGTCCGGCCAGGCTCTTGTGAATATCGACTCGTAGGCGTTCTTGAGGGCAACATGATCGCGCGAGCGTACCCTAAGGGCGGCGCGTTCCTCGAAGACGCTCGTCGTCGCGAAGCGAGGCAGACTGGCCAGGACATCGGCCAGGCCAAAATCGTCGCGGTAGGCGCTGCCCTGCCCGGAACGTTCAAGCCAGAGCCTGAAGGGGCCGGGCGTAATGCCATCGTCGCGCAGGTACAGGAGCTTGAGGATCGCGGTTACTGTGTTGAGCGGATCGCGGACACCGGCCGGGTGTGTTATGACGCCGCCGTTGGAGCCTTCGCCGAGCACGCGCACCTCGTAGCCCTGCTCTCGGAGCGAACGCGCCAGCCCGACAACATTGGCCTCCCCGGTTTCAGCCCGGAATACTTCCGCGCCAAGAGCCTTTGCTATGGCCTCGATGCGCAGGCTCGTCGCGTCATTGCAAGCCACCGCTGTTTTTTTGCGCAGGCTGCCGTGTCGGGTTTCCGCTCTGGCCATGGTCGACAGTTCCGCGAGCACAGCCAGCGCAAAGGTATCCTGGGCCTCTATGGCTTTCGCCTCACCGGCATTGCCGTCCCAGTAGACTATGTTGCCGCGGTCGCCGTCGCAGTCGGGCACATAGCCCAGCGCAAACGACGGGTCGGTGATACGCGCCTTGGCGAGGGCCAGCCTGCAGGGTTCCAGCGACTCGCCTTCCGGCACGATGCGGTGCGCGAAGCGCCGCGGCTCGGCATTGAGCCGCAACACCGAGGCGCCAAGGCCTGTAAGGAAATCTTCATCTATCGACAATGACCGCGCCGACCCGTTCATCTCGGCTACCACGCCGGCGCCTCGCGCCTTGATGGCAGCGGCAAGCGCGTCAAGTTCACGTTCCTGCGCATCGAGGTCGGACGAGGCGCCGGCCACCTCGCGCGCAAACAGCATGTAATCAGAAATCGCCCTGCGTTTTGCCGCGCCGCAACCGGCGTACAGCGCGCTCACCTTTTTTGTCTCCGCCGCCGCGACGAGCCGCCCAGTGGCTTCTATGTCAGCCGCCTCGCAAGCGCCTGTCTTGAGCGCGGCTATAAGCAATTTTGTATCGCTGCCAGGCAGCACGCCGCCGTCGGTGAGGCCGAATTTGACGCCGTTGTGCCCCGGTGGATTGTGGCTGGCAGAAATGTAGCAGAACGCGTCGAGCCTCTCCGCATGGCCGGCTGGCAAACCCGCGGCACGCCGCGTCCAGGCCATGATCTCCGGCGCGGCGCAGATGAACGCATACCGCACCGTCAGCCCCCGGGCCAGGAACACCCGCGCCATCACGTCGGCGATGGCCGGCCCGGGAGGGCTCGTGTCGTTGCCCTGCGCTACAACCGGCCC
>CAXZAJ010000027.1:0-19395 GCA_964293355.1 uncultured bacterium
GGGAGGGTATCTTTGCCTGCGGCAACGGGGTGCACGTCAACGACCTGGGGGACTATGTTTCAGAATCAGGCGAAACGGCCGGCCGCGCCGCCGCCGCGTTCGTTGAGCACCGCAAAAACGCACCGAAGAGCTCTGTCCCTGAACGGAGGCTGGTGCCCGTTCTGGCTGGGCCGGAATTCCTCTATGCGGTACCGCAGTTCGTCGACCTGGCTGAGCCCCCGACGGCGATGGTGGCCGGCGCAGCTTCCTGCTCCCGACAGTCGCCATTCTACTTCAGGGTGCGAAGCACTCTGGCACAAGGCGCCAGGGTCAGGGTTGCCGCCGGCGGTACCCCGTTGTTCGAGCGGAGCTACCCCGTGCTTCGGCCGCCTGAAATGGAGCGCTTTCAGCTTGAGGCTCTGGCGGGAAGTTCAGTTCCGCGCGACAATGGTTGTCTGACTGTCAAACTGGAAAGGCTGGAGTCGAATTGATGGAACTGAAGGAATTTACCTGCATCGAGTGCCCCCGGGGCTGTCGGCTCGAAGTGTCGATAGAGGACGGCGTCGCGGTCGTGTCGGGCAATGCCTGCCCCAAAGGCGCTGTGTACGGTGCGCAGGAAGCCGTGTCACCGATGCGCACCCTGACGACCACCGTCACCATTGAAGGCTCGGCCAGGCGCCGGCTTCCTGTGCGCAGTTCTGGCGAGCTGCCGCTGTCTCGCCTCCTCGATGCGATGTCCGCCCTCGACCCGGTTGTCGTACGCCCGCCCGTAGTCCGCGGCGCCATCGTGCGGCGCGCCATCCGGGGCCGGGGGGCCGCCACCTTTCCCCCAGCCGCCCTGCCCGGCGAGCGGCCAGGGGGCGCCGAAGCCGCGAGACGCGGCCGATGAACGATGACGGCCTCATCCTCGCGATAGACTGCGGCACGCAGAGCCTGCGGGCGCTCATCTTCGACCGTAGCGGTCACTTGCTGGACAAGAAGAAGATTGCATACGAACCGTACCTGAACGGCGAGCCGGGACGTGCCGAGCAGGAACCCGCGGTGTACTGGAACGCGCTCGTGGCAGCCTGCAAGGACCTCTCGTCGCGGCGGCCTGAATTGATGCAGGCCGTCGCCGGTCTGGGCGTAACCTCGCAGCGCGCCTCGATGATCTGCCTGGACGCGGCGGGAGTTCCGCTCCGGCCCGCCATACTCTGGCTGGACGTGCGCAAGGCCAAGCCGCCGTACCATCCGTCGCTGGGCATGCGCGCGGCTCTGGGCTTGATAGGCATGTACGAACCGGTGATGCTTACGCAGGAAGAAGCCAAGTGCAACTGGCTCATGCAGAACGAACCGGAGATATGGGCAAAGTCCTACAAGTACGTCGAGGTGTCGGGCTACCTGACCCATCCGCTTACCGGTAGCTTCAACGACTCGGCTGCCTCGCTCATCGGCCACTTGCCCTTCGACTACAAGAAGCAACGCTGGTGTAAACCCGGGCACCGCAACGCAAAGATGTTCCCGGTGCCGCTGGACAAGCTGCCCGGCATAGTCCAGCCAGGCTGTGAAATAGGCCGCATCACGCAGGCGGCGCATGCGGAGACCGGCATTCCCGCAGGCATTCCCCTGATGGCGGCGGGCAGCGACAAGGGCTGCGAGACCATCGGCATGGGCGTTACCAGCACTGACAAGGCCTCGCTCTCGTTCGGCACCACCGCGACGATACAGACGACCAGTCCGCGCTACATCGAGCCGCTCACCTTCATGCCCGCATATCCCGCGCCCATACCCGGCAAGTTCAACCCCGAGGTGGAAATATTCCGCGGTTACTGGATGATTACCTGGTTCAAGAACCAGTTCGCGTATGAGGAGGTCCGCGAGGCGGAGGCGCGAGGCATCGCACCGGAAGCCATGCTGGACGAGCTTCTTAAGAAGACCCCTGCCGGCGGGCATGGCCTGGTGATGCAGCCGTACTGGACTCCGATGTTCAAGATGCCGTCGGCCAAAGGCGCCATCATCGGCTTCGGCGACGTGCACGACCGCGCCTACCTCTACCGCGCCATCATCGAGGGGCTGGCGTTCGGGCTCAAGGACGGCTTGCACGCCATGGAAAAAGCAAGTGGTACAAAGATAACCGAGTTGGCAGTTTCAGGTGGAGCCAGCCAGAGCGACGAGATATGCCGCATCACCGCCGATGTGTTCAATCTGCCGCTCGTCCGGGGCGCTACCTACGAATCGTCCGGTCTGGGCGCGGCCATGGTCATTGCCGCCGGTCTGGGCATGTACCCGGATGTTGAGTCCGCAATTACCGCGATGGCCAAACGAGACCGCGTTTTTCAGCCCGACCCCGCCCGCGCCGAGCTGTACCACAAGCTCTACACCCGGGTCTACAGAAAAATGTACAGGGCCCTGGCCCCCCTGTACGAACAGATCCGCACCATCACCGGCTACCCCGAAAGGCTTTAGCAAAAGACAGGAAATTTGGCACAGAGCCTCAGAGAAGATGAGGCAAGAAGGATTTTAGAACAAGAGAAGAGTAGGAAATTTAGGCACAGAGACACAGAGAAGATGAGGGGAAAAAGAGTTTTGGAAAAGAGGAAGAATCAGGGGGGAAGATGATTATAAGGAAAGAAGTCAACGACTACTTTCCTTATGCTTTCCCCATTCCTTTTCCAATTTTCCCCTCTTCCTCGTATTCTGTGTGTCTCGTTGCGAATTTCTTAGTCTCTCTTCATCCTTTTACTTCTTGTCCTACCTCATCTTCTCTGTGGCTCTGTGCAAAAATTCTTCTGAATTATTAGTAGGAGTATTTATGGCTAAGCAGGAATTCGTGCCGGAGTGGTTCGAGGGAGACATGCCGGCGGGCAGTTTCAGGTCCTTGCTCAAGTGGGGCGACCCCAAGGGGTTCAAGCATCCGAACAAGCGCCTGTACCGGCTCATGCGCGACACGTTCAAGCTGGATGACGAATACTTCAGGCACCCGTTCGGGATGGGCATGGAGAAGGTGCCTGAGAATGTGCCGTGCAAGCTCGACGAAAAGCACCTCGCCGCGCTTGGGGGCATTGTCGGCACTGAAAATATATTCACTGATGTTTATCACCGGCTCGGGGTCGCCTATGGAAAGACCATGCTGGACGCGATGCGCCTGCGCAAGGGCATCATCGAGAACATACCCGACGTGGTACTCTATCCGCGCAGCCGCGCCGACCTCCGCGCCATCGTCGACTACTGCAACGCGCACTCGATACCTGTCTACATCTACGGCGGCGGCTCGTCCGTTACCCGTGGCGTGGAGGCTGT
Organism: uncultured bacterium; assembly: GCA_964293355.1. GTDB lineage: Bacteria > Spirochaetota > Spirochaetia > Treponematales > UBA12059 > SZUA-370. The sequence continues at coordinate 3,259 of CAXZAJ010000027.1, forward strand.
AAAGGGCGGCGTTACGCTGGACATGCGCGTGCATCTCAACAAGGTCATCAAATTCGACGAGAAGAACCACACCATCACCGTGGAGGCGGGCATGTCCGGCCCCGAGCTGGAACGGGTGCTGCGCAATGCGCGTGAAGAATTTAAAGCCAGCCATCAGTACACTTGTGGCCACCTGCCCCAGAGCTTTGAGTATTCAGCCGTAGGAGGATGGGTTACCACCCGGGGTTCCGGCCAGAACTCCACCTACTACGGTAACGCCGCAGACATGGTCATAGCCCAGGACTACGTCTGCCCCGCCTGCGACATACGCACCGGAGAATTCCCCGCCGCCGCCACCGGCCCTGACGTGGACCAGATCATGATGGGCTCGGAAGGCACCTTTGGTGTGCTCTACTCGGCCACACTGCGCTTCCGCATGTACATGCCGGGCAACACGCGGCGCTATTCGTACATCTTCAAGAACTGGGAGGATGCCAAGGAAGCGGCGCGGGAGATCATGCAGGGAGAGTTCGGCCTGCCGTCGGTGTTCCGCCTCTCCGACCCCGAGGAGTCGGACGTGGCACTCAAGCTGTACGGCGTGGAAGGCACCATCCTGGACGCCTTCATGCGCATGCAGGGCTACAAGCAGGGACAGCGCTGCCTTCTGCTCGGTACGGCCGACGGCGAGGACGGTTTCGCACGGCACGTCTCACGGTCGATACGCCGCGTCTGCGTGCGTCACGGCGCCATGAGCACCACAGGCTACGTGCAGAAGAAATGGGAACACGGCCGGTTCCGCGACCCGTACCTGCGAGAAGACCTGCAGGATTACGGCATCATGATGGATACTCTGGAATGTTCGGTGAACTGGTCCAACCTCGAAGCGGTACACACCGGTGTCCGCGAGTTCTGCCACTCCCGGCCGGATACCATCTGCATGACCCACATGTCGCATTTCTATCCTCAGGGCTGCAACCTGTACTTCATCTTTACCGCCAAGATCGACGATATCGACGAGTACCTGGCCTACCAGCGCGGCATCCTGGACAGCATCCAGAAATATGGCGCTGCGATGAGCCATCACCACGGCATCGGCAAATCCTTCGCCCCCTGGCTCGAGGGCGACATCGGCCCGGAATCCATAGCCCTGTTCCGCACCATCAAGCGCCACCTCGACCCCAACGGCATCATGAACCCCGGCGGCACCATCGCACTGGATCTACCGGACAACGAGAGAAGGTTCATGAAAGCATAGAAATGGAAGATCGGAAATTTGGGCACAGAGCCACAGAGAAGATGAGGGAAGAAATGCTTAGAACAGGAGAAGATAGCAAATTGGGGCACAGAGACACGGAGAAGATGAGGGGAAAAAGAGTTTCGGAAAAAAGGACCAAGGGGCGATGAGCATAAGGAGAGAAGTTCACGACTTTTTTCCTTATCCTTCCCCTATTCCTTTTCCTGTTTTCCCCTCTTCCTCATCTTCTCTGTGTCTCTGTGCCAAATTCCTGGTATCTAAAGTCCTCAGCGGTGCCGGGTTTTTCTGACGGCGTCGATCAGGGCCAGCACCGCTCCCGCGCCTATGAAGCCGTAGCCCAGAACCCGGATACGGCCGAATACGATACCGGTGATGATGCACAGCAATGCCAGGCCGGAAAGTGGACTCAGCGGTATTCTTTTCAGCTTTTTCCGGTAGATCACGAGGATGCTGGCGATGATTGCCAGAAGAGCCAGAAAAATGGCGATGTAGACCTGCATGCAACTACCTCCCCGTTTCAGCTACCTTCAAGCCTAGCGCATCACCGGGGGCGGTGCAAATTATCCCAACCGGTTGCGATGTAGCATCGACCATGGTGTACTATAGGGCCAGAGCAAGCCGCGTTCCAAAGGAGTTCCCATGAAAACCCTGCCTGAATCCATCATCGACTACGCCGTTGAACACATAGTCGCGCTTTGCGGCATACCCAGCCCCACAGGCTACACCCGTGAGGCTGAAGCATACGTCCACGCCGAACTGAGCAGGCTTGGCTATCAGCCAGAATACACCAACAAGCGCTCCGTACGGATCCGGCTCGGCGGGCAGGGCCAGCCTCTGGTGCTGGCCGCTCATCTGGACACCCTGGGCGCAATGGTCAGGGCGGTCAAGCCATCAGGCAACCTGCGCGTCACCAAGCTGGGAAGTTTTCCGGAGAATTATATAGAAGGCGAGAACTGCACCATCCACACCAGGGCGGGCGCTAAATTTACCGGGCGTTTCCTTCTGGACAAGCCCGCGGTGCACGTCAACAACGAGGTGGGCACCACCAAACGCGACGATACCAACCTGGAGATAGTCCTGGACGAGCTCGTGACCAACGCCCAGGACACCAGGGCTCTTGGCATCGGCGCTGGCGATTTTGTGTCCTTTGATCCACGTACGGTCGTCACTGAAAAGGGCTTCATCAAGAGCCGCCACCTGGATGACAAGGCCAGTTCCGGCTTGCTCCTGGCCTTCGCGAAGCTGCTACGGGACGAGGCTATTGTTCTGGAGAGGGAAGTGTGGCTGGTGTTCACCAACTATGAAGAAGTGGGGCACGGAGGCAGTGCCGGATTGCCGCCGGACACCCGTGAAATACTCGCCGTGGACATGGGCGCGATGGGTGACGATCTGGGCACCGACGACCGGAGCGTCTCCATCTGCGCCAAAGATTCCAGTGGCCCCTATGACCTTGAAGTAACGAATCGCCTCATCGAAATTGCTAAAACTCTTGAGCTGCGCTTTGCGGTGGACATCTATCCGTTCTACGGTTCCGACGCCGGAGCGGCCCTTCGGGCGGGGTACGATATCCGCCACGGTCTGATAGGCCCGGGCGTCCAGGCTTCCCATGGGTACGAACGCACCCACAGGCAAGCCCTTCAGAACACCCTCACGCTCATCGCCGCGTACTGCTGCGGTACGGCCTAGAGTTCCAGCGTGGCTCCCAGCGTCACGGTCAGCGTCGCCAGGTAGTTGGCCGTTTCCCTTAAAGTAGATTGCGTCCAGTACACGGGATCATATCCAGAAACGCCAGCTGCGGAGCCACCCAGGAAGCGGACATTGAGGAATGCTTCTGCCCGCTCGTCCAGCCGAGCACCAGCACGGAGTGAAGCGTCCAGTATAGACCCCTCGAACTCGAAGTCGGCCCCGTTGATGAAGGCGCTGGAAGCATACAGTCCGGTCGCCTCGAAGCCAACGAAGAGGCCGTTGTCGAAGGGCAGCTTTCCGGCCAGCACAAACGCCGGTACGACACCCAGGTTCTGCGAAACGGCACGCTCGCGGCCATCGACGCTCGTGAAACGGATGGAGGCGTTGCGCAACTGGATCGCGGCTCCAACTGAGAGGTTCGCGTCGCCTTCAAGGAAGTCGTAGAGGTACGTGGTCCTGTAGAACGGGAAGCCATAGACAACATCGACCGATTCTCCAGCGTTGAACGTCGCCGTGTCGATTGTGAAGTCCGCACCAGCGGTAATCTCGGTTGCCACCGTCAGCGGCTGATACAGGAACTTGACCTGGTGCCTGTCGGCAATTTCAGCGGTGGCGGTAAAACGCTGGAATGGAAACAGTATCTCCTGCCCGCCATTGTTGACAAAATCGAAATCGGTGCCGCTGGCTCCGACCTTGTACGTATGGTGCAGGACCTTGACGGCGCCAGCCTCGGCCTCGAGTCTCACGGTCACGGGGCCTTCCTGTGCCATGGCGAGTACCGCCGATGCAAGAAATACAATCAGAATTGAAGTTCTTTACATTCACATGCTCCTTGATAATTGCTGAGTGCTAATATAATCAAACTTCATCCGCAAAGGCAAACACCGGACCGGTATTGCCATTCCGCCGTTTCTGGGTAAAACTGTCTGCTATGGAAGAACTACCCAGGACAGGCATAGGCGAGAAGGGCAGGCTCATAGCGACGATCACCATCCTGCTCGTCGCGGGTTTCGTTGGCACCAGCCTCTTCGCGTTTTTCGCGGCACGGGACTCGGTCCGCTACTCCATAGAGCGCGACTCCCTCCCCGCGTCGGCTGACTACGTCCACTCCGCGCTGCAGAAGAAGCTCATCGAGCCCGTGTTCATTTCGTCCATGATGGGCAACGACACATTCCTTCACGACTGGGTCTCACAGGGGGAGCTTGATTCAAAAGAAGTCATCACCTACCTTTCAGAAATACGCAGCCGTTACGGCGCGTTCACCGCCTTCTTCGTGTCGGATCGCACCTCCCTCTACTATCAGGCGGACGGCATACTCAAGACCGTCAGCTCCGCCGAACCGCGCGATGCCTGGTACTACCGCGTCCGCTCCATGGCGGAGCCTTACGAGATTAACCTTGACCCCGACATGGCACACGGCGACGCCCTGACCATCTTCATCAACTACCGCGTGCTCGACCGTTCCGGCACCTTCCTCGGAGCGGCCGGTGTCGGGTTGGCCTTTGAATCGATGAACGGTATTGTAGAGACGCTCCAGAAGCAGCATGACACCGCCGCCTACCTCGTCGATCCGGCGGGGCGCATCCTCGTCGGTTCACCCTACGGCACCACGCCCGCGGCCCCCGTCCAGGACGACCCCGCCTGGCGCGCGATCCCCGCTGAAGCCATGACCGGGGGCGGCGGCTCGTTCCGCTACCGCCGCGATGGCGGCGAGCGGCTCCTCCTGGTCAAGTTCATGCCGGAACTGGGCTGGTACCTCTTCGTTGAAGGCACCCAGACCGCGGCCATGTCCGGTGCCAGCCGCGCGCTCTGGTTCAATCTGGTCATCTTTGCCCTCATCGTGGCTATTGTCATCGCCTTTACCGCCCTTACCATAGACCGCTACCAGTCCCGCCTCGAGCGCACCGCCTCGTACGACCAGCTCACCGGCGCGCTCAACCGCATGGCCTTCGCCGTCCTCTGCGACCACGCCGTCAAGGAAGCCAGGCGCACCGGCACCGCGCTCTCCGTGGCCATCTTCGACATAGACAACTTCAAGCGCGTCAACGACGAGTTCGGCCACGCCGCCGGCGACAAGGCCCTCAAGCTGGTCGTCGCGGGCGGGCAGTCGGGGCTCCGCCAGGTCGACCCGCTCTGCCGCTGGGGCGGTGAGGAATTTGTCGCGCTGCTCGCTTCCTGCGACACCGCCGGGGCCCTCATCGCCGCCGAGAAATTCCGCGGTTTCGCCACCGCCCTCTGCGCCATAGAAGGTCCCACCTCCGTCACGCTCAGCGCCGGCGTCGCCACCCTCCGCCCCAACGAAACTTTCTACGCCCTCGTCAGCCGCGCCGATGAAGCCCTCTACCTGGCCAAGCGCGCCGGCCGCAACCGCACGCTGTCCGCGGAATCCTGAGCCGTCTTTTTCAGCAGGAGCCGGGGGGCGTCATCTCCCGGCTTTCTGTCGCCTGAGTCAGACACGCCCCCCCGCCGGAGCCTCCTCGCGCCTCAGCCTCAATGCACGCCTGTGCCTCACCTCCCGCTCCGGGGTCTCCGGCTTCCCCCGGGCTTCTCATCGATTCAGCTTCTGCTGTGCCCGTTCTCAAGCGCATCCGCGCAAGCGCCCGTGCGCCTGGCTGCGTAAGCCTCTGCATGGGAGGCCCGCATGCCCAACACCCACGATGCCCGCTACAAGCGCTTCTTCTCCAACCCCATACTCCTGCGCGAACTGCTCGAGAGTTTTGTCCCTGAAGACTTCATCAGGGAACTCGACTTTTCTACCCTTCGGCGCGTTGACAAGAGCTTCGTTACCGAGGAGTTCCGGGAGCGCGAGTCGGACCTGATCCACCAGGTTCGCTACCGTGACTCCACCGTGTACATATTTCTCCTGATCGAATTTCAGAGGAAAGTTGACCGGCTGATGGCTTTAAGGTTCCTCCGGTACATCTGCGAATTCTATCAGTCGCTCAGGATAGAGCGGAACCAGAAGCTGCCGGCCGTCTTTCCCTTGTTGCTGTACAGCGGTTCCAGGCGCTGGACGGCTCCCGTGTCGATGCTGGACCTCATCGACAGCCGCGGCATGATTCCACTGCGCTACCTGCCGCACTTCGAGTACTGCGTCGTTGACGAAAACAACTATCCGCGCGATTTCCTGATGTCGGTGCGCAACACGGTTGCGGCGCTGTTCCTGGCTGAAAAAACACCCGAGGATCGGCTGTCGGACATAGATAGAATGCTGTATATTCTGGTTGAGGGCGAAGACTCAGGCGCTGTGCGCGAGTTGCTGTTGTGGTTGCGCAACGTGCTCGGCGAGGCGCGGCCAATTGCCAGCGAATTGCCCCAAGTTGCGGGCATTGGGGAGGAACACACGATGTTGGTTGAAACCATACGAAAGCACGACAAGAAGGTATTTGCTGAAGGCTTGCAGGAAGGCCGCCAGGAAGGCCGCCAGGAAGGGCTGAGACTAGCAGCGCTCCGGCTCAAGGAGAACGGGCATAGCAGCGCGGAGATTGCCAGGCTGCTCGACCTGAGCCTTGAAGAAGTGCCGTGAGGGTATGGTACAGGGTTCACAGATGCGGACTGACTCTCCTCGCATAATCCCTGAAGACCTCAAGCCCCCGCGAGTACCCCGTACATGGCGGTGATGACATGCCTGATTTCAGCAGAGGCGGTTGTATCGAGAGCGTCGATTTGGTCTCCAATCCTGGACTTGTCGATGGTGCGGATCTGGTCAATGGCTATTTCCGCGGGTTTACCCGCCATGCTCGTCTGTATGCGGCTTGGCCAGCGAGGATGCAGCCTTGAGGTGATCGGGCAGATGACTACCGTGCCCAGATTGTGGTTCATGGCATTGTCGCTGATGACGACCGCAGGCCTGGTTTTAGCAATCTCTCGTCCGATGCCCGGATCGAGGTTGACCCAGTAGACGGTGTAACGCTCAATCATCGATGCCGTCCCCGGCCACGGCGTTCCAGGATGTCCACTCGGAGCTCTCGGCCGCTTCGTAAGCCATCTGTTGGTATGCCTCATTCCAGGACAGCTTGCCTTCTGTGCGCGGCACGGGTTTGATGATGATTCCATCGGCGCGCTCTTCGAGTTCCAGTTCGTCGCCTTCACCGATCCGGTACATTTCGAGGAAGTGCCTGGGGATGCGAAGCCCCCGGGAGTTGCCTATCCTGACCAGATGTGTTTTCATGTAATTACTGTAATCACATGAACGCTGCGTCGTCAAGCTATACTTGATTCGGCTCACGGCCCCGGTTTTTTTATTCCCGCTAACCCTGTCTGGTCCGTACGAGCGTGATATCCTATAATCGCTATATAAAATATATCATTCAGGAGGGGCCGGCCATGGGTGAACCCGATTCAGTACAATTGTCCAGGCTCGTAGACGGTGATGACCCGGCTCTGGTCATTGCCGAAGCTGAACGAATTTTCAGATTCTGGTTCGACGAAGCGGCATGGGATCCTGTAGGCATGGCGGCGGCCGAGATCGTAGACCTCTTTTGCGGGAAGTTTCCCGGCTATCATGCCTGCGATACCGACTACCACGATATCCGCCATACTACCGACGTGCTCCTGGCAACCGCCCGCATCGCAGACGGCGTGTTTCTGGAGCGGGGTCCTTTTGCGCCTGAACTGGCGCAGGGCCTGTTCATCGCGGCGGTCTGCCACGATACGGGCTATATCCGCAAAAGCGACGAGTTGGGCGGTACGGGGGCGCGGTTCACGTCGGTGCATGTACAACGTTCAGCTGATTTCATCAAGGCGTTCGGTTCTCGTTGGGGGCTTGACGCCGCACGTGCCGGCAGCGCCGCACGCATGATTTTTTCCACCGGTCTCAAGGGCGAATACGGGGAGCAGGACTGGGCCGCGGTCAGGGAGCGCGAGGCCGGCGCTGTGCTCGCGAGTGCCGACCTGGTCGGGCAAATGGCCGACCGCGCCTACCTGGAAAAGTTGCTGTTCCTGTACTACGAATTCAAGGAAGCCGGTTTTCCTGGCTACGAGACGGAGTTCGACATACTGCGCAAGACGATGGGGTTCTACGAGCTGACGATGAAGCGGCTCGACGACGGCCTTGGCGGCATACGCTCGTTTGCCCGCAGGCACTTCGCCGAGCGCTGGGGCGTAGACCGCGACCTGTACGCGGAGTCGATGGGGCGCCAGATGGACTATCTGCAGGCCATCCTGGACGACGCCTCCACCAACTTCCGCAAGAAGCTCAAGCGCCTTGACCTGGAACTTTCCCAGCCCAAGACTGCCTGAGTTCTTACTTCCCTGAGACGCTCACGCCGCTGGCGAGCATATAAGGCAGGACTGCCGAGCCATAGTCCATGCTTTCCTTTGATACGGCACGAATCGATTTGAACAGGGTTGCCACGTTGCCGGCCACCATGGTCTCGCCGACGGGGCGTATGATCTTGCCGTCTTCAATCAGGTACGAGTTCTTGGCTACGCCGGAGAAGTCGCCGTTGTCGGAGGGGGAACCGCCTGAGAAGCGCGCCAGGAGGATGCCGTGTTTCACGTCGCGGATCATGTCCGCCAGCGGGGTCTGGCCGTTCTGAACGACGATGCCGCCGCCGCCGGAGGGGCAGCGGGGCTTGCCGGTCTTGTTCGACCCATAAAATCCCAGCGTGAAATTCCTGAGGACGCCATCTTCGATGATGGGGCAATTCTCAGCACGGAAGCCATCTCCGGTGTATGCGTAGCCTGCCTCGATACTCGGGCCGTTCGGCTCGGAGCGTACGGTGACCAGTGGCGACACGACGCTCTTGCCGAGCTGGTCCTTCCAGGGTGAATTGCCGGTTATCAGCGGGTAGTCGCCCAGGTAGACGCCGTCTACATAGCCTATGAAGTCTCCGAGGCAGTCCGGCGTCAGGATGATGTCGCCGGTAAAGGAGCCGCTCACGGGCGTGACGCGCGTCTGCTCGGCTGACTGGCGCATCAGGCCGTCTATGGTGCCCCAGTCCTTGAGCGCCTTGCCGAGCGTTCTGTGCGTAGCGCCCGAGTAGTTGAAGCTTGACGAGTCGGCGCCGTTCTTGGTCGTGAACATCGCGAAGAAACTGTAGAGGCCCGAGCGCTCTTCGAATTCAGCACCGTTGGAGTTGGTGTAGAAGGACTCGCCGCGGCCGAAGTCCAGCACGCACTGTTCAAGGCTGGTATGGGGGTAAGCAGACTTCGAATAATCTATGAACTCGCGGAGCCGGTCGTACATGGCCGCATCGTCGGGTTCCAGCGCTCCTGACCTGAAACGCTCGAGAGCGCGCGCCGGTGAGATGTCGTTGGCTGGATCGGGCTCGCTGGAGCGCGCCATCGCGATGGCGTCGGCGGCGGCCGCCCGGATCGACTCGTCGTCGTAGCGGTTAATAGAGATGGAGCCTTTGCGGCCGCCCACATGCGCGGTGAGCCCTATCGACACGTTGACCGTGGTGCGGTACAGGCTCATGCGCCCCGCGTCGACGTTCAGTTCGCTCTTTTCTCCGCGAGAAAGCGACGACTGGGCCTTGTCGGCCCCGGCCGCCTTGAGGGCCTCCACGGCCTTCCTCGTTATCTCGATGCCATTGAATTCAGCCATCACGCTCGCCCTCCGACGTTGACGCGGCAGCGGACGGCGGGGCCGCCCATGCCTACCGGTATTGATTGCTTTTTGCCGCACATGCCGCCGCAGGACCAGCTCATGTCGTCTGACACGGCGGTTACGGTCTTGAGCATGTCGAACGCGACGCCTGAAATGGTCGTGTCGCGGAGCGCTTCGCCAATCTTGCCACCCTTTATCTCGAAGCCCATGACGACGCCGAACATGAACTCGCTCGTGGAGTCCGCCTGCCCGTTGGACGAGCGCAGGAAATAGTAGCCGTCATCGACGCTGGAAATCATGTCCTGAAGCTTTGAGGTGCCTGGCAGGATGGCGGTGTTGCGCATGCGTAGCAGCGACTCGTCATAGAAACCGTACGCGCGTGCGTTGCGGGTGGGTGCCACGCTGAAATGGGCCGCCGATTCCTTGTTGTGCATGTACGAGCGCAGGATTCCCTTGTCTATCAGCACCGCGTCGCGGGCCTCCACGCCCTCGTCGTCGGTCCAGACAGGCACAGGGCAGGTACCGCCCAGGGCCGTGTGGGCAAAATCAACCAGGGTGACGAGCGGGCTGGCAGCTTCTTTGTCCAGGTACTCGGACGCCACGGAACCGCCCATGACGCCGTCGGCCTCCACCGTGTGGCCGATGGCCTCGTGGGCCAGGATGCCGGCCAGATCGGAATCGAGCACCACGTCGTGGGTGCCGGGCTTTGCGTACACGCCCTTCGATTTGCGTGCCAGGTTATCGGCAAGAATATCGATATTGGGGAACAGGTCGGAAGGGTCGTCGAACACATCTTCGAACTGCCCGCGTCCGCCGTAAACCTCGTACAGGTCCACCGGTTCGCCGTCCGCGTCCACCGTCAGCGATACAGCCAGGATGCTCCGCGGAATCAGCGACCAGGACTCGGACCCGTCAGCGGTCAGCAGGGTCTTTTCCATGTCCAGCGTGGAAAGGCTGACCGAGCGGGACGAGAGGCCGGGGTAGTATTTCAGGCAGTACGCGTCTATGGCGCGTATGAACTCGATGAGTTCCTTCTGGGTTTTTCGCGGTTTCTTCGTGCCCAGATCCATGACGGACAGGCCCGGCCGGGAGGGCAGAGGACCCTTCGTGAGCGCGCCTGCGGATTCCTTGGCACCCAGGAAGCGGGCGTTAGCCACGGCTCGCGTCACGGCCGCGCGTATTGAGCCGTCGTCGAGCTCTGGAGACGAGGCAAAGCCCCAGACGCCGTCCTTGAACGCGCGAGAGGAAACGCCTGCCTGAGCGCCGCGGGAGTTGCCCACCACGTCTCCATTGAGGAGGCTTATTCGCATAGACCTGTTTTCCTGCACTCTCAGTTCAGCATATTCGTCGAACAGCGGCGCGTGTCGCCCGATGTTTTCATATCTCATGAATCCTCCAAATCTTCGCTCTTCGCCTACACACCCTTTGGCCGGGACTACGGAAACGACGATTTTAACCATACTGGGATAGGCGGCGCGGGGCAAGTGCAAGGCCGGCCCCTGATGGGTTATACTCGCCGCCATGATCGATCCCTCCGACCCCTTTTCGGCCTTTGCGGGGCTTCGCGACCGTGACTACGCGCGCGCCGGCCTCATCGTCTGCGAAGGCCGCATCGTCATCCAGAAGGCCCTGGACTGCGGCATCCGCCTGCGCTCGCTGGTCTGCGTTCCCGCTGACGAAGAAGAGTGGCGCGGTGTTTCAGCAGCCTCTGGCCCGTCGTGCGGCTTCTCGGTCGCCTCCATGGGCCGCGCCGAGATGGCCGACCTGCTGGGTTTCTCGTTCCACCGCGGTGCGATGGCGCTGGCCGACCGCCCCGCGCCACCCAACCCGGCAACCGTTCCGGCGGGGCATGCGCTGGCCCTGTGGAACGTGACAGACCCGGACAACCTTGGCGCGCTCATCCGCAGCGCCGCCGCCTTGGGAGCGGCCCGCGTCTACCTGGGCCCTGGTTGCGCTGACCCCTACAGCCGCAAGGCCCTGCGCGCCTCCATGGCCTGCGCCCTCGGCCTGCCGATCGTCCCGCTGTCGGGGATAGAAGAACTGCCGCTCGCCCGCGGTCCTTCCGTTACCGCGCCGGCTGCCGAATACCCCACCGGGGACAGAGCTCGAGCCGGCAACCTGCTCGTCGCGGCAGCCCTGGTCCCCGGCGCGCTGGAACCAGGCGAGGTGCCTGCCGCCGCTTCAGGCAGGCCCGTGGCGCTGCTGGTCCGCAATGAAAGCTGGGGCCTGCCCGCCGACCTCGTGGCCGCCTGCGACGAGTGCGTCATCGTGCCCATGGCCGGCAGCGTAGACTCGCTGAACGTCGGCGCGGCAGGTGCGATACTCATGTGGGAATTGTTCCGTAGTCGGTGATCAACCCGTTCAGGCGGGCTCGGTAAATGCTGTGGCCTCAAGGCCCGATGTAGTAGCTGGCCAAAGCCTCGGCTATCTCGGTTTTCGTCGATCCTGAACCGGTCACGGCAAGGCCGCGGGTCATCGTCGCGCTGGCGCTCGTGCCAAGGTCACTGAAGTCGGATTGCGAGTCGCTGAAGGGTGTAGTCGATGCGACGACCTTGATGAATTCGGTGCCGTACGGAGGCTCCATGACGAAGGCGAACGGGGCGTTTGCGTCCGGTGGCAGTCGTATCGTGCTTCCGGCGCTTACCTTGCCGTTGCCACCGCCAAAACGGTTCGGCCAGATCAGCTGGATGCGGCCCGCGCCGTCCACATGGTACACGCGGACGAAGGCGTCTTTGGTTACTCCGACCAGTACCGCCAGCGACTCGCCGACGCGGTAGGCCGCACCGCCTCCACGGTCGGTGCTGACCGAGACCTTCAATCCACCGGGAGCAACGGCTGACAGGCTCGAAAGTTCCCGTGCACGCTCCACGGTTCCCGATGCCGGTCTGACTGACGCATAAGCCGGCACTGCCGAGCCCGGTACCTTCCAGTCGCCCGCGCCTATCAGGGTGCCGCTGGACAGCTCCGTAAGCTCGAATCGGACACGTACCGAGTCGCCCTCCACGAAGAAACGGCCCGACAGCAATGCCTCCGCACCGGTTTCTTCAATGAATTTGCCATACGAGGCCTTGAGTACCGGGTCGAGCGCCGCCGCAGCGTTGCGGTTGAGCATGCGCACCCGCGTCGAACTTGATGACGCCAGGAGGAGCCTGTCTTCTACCCAGCGCGAGAAGGGCGTAGGCAGGTCGGAGTATTCGTAGGTAAAGGTGCCAAAGACGGCCCGCACGCTAGGCAAGTAATAGCCAGAAGCAGCGGCGTCAAGGGATGCTACGATTGCGGTGTCTTGCGCGAAAGTCTGTCCACAGGCAAAAACAAGTATCACCGCGAGCGGAATTGAGCGAAGCCGGTTCAGCATTTCGTTCTCCAGATCTTTGTGATGAATGGTGAATAGTATAGCACTCATCGCGCTTCAGCGCTTGCGTATCAGTGGCTTTTTGAATATGCCGATGTACGATATGTGAAGAGATCAGAAATATTCAGTTTTACTGGACTGCATCCATGAAACGAACCATTCTCGCACTGCTATCCATAATCTTCGTGACACAAGCCAGTGTTTACGCCCAGCCCAGCCAGCCCCGACGCGTTGCCCTGGTCGTTGGCAACGGCGCCTACGGGGCCAACGAACTGCGCAACCCCCCAAACGACGCGACCGACGTGGCCGCGGCCCTCAAGGATGCCGGCTTCGAGGTAACGCTACTCAAGGACGCTGATCTGACCGCCTTTGACAAGGCCGTAAGCGCCTTTGCCGCAAAGCTCAAGGGTGCTGACACCGGCCTCTTCTATTACGCCGGACACGGCGTCGCAGTAGACGGGCTCAACTACATCATGCTCTCGAGGCTTGCCCAAGGATTGCTCTTTCCAGTCAGTCGTATTTTCGGCATGAGCCTGAGCCGGTTAGCACATAACAGTGGTGAACCCATTCTAGAGGAGGGATACGGTCAAGGAACGCAACTGTTTCTTTGATGATTGAATCTGAGTTGGGTTTTCCCAGAGTAACTACTATGATCCCTGAATGCTCGTGGTCATTCCTGTGAATCATTGTAAGAAAATCGCGATCTGTGGTGAAGATTGCAGCATCAAGAGTTTTTACCATTTCAAACAAGGCTTGGTCTGACATGCCCTCAGCAGCAGTACTTCTGATATCAACTACAGAAAAACCCCTGTGCTTGAGGATTGGGATTATTCTTTTTGGGAAATTCTCGTCCAGTACAACCGTCATACTGCAGCGGAAAGATCTATCGTCTCAAAGGCTGCCAGTTCTGAGCTGAACTCCAATATGGCTTGTATGTCCCCGGAATCAATCCCGGGATAATCCTCTGAGATTTGTTGTAGTGTCCTGCCTGTTGCCAAGTCAGCAAGAATGTTAGAGACCAGAATCCTGGTTCCTTTAACTACCGGTTTGCCGTGGCAAACTGAAGGATCAATACTTATCCTGCTCATGTAGCAACTATACTTACATGCAGGAATAAAGTAAACGTACCGAACATTGTGCTCCTGAGGGACTATCCCCAGAGATGGTGGTATTGGTGATATTCCTCTGTAAAGCAATGAATCGCGACTGTGGAGTGTTGTTATGGATTGCCCATGTTGTTATACCTGTCACACAGGAGGCTGGTATGCTGGCAGTCAGACTCGATGCAGAAACTGAAACTCGATTGGCTCATCTGTCACGAGAGACGGGGCGCAGAAAAAGTTACTACGTCAAACAGGCCATCGCTGCCTTTCTTGAAGACCGGGAAGACTATCTCCTTGCCCTCGACCAACTACCGCAATGCATTCGATCAATTCTGCAACGACCTTGAAAGCGCCGGTGCTCGCGGACGCGTATCCCCAGTGAACAGGGGAACACGATGGCAGCCAGGCATGACGCGCGGTACAAGCGCTTTTTCTCCAATCCGGTCCTCTTCCGGCAACTGCTCGAGAGCTTCGTGTCCGAGGACTTTGTCCGCGAACTGGACTTTTCGACACTCAAGCGCGTCGACAAGAGCTTCGTCACCGAGGAGTTCAGGGAGCGGGAGTCGGATCTCATCCACGAGGTTCGCTACAAGGATTCCACGGTATACATCTTCATCCTCATCGAGTTCCAGCGTAAGGTTGACCACCACATGGCGCTCCGTTTCCTGCGCTACCTCTACGAGTTCTACCAGGCCCTCGAGCGGGAAGGACACGCGGGGAAACGCAACCGGGAGGGCGGCCACGGTGGAACGCTGCCCGCCGTGTTTCCCCTCCTTCTGTACAGCGGTTCCCGCCGCTTGACCGCCCCCGTGTCCATGCGCGACCTCATCGACAGTCGCTCCGGCATACCGGAGCATTACCTGCCCCATTTTGATTACTGTGTCATCGACGAGAACGACTACAGCCAGGAGCGGCTCGGGCAGATCAGGAACACGGTGTCGGCCCTCTTCCTTGCCGAGAAGACCCCTGAAGACCGCCCGACGGAGATAGACCGGATGCTGTATAGTCTAGTCAGGGACGAAGAGCCAGATGCCGTACGCGAGCTCTTCCTGTGGCTCCGGAACGTCCTGGGTGACGACAGGCATCTTGACGAGGAGCTTCCCGAACTGGCTGGCATTGAGGAGAAACACGCGATGCTGGAAGAGACCATCCGCAAGCATGACAGGAAAGTATATGCTCAGGGCCGCCAGGAAGGCCGCCAGGAAGGTGAAAGTATTGGCATGTCCAAGGGTTTCCAGGAAGGCATGCGTCTTGCGGCTCAAAAGCTCAAGGAACATGGCCGCAGCCGGGAAGAAATAGCCGCCCTGCTGGGTATCGATATCAATGAATTGAGCGTCGAACCCTGAAGGACTGTCCCTTGGTCGATTCTCATCCTGGGAGTAATGGTTGCATTGCCTCAGGTGTCTCGCCATCTACAGTTCGTGTATACGCCCATCGCTACCATATCGGCCGCAAGATGGGCCGGGGCTGGGTTTTCACCGAAAAGGACCTGTCCCGGGTACCGGCCTGGGCGTAGAACAGGACTATTTCAGCCTCCACTTCACGGTTCTCCGGGCGGTTTGACTTTTAAGCCCTGCCAGAGTAAAATAGTGCACTGTATGAGCATGCCCCAAGCCACTGAATTCGGCGTAGACCAGCGTATCGTGTATCCAAGCCAAGGCGTCGGAAGGATCGTTGAGATCCAGGAAAAGCGCTTCAAGGATACCAGCGTCCTCTACTACATCATCTACCTCGAGTTCTCCGACATGACCGTCATGGTCCCGGTGGACAAGGCCCGCGAACTCGGCATCAGGCCGATCGTACCCACAGCGGAGGCGGAGCGCGCTCTGGAGTTCATCTCCGAGGAATACGCGCCCATCCCCTCTGACTGGAAACTGCGCTATCAGATGAATCTGGACCTCCTCAAGAAGGGTTCGGTGATGGACATTGCGAGCGTCGTGCGCTCACTGTTCCATCGTTCACGGATCAAGGAATTGCCGATACTGGAGCGCAAGCTCTACGACTCGGCGCTCAACCTGTTGCAGGACGAGGTTTCGTTCTCCCTGGGCAAGTCCAAGGACGAGATAGCGGACCTGATCCGCGCTCGGCTCGAAGGCTAGAGCGGTGCGTTTCGCGGCGGTCGTCGCGGCCGCCGGGAGAAGCGTCCGCTTTGGCGGCGTCAAGAAGGAGGACAGGCTCCTCGGCGAACTCCCCGTGCCCGCTCACTCTG
>CAXZAJ010000028.1:0-19349 GCA_964293355.1 uncultured bacterium
GGTCCCCTTCCCTACCCTCCCCCCAAAATAAAAATCTCCCGTTGGCCGGCGGGGTGGCCGAGGTGTGCGCGCTGGGGCGCGCTACAGTTGGTATGCGGAAGAGGCTTGCTGGCGGGGTGGCCGAGGTGTGCGCGCTGGGGCGCGCTACGGTTGGTATGTGGAAGAGGTCTGGCGGCGGGGTGGCTGAGGTGTGCGCGCTGGGGCGCGGCACGGTTGGCAGGCGGAAGAGGCCTGGCGTGGGGGCTGGGCGAGGTGTGCGCGCTGGGGCGCGGCACGGTTGGCAGGCGGAAGAGGCTTGGTGTGAAGGGCTGGGCGAGGTGTGCGCGCTGGGGCGCGCTACGGTTGGTATAAGGGAGAGGGGTGGCGTAAGGCTGATTGGAGATAACCGCTGCCGCGGGTTTAAGCGGTGTTGATCACAATGAATTTCCTTCATTGCTTGGTAATTTTATGCTTCCTCCAGCTGGAAGGTCTGTACGACATGATCGAGGGCGCGGCTTTCATCTTTGAGGTTTTCTGCCAGTATGAGGAGTTCTCCTGCGGTTTCGGCATTGCCCGTACTGGTCTGGCGGAGTTCCTGGACGGCTTGCATGATTTCCCGGGAGCCGAGGTCTTGCTCTTCCACAGCACGGCGGATTGATTCTGAAAAGTCACGGAGGGCCGTGGCATCCTGCCTGGATTCTGACATGAGCTGTTCATAGTGGCCAAGTGCCCGGGCTGATTCCTCGACCTCCCGGCCAATTTTGTTGATGACCTCACCAATGGACTGGATCTGCCTTCCCGTGCCGTCGATTCTTTCTCCTGCTTCCCGGGCCAGTGAATCCATGCCGCTGGATGCGGTCAAGGCAGCAGACATGGCTTCATGGATGGCTTTGGTTTGTTCTCGTATGGACAGGAGGGCTGAGCTTGTGGAGCTGGCCAGTTCCCGGATGGCCTGGGCGACTACGGCAAAACCTTTGCCGGCGGTTCCGGCATGGGCTGACTCGATCGAGGCATTCATGGCCAGGAGGGAGGTTCGTTCGGCAACATCCTCGATCACGGCGACGATACCACCGATTGCTTCGCTCGCATCCTTGGTTGCTGCGATGCGCACTTCGAGTTGATGGCTATGGGTGGACAGCTGCCCTGCTGCTTCGGTAAGTATGGCGGCTGAATTGATTCCTTCGGTGCCAGCCTGGTTTGCTTCGCCGGTTAGCTTTTTAAGGTCATTCATGGTCTGGACTATCTTATCCAGGCCTTCAATGGAACTGTCCAGTGTACTTGCAGTCCTGCTGATGCCTTCAAACTGACGTCCGACGGTATCTTTGATGGAGCCCATAGCGGTGGCAGACTCTTCGATCGCGGAGTCTATCTGCTGCACAGCGTCTTTGAGTCGCTGGAGCCATCCTTGATGACACCGGAAGAAGAGGCCATGGTCCCGGACGAGATGTCCAGCGTCCGGATCAATGCGCGGAACTTACCTATTGAGCGGTTGAGCTCTTCTGTCAGGCTCATCCAGAGGGCATCCTGATAATCCTGAATTCTGGTATCCAAAAGAATAGCCAGTTCGGTGTTCAAGGTATCCCAGTAGTCAGCCGTTGCTGAAAGTGACTCTTCGAGCAGCGCGAGGTAATTCCCGGAATTGTCAGTCAACGATGCCAGCCGATGAGTTATGGCTAGGAAATCATCAAGCGACTTTGGCAGTTTTTCCTGTAGCGAAAACGACAATCCAAGGAAGTTTTGGTCTTCCTGCAGGGCAGTACGCGAGCTTGCCTCTATTCTGGCCAGATCAAAGGACTGGAATATAGTGCGGAATATATTGCCGGCTTCCAGATCTGCGCTACGAGCCGGATCATCCAGGCGATCCAGTTCGGCATGCAACCGCATGATCGCATCGGGGATAGCCAGCAGCGAAACGTCCATGAGGTAATAGCTGTCGAGGTCAGGATCGAGGATGAGGTTAGAGGTGTCGCCTATATGCACGACCAGCTCTCGCAGTTCCAGGATCAGCTTTTCAATGCGGTTCGTTCCAGCGGTGCCAGCCTGAAAAGCCTCCTTCCAGCCTTGCCTGAGTAGTGTGGGGGCAAGATGCTGGCGGTTGCGTAATCCGAGCCCTTCTGGAGTCACGTCGAGCAGCAGGCCATAGTCTGTCTGGCTGAGATGAAGCCTTTCGAAGGATGCATCGATCCGGCTTGCCAGGTTCTGGTCGGGTTTGCCTGAGGCGAGGCTGCGGCGATAGGCGGGCAGATCCACCTATAAATCAACCAGCGGTGCCATATAGGTGGTGCCCCTGAGTTCCTTGGTGTTGAAATCTATGTCGTACTGAATGCCACGTACGATGAAGAGTCCCATTACCGCGATGGGGATGGTAAAGGCCAGTCCCGATAAGAGCAGTTTGCCAGGCACCGATACTTTTGAAAGAATCATTGCATGTTCCTCTGTCGGAAGAGTATAGGGATTCCAGAATGGTATGCAATGGTATGTTGCTGCAAGTAGAAGCGCGTCAGGCGGTGGCTTCGGTCAGTGCGGGGACGCCGAGTTCGGAGAGCAGGGCGGATTTACGGAGCTGGTTGGTTTTTTTGAAGTCGAGGATGTCGGCGCGCGTTACGATGCCGACGACGCGGTCTGAATCGACGATGGGGATGTGGCCGATGTTATGTTCGAAAAGGACTTCGCCGAGTTCGCGGACGGTTGTTTCGGGAGAGGCCGAGACGATGCTTTTTGTCATGTGGATGCGGACGGGTACGTGCATCTGGTTGCCCTTGCGGCCATTCATGATGTCGCGCAGGGTAAGGAAGCCGATGAGTCTGCGGTTTTCATCAACGACGGGCGCGCCAGTGTGGGACACGCTTTCAAGTAACTTCGATGCTTCCATGAGGCTGAGGTCGGGGCTCAGGACGACAACCGTTTCAGTCATGATCTGGCGCGCGGTTACGGCAGGTACCAGGATTCTTTCCAGATACGAGATGATTCCTTCTGCCAGCAGGGTGCCTTCTTCAGTCTTGATGGTGGCTGAGGCGGCTTGCTTGTGCCCTCCTCCCCCGAAATCCGAGAGGATTTCATTCAGGCAGACCCTGGAGTCGTTGTTTCGGGCTATGATGAGGAGCTTGGCTTTTTTCCTGAAATAGAAGAAGCCAAAAAGGATTTCAAGGTTTTCCACTTCAAACACCTGTTCGATGACGGCTCCCAGACCCTGGGCATCGTCTTCGAGTTCCAGATAGCAGGTCTGCACCTGATGGCCGCGGATGGAGCGTTTTTCAAGAATGTTGAGGATTTCGTGGAACAGCACGATCTGCTGCTTTTCCTTGAGCGGTACGAGAAAATCCTTGACCAGCTTGAGCGAGGCCCCTTGCGCTAAAAGGAACGCTGCAACTTCGAAATCTTCGCGGGTTACATTGTCATGGGTAAAGTTGCCGGTGTCCGCATAGATTCCGGTGAGGGCTATGGTCGCGTCTTCAGGCGCAATGGATATTCCGCGGCTCATGAGTTCCAGTCCAAGCTGCGTCGTGTTGGCGCCGAACGCTCGTTCGTGGATTACCGCGCCGGGTATGTCGTGGCTGTCCGCGGGGTGGTGGTCGAAGACTTCATACTCGATGGCGTCGGAACCTTCTATGCCCCGCACGTATTCGGCGATTCTCTCTACGGTACGGGTATCGACGACGACGATGCGCTCTATCCGTTGCCCTTTGAGGTCCGCTGTCGTCGCGAAGCCGAGCCTTTTCTCATACAGGTTCATCAGATTGCGGGCTACAGGATGAACAAGATGGCTTTTTACGGGTATATGATCGGGGAACATGTATTTTGCCAGCACTATGGATCCGATGCAGTCAAGATCCATGTTGGCATGTCCAACGATGATTTTCATGGTAGATGACCAGTGCAGGCGAGGAATGCTGAAAAGGAAAGTGAAAACCTTGATGGTGATCTGGACCGCGTGTTAGTATGAAAAAAGATGAAATACCGGATTTCAGGTGAAAAATTCAGCATCTTCTCGTATTTCGTCTCGGTTATCCTGCTGGGGGGCCTGATGTTGTCGCTGCCTTGGGCCTGGACGGGAGCAACCCGCTTGTCCCCTCTGGATGCCCTCTTTACCTCGACGAGTGCTGTGTGCGTAACGGGGCTCATCGTCGTGGATACGGCACAGTTCAGCTTCTTTGGGCAACTTGTCATACTGCTGCTGATCCAGTTTGGCGGGCTCGGCATCGTGACCTTTGCCACGCTCTATGTCGCGTTGCCAAGACGCAGGGTCTCGCTGGTCAACCGTGGCATCATCAAGGACATGTTCATAGATGAAGTGGAGACGAATCCGCGTCTGATAATCCGGAGCATCCTGCTGACAACGCTGGCCATAGAGTTTCTGGGTTTTCTCGTGCTCAGGCACCGGTTCAAAGCCCTCGCTGTGGAGGGCTATGTGTTTGCAGCGGCGTTTCATGCCATTTCAGCGTTCTGCAACGCTGGTTTTTCTACCTTTTCAGACAGCCTGATCCATTTTGCCGGCGACTGGACCATTAACCTGATGGTCATCCTCCTGATCGTTGCCGGGGGACTCGGGTTCGTTGTGCACCAGGATATAGGCCGCGTGTTCATGCGCACGAAGCGACGCCTGAGTTACCATTCCCGCATTGTCATCATCACGACAGGCATGCTTCTGTTCGTGGGGTTCGCAGCCTTCTACCTGCTCGAATATGATGGGGCGTATTCCGCGCTGACGGTGCCGCAAAAAATGCTTGCCGCGTTGTTCCAGTCCGTTACGCCCAGGACCGCCGGTTTCGAGACCGTTGCGCAATCGTCTCTGGGTCTCGCATCGATGACGGTAGTGCTGCTGTTGATGTTCACGGGCGGATCACCTGGATCGACGGCGGGTGGTGTTAAAACGACGACCATGTTCATGGCGTTTGCGTCTGCTTTCAGGGGACACGAAGAGGATGGTTCCATCGTCTATGGAGGCGGAACGTTGTCTACGGGTACCATTACCAAGGCCTTCTCGGTTCTCGCCAAGGCGTTCTTCATAGTCGTGCTGGGCTTTCTTTGGCTGCTTGCGCTGGAAGGCCGGAAGAGCGGCTTCGGGGATCTGCTGTTCGAGACGGTATCGGCCTTTGGTACGGTAGGTTTATCGCGGGGCGTGACGGCAGGACTCGGGCCAGTGTCCAAGGTCCTTGTCATAGCGCTGATGTTCATAGGCAGGGTCGGATTGTTCGCGATGGCAGTTTCACGTGATTCCGGCAGGGTTGAACGCTTTGCGGAATTCCCGCGCGAGAACCTTCTCTTAGGTTAGGAGTACGATCCATGGGCAAGCAATATGCAATCGTCGGACTGGGTAGTTTTGGGGTTAGCGTCCTTGAGAAGCTTTCAGAGGCGACCGACCAGATTATCATCGTTGACAAGGACAAGGCGGTCGTCGAGAAGTTCAAGGATCTGGCTTCCAGATCGTATATCGCCGATGCGCTGAGCAAGCAGGCGCTTGTGCGGATAATACCCGAGGCGATTGATGTGGCCATCGTCGATGTAGGCGACCATATCGAAGCCGCGGTCATCGTGACCAATGCGCTGAAGAAACTCGGAGCACGGCAGATCATCGTGCGGGCTGACAACGAGGAGCGCGGCGAGATACTCGAGATGGTAGGCGCTACCAGGATCATCTACCCAGCCCGCGAAGCGGCCGCCAAGCTCGTACCGATGCTTGTCTCCAGTTCGCTGTTTTCCTTCATGCCGATCAGCCCGAGCCTCGTGCTGGCTGAAATCCGGGTGCCGGAGCAGTATGTGGGAAAGACGCTGGTCGAGGCAAATTTCAGGCAGACCAAGAGCATCAACGACGCGGCCATCCGCAAGGAGGATGGTGACGAGTACGAGTACTTTGATCCCAAATACCGGTTGCTGGATATTGATGTGCTCCTGTGCGCCGGCACTGAAAAAGCGGTGACAGCCTTTACGGGAGCGCGAATTACTGCCCGCAAGAATGTGGTGGGAGAAATGCTGCGGGGCATTTTTGGAAAACCCCTGCGGCGGAATGCGGCAGAACCCGTACACATAGAGGAAGCGAAGTGAGCGAATCCCTTAACGAACGTGATCAAGCAACTGGAATGCCGCTCATTGCTGGAGGGGCCATAGTCCTGATCGGCACGTATATAGCGGCTCAGATGGTATCCGATATCGGAAGCCTCAAGATTGCCTCCATAGCCGGCTGGGCCGTGGATGCCGGCACCTTTGTGTACCCGATAACCTTTACCATCAGGGACATGATCCACAAGCGTCTGGGCAAGAAGGCCGCCCGTACGACCATATTCCTGGCTGCGGGCGTGAACCTGCTCATGGCCGCTTATTTCTGGCTCATCAGCCTCCTGCCTCCCGATGCCTCATGGGCAGTGTGGGAAGGCGCTTCAGTCACCATGAACGAGGCGTTTGCCCGCGTGTTGTCCCCGGCGTGGACCATCGTGATCGCCAGCATCCTCGCTGAGGTTGCCAGCGAGCTCATCGATACAGAAGTGTACCACCTGTGGACCACGAGGGTGACGAAGCGCTTCCAGTGGATGCGGGTCCTGGTATCCAACGCGGCGAGCGTACCCGTCGACAGCCTGATTTTTTCCTGGCTGGCTTTCGGGATTGGCTTTGGTATGCCCGCTTCCGAGGTGTGGCAGATTTTCTGGTTCAATGTCATCGTCAAGGGTCTCGTGACGCTGGCTAGCTTGCCGGCGATTTACCTGGTCAAGGATAATCCTGCCGCACCGCAGTAAAGTGCGCGTGTTCGTCTATCTGGAGTTCGTGTTATGGAAGATTTGAAATCAGTACTTGTAGTAGGGGCCGGCGCGATCGGATCAATCGTCGCGGGAACCATTCACAAGGCTATGCCCGGAGCGGTCAGGATACTGGCTGGCGGCGACCGGGCGCGCAGGCTCCAGGCAGACGGCGTGCGCCTCAACGGTAAGCGCTTTGATATTCCTGTCGCGCCATGCACCGGAATCGCCGCCGACGGGGAACAGCCTGACCTGATCGTCGTGGCGGTGAAGAATCACCAACTGGGCCAGGCGATAAACGACATGCGCCTCTATGTCGGCCCCGGTACGCTCATCATATCGCTCATGAATGGCATCGGCAGCGAGACCGATCTGGTGGCGGCTTTTGGTGCGGACCATGTGCTGTACGCCATGATCATTGCCATCGATGCGGTGCGCGAAGGAAACGAAACGACGTTTACCCAGGCTGGCATCATCAACTTTGGTGAGGAGCTGAATGAGCCGGGCCAGCACTCCGGGCGCGTTGTCCGGATCAGCCGGTTTTTCGACCGGGTCGGGCTGCGTTACGAGGTTCCCCGCACCATGGTTCGTACCATGTGGTACAAGTACATGATCAACGTGGGCATCAATCAGGTTTCTGCCATCCTGCGAGCTCCTTATCGCGTGTTTCAGACGGTACCCGAAGCGCGCCACATCATGGATGCCGCCATGCTCGAACTCATTGCCATAAGCCGCTCGTTGGGCACGGGACTGGTCGAGGATGACCTGGGATCCTGGTACAAGACCCTCGATCTGCTGTCGCCTGACGGCAAGACGTCCATGCTGCAGGACGTGGAAGCACGACGAAAAACCGAGGTGGAGCTGTTTTCGGGCACCGTGATACGGCTCGGGCTGGAAGCGGGCGTGCCGACTCCGGTCAACCAGCTGCTTTTCGAACTGATTCGCGCCATCGAGCAGGGGTACCCCCAGACAGGCTAGTTCCCGGCACTGGACTGAACCCGTCGCCGCTCAAGTCTTGGTCAGAATAAGCATCCCCGTCTCCACCATGCTGGTGAACGCTTCGTGGGAGAACACGATATGGTCTATCAGGGGTATGCCGAGGATGTCGCCGGCGGATTTGAGGCGGTCGGTGATCTCCTTGTCCTCCAGGGATGGTTCCAGGCGGCCGCTGGGATGATTATGTGCGACAAAAATTGCACAAGCGCGGTCAGCTATTGCTTCAGAGAAAATTTCCCGGGGATGCACGATGGTTCTATTTACCAACCCGATGGTTACGACGCGGACGGCTATGACGTCGTGGGCGCCGTTCAGGGTGCAGCACAGGAAGCGCTCCTGCTTGCGGTCGTCGAAGTGGCGCACCAGTTGCCATGCATCAGCGGGACAGCTTACATGGCGCTCCCTGACGCCGAAAAAGCGCTTGCCGAGCTCCAGCGATGCGGCGATGCGGCACGCGCGGGCGTGCCTGAGGCCTGGAATTTTGGACAGACTGCCGACGCTGGGCACGCCGGCGCTGAAATCGCAACCGGCCAGTACCTCGCTGGCGAGCACCCTGACGTCCTTGCCGCGCGAGCCGGTGCCGAGTATGGCGGCAACGAGCTCAAAATCGGCTATGGCCGGGGTGCCGGACCGTGCGAGCCGCTCCCTGATGTCTGGTTGGCCAGAGTAGTTGTCGCCTGAATTCTCGTATAGTGCCGTGTTTGTTGCCATGGGTGCCTCCGGTTTGTGTACGGAGCGCGGCGCACGGGCGCTTTCGAGTTTGCCAAGGTATAGGAAATCCGTTATACTGGCGAAAAGATGGTGTGCCGGTATCGGTGTATGTCTGGCGTCATCGAACGCCAAAGTATGAGCTTAAAGGGGACGGAATGAAAAGTGTAAAGGGAACTCAGACTGAGAAGAACCTGATGGCAGCTTTCGCGGGGGAATCCCAGGCCAGGAATCGCTATACCTACTTTGTCAGCAAGGCCCGCGATGAAGGCTTCATGCAGGTAGCCGCCATTTTTGAAGAAACCGCCAACCAGGAGAAGGAGCATGCAAAGCGCCTTTTCAAATTCATGGAAGGCGGGGAAATCACCATTACGGGAACCTTCCCGGCTGGACCGGTCGGCACGACGACTGAAAATCTCGCCGAGGCGGCCGGCGGTGAGAACTACGAGTGGAAAGAAATGTACCCGGGCTTCGCCAAGACCGCGAAGGCCGAGGGTTTTGATGCCATAGCAACCGTATTCGAAGCCATCGCCGTGGCAGAGAAGCAGCACGCCAAGCGCTACGAGGCCCTCAAGGCCAACATCGATGCGGGCAAGGTGTTCAAGGGCGACAAGGCCCAGGTCTGGCAGTGCAGGAATTGCGGCTACATCATGGAAGCAGTAGAAGCACCCAAGGCGTGCCCTGCCTGCGCCCATCCCCAGTCGTATTTTGAAGTACTCGGCGAAAACTGGTAAGGGAGTCAAATCATGATAGCAACCATGCAGGTTTACAAGTGCGAGAAATGTGGCAACATCGTTGAAGTGCTCCATGCCGGCGGCGGAGACCTCGTCTGCTGCGGCCAGAACATGAAGCTACTCGTGGAGAACACCACTGAAGGCGCCAAAGAGAAGCACGTACCGGTGATCGAGCGCCTTGCCGATGGCTACCGCGTAACGGTCGGCGCCGTGGCCCATCCGATGGAAGAAAAGCATTACATCGAGTGGATCGAGCTGATCGCCGACGGCAAGGCCTATCTGGCCCACCTGAAGCCCGGCGACAAGCCCGAGGCTACCTTCTGCGTCAGCGCCAAGCATGTGGTGGCGCGTGAATATTGCAACCTGCACGGCCTCTGGAAGGCCGAGGCATAAGAACAAGGAGAATCCATGGAAAAGTACGTATGCGATGTCTGCGGTTATATCTATGATCCTGCCGTAGGCGACCCCGACAGCAAGATCAAGGCCGGTACCAGTTTTGCGGCCCTGCCGGAAGACTGGGTCTGCCCGATGTGCGGCGCCGGCAAGGATAGCTTCAGCCTCGCCTGACCCCGTTGCGCCGCTCTCGTAGCGGCGTGTATCATCATGGCCGGTCGTACCTCTGTAGAGGTGTTGCCGGCCCGTTTTTTTTGGAGGCTCGATGATTTCAAGGGAAGATTTCATGTTTACCATAGGCTACGATGGCGGTACCGCCATTGTAGACGGCAAGGCGAAGGCTCAGTATGGCAAGCTCGGTACATCCGCCCTCGCCGAGGCTGGACTGTTCCGCGCAGCCTTCGCCTCGGCGGTTTTCAGCAAGTCAGAAGACGAACTGAAAGCCTTCGCGTCGATTTTCAACGCAAAGGCAGGCACAGCATACTCGACGCAGGATGAATTCCAGCGCTTGTTCGGCGTGAAAATGGACACCGTAAAGAGGGTGCTGGTCCTGTAACCACTGGCGAGGCTTCGTATTCGATACGGTAGCGTAGTATACTGCCAAGGTATCGAAGGAGGCCTCGATGAAGCGCATGTTCCTGTATGCCGTGACCGCCCTGGTAACAGCGTCGGTCTTTTTCTCCTGCGCGGGTCTGGATTCCAGTGCTGACCCGCCTGCCGGCGCGCCTGGACTGCCGGCTCCCGCCGACGAGTCAGCCTTATCCAGGGACTATGAGAAGAGCATGCCCGCCCCAGCGCCCTACTACGAAGTGGCACCGGGCAAGGCCTTGTCGAGCACTGCTGCCGCAACAGGCCCGAGGCCGGTTCCCGGTGCTTCGGGGCTCAAGGCCGGCTACTCCGACGACAACGCGCAGTTCGGCTACTTCGTCGATTTCCTCAAGAAATTCAGTGACGTTGAACATTACCCGTACGATATTTCCGAGCGGCTGACCATCCGCGTACTCGATGCCGCGGGCAAGCCTGTCGCGAATGCAAAGGTAACCATCCAGGCCGACGGCAAGCTGCTGACGGGCGGTGTGACCTATTCAGACGGCAGTTACCGTTTCTACCCCTCAGCCTTCGTGACGCAGGCAGCATCGTTCGAACTGCGCGCCGAATCGGGCCGGCTCTCGGCTCGCACCTCGGCACGGCGGGACGGACCGCGCCTCGTCGAACTGAAACTGCAGGGTCCGCGTGCGGTTCCTGAACCGCTGCCGCTCGATGTGCTGTTCGTCATGGACACGACCGGTTCCATGGGCGAGGAAATCCAGAGGCTCAAATCGACGATAGAGATCATCTACGCCAACCTCGCGGAGCTCAAGCCGCGTCCCCTCGTACGCTTCGGGCTGGTGCTCTACAAGGATCGCGGTGACGAATACATCACCGAGGTGACGCCGTTTACCGATGACCTGGACGCGTTCCAGGCCAGCCTTGACCCCGTGACGGCTTCCGGCGGCGGGGATGGTCCCGAGGACCTGGAATCGGCTCTTGACGACGCGGTCAACGCGATGGACTGGAACAAGGACGGCTTGCGGCTGGCCTTCGTCGTCACCGACGCCGAGGCGCACCTTGACTACAACCGCGAGTACACCTACATCAGCGCGGCGAACGACGCGCGCGCGCAAGCCATAAAGCTGTACACGATAGGTACGGGCGGACTGCCCATCGAGGGCGAGTACCTGTTGCGCCAGGTTTCGCAGCTTACTGATGCCCGTTACATTTTCCTGACCTACGGTGAAAGCGGTGAGGCTGAAGGTGGCGCGGAAGGTTCGGTGAGCCACCACACGGGTTCCAATTTCCAGACTGACAAGCTCGAGGCCATCATCATACGCTTCGTCAAGGAAGAGGTTGCAAACCTGTCGGACACGCCGCTGGCAGCCGGTGATGACTACTTTGACGCGAAGAAAGTTACGGATGAGAGCCGGGACGAGACGCTGGGCAAGCTGTTCGCGGATGCGGTGGCCAACCTGGCGGACTATTCCACGTTCCACATAAGCGCCGATACGCCTTGCGTCATACTGCCGGTGACCAGCACCGACGCAAGCCTGGGTGCAAATGCAGAATACTTTGGCGAGCGGCTGTCCCTGGCCGCCTCGGAGGCGAAGCGGTGGAAGCCGGTGGAGCGCAAGGATATGCAGAAGATCCTTGCCGAGCTGGAACTGCAGCTGTCCGGGCTCGTGGATGAAGGCAGCGCGGCCAGGGTCGGGAATCTTCTGGGAGCCGATGTGCTGGTGGCCTCGACGCTGTACAAGCGGGTTGACCGGTACGAATTGTTCCTGCGGCTCGTGCGCGTGTCCACGGCAGAGGTGCTGGCCGTATCCCGCGCCAGGATTGCCATGGATCTGGGGCTGTAATGGCAAAGGTCCAGAAGCCCGGTTACGAGTGTTCCGGTTGCGGCCATCGCGAGGTCAAGTGGCTCGGGCGCTGCCCTGAGTGCGGCGAGTGGAACACGCTGAGCGAGTGCACCGCGACTGCACAGAAGGGCGGTGCGCTCAAGGCCACCAGGTTCTCGGTGCCGCTGGACGCGGTGGACCCGGCTGAAGGCGCACGCTCGCCGTCCGGTTCCGCGGAGGTGGACCGGGTGCTGGGCGGCGGCATCATGCGCGGTTCGAGCGTGCTGGTGGGCGGGGAGCCTGGCATAGGCAAGAGCACGCTGCTGTTGCAGATAGCGGCGCGCGCTGGGGTGCAGGGCCGGGTGCTGTACATTTCCGGGGAGGAGAGCGCGGCGCAGATACGGCTCCGCGCAGACAGGCTGGGGCTCAAGCGCTCCGGGCTGGAGGTGCTGTGTTCGGGGGACCTCGCGGAGGCGCTTGCCGCTTTGGACAGGCTCAAGCCGGCCTTGTTCGTCGTCGACTCACTGCAGACGCTGATGTCCGCGGATGCGGGCGCGGTGCCGGGCACGGCCAACCAGGTAAAGTACTGCGCGCTGGAACTGTCTGACTGGGCGCGGGAACACGGCAGTTCGTGCTTCCTGGTGGCGCACGTGACCAAGGACGGCCTGATCGCCGGGCCCAAGGCCGCGGAGCACACGGTGGACGTGGTGCTGATGTTCGAGCAGAGCGAGACCGACGTGCGGTTCCTGCGTTCCGCGAAGAATCGGTTCGGGTCCACCGACGAGGTTGGACTCTTTACGATGACGGAGAAGGGGCTCGAGGAGCTCGCCGACCCCTCATCGGTATTCCTGGTGCGTCGGGAAGGTCGGGCGCCTGCCGGAGCGGCCGTGGCGGCCACCTGGGAAGGAACGCGTTCGCTGCTCGTAGAAATTCAGGCGCTGACGGTGCCCGGAAAGGCCTCGCTGTCGCGCGTCTATTCGGAGCGCATAGAGCCTGCCAGAGTGTCGCGCGTGGCCGCAGTGCTGGAGAAGCACGTTGGCCTGCGGCTGTCGGACCATGACATTTACGTCAACGTTTCAGGCGGCATAAGGCTGGCCGAGCCGGGCGTGGACCTGGCTCTGGCGGCGGCCATCTATTCGGCACGCACCGGCATGGCTCTGCCCGCTGGGGCGGTGCTGTCCGGTGAACTGTCGCTGGCCGGCGAGGTGCGGCCGGTGCGGCGCATGGTTGGCAGGGCGCGGGCTGCCAAGGCGATGGGGCTGGCGCGCGTCATCGGGCCGGCTGAGGGCAGCGTGGCGGAGCGCAAGGAATGGGAACAGGTGGCATCCATCGGCGCGATGGTGCGTGCGCTGTTCGGTGCGGCTCCGGGGACTTCGGGGACTCCGGGGGCTTAAACGGCATCAACCCTTACGTAGCTCGTTTTGCGATTGCCCCACGGTAACGCGTGGCCTATACTGGCTGCATGTCACGGAGGCCATAGATGCAATATCCAGCGACCGGCAAGCGCCTGTTCGGAGTTTCAGTACCGGTAGGTTCCCTGAGGACCGCGGACGGGTGGCGGGTTGGAGAGTACCCCGACCTGGTTCCGTTCGCGCGGCTCTGCGCCAGGCTGGGAGCGGGGCTCGTTCAGATACTGCCGGTCAACGATACGGGTAGCCAGAGTTCCCCATACTCCGCGCTGTCGGCCTTCGCGCTGCATCCTCTGTACATCCGCGTGGCCGACCTGCCCGAAGCCGCAAAGGTGCCCAAGGCGCTGGCCGCCCTCAAGGCGTTTGCCGCCGAAGCCGTACCGGGTGAACGTTTTCCGTACGGCGCCTCCATGGATGCCAAGCTGGGCGCGCTCAGGGCTGTATACGATGCCAGCAAAAAAACTATCGCGGCAGACAAGGTACTGGCCGCGTTCATCGAGGAACGGCCCTGGGTAAAGACCTATGCCGTGTTCAAGCGCCTCAAGGCTGCATACGGTGAGCAGGCGTGGCCGCATTGGCCGGATCGCCGTGACCCCACCAAAGCCGACATAGAGGCGTTGTGGAACGAGCCGGCTGCCGCAACCGAACAACTGTTCCATGCCTGGACCCAGTACCGGGCAGACGAGCAGTTCGCCCGCGCTGCCAAGTCCGTGGCAGACCTCGGGCTGGCCCTCCTTGGCGATATTCCCATATTGATGAACGAGGACTCCGCCGATGTCTGGTCCGACCGTTCGTTCTTCGACGCCTCCAGCCGCGCGGGCGCTCCGCCCGACATGTATTCAGCCTCCGGCCAGAACTGGGGCTTTCCCATTTATGACTGGGACGAGATGGCCAAAAGCGGATACTCGTTCTGGCGGGCCCGCATCGCCGAGGCTGACCGCTACTACTCCGCGTACCGCATCGACCATGTACTCGGTTTTTTCCGCATATGGGCTCTGGGCAACCATGAGGAGACCGGTAGCCTGGGCCGGTATGTGCCCGGCCCCCTCGTCGATATGGACGAACTGGCCGCGCTCGGTTTCGCGCCGGACCGGGTGCGCTGGCTCTCGGAGCCCCACGTGGGCGGTTCAGAGCTGTCCACCGAAGTGGCTGCGCTCGCCTTTGACCGGATAGGCAGCGAGGACCTGTTCCTCTTCAAGCGGACCATCCAGGGTGAGGCCGACATTTCCGCCCTCGGCCTGGATTCCGGCACCGCCGCGTTCCTCAAGGAGCGCTGGCGCGACCGGGCCCTCCTAGCCGCCGGTGAGGGGCGGTTCGCGCCGACCTGGCTCTATCGTGAAAGCCGCGCCTGGAGGAGCCTCTCCGGCACCGAGAAACATTCGCTGGAAGAGCTGTTTACCAGACGCGCCGCGGAGGCCGAGCTTGGCTGGGAAAAGCGTGGCCGCGAACTGCTTTCCATGCTCAAGAGCGCTTCGAAGATGATGCCCTGTGCAGAAGACCTTGGCGCCGTACCAGACTGCGTACCCAGGGTGCTTGAAGAACTCGGCATACCAGGCCTCCGCGTGCCGCGCTGGATGCGCCAGTGGGACAAGCCGGGCCAGCCCTTCAAGCCGCTGGCCGAATACTCCAAGCTTTCAGCCTGCACTCCGAGCGTCCACGACACCTCGACGCTGCGTGGCTGGTGGGAGCTCGAGGACGGCCGCGCTGAATTTGCCGCTGCCTATTGCCCGACGCTGAAGAAGGTCCCGGAACGCCTCGACGCGGCTACTGAAGCACTGGTGCTCAAGGCGCTGGCCAAGGCCCCGTCGTTGCTGTTCGTGGCTCAGCTCCAGGACCTGCTCGACCTGTCGGACAGGTTCAGGTCGGCTGACCCCAGCCTTGATCGCGTCAACGTGCCCGGCATCGTTGATGGTTTCAACTGGACCTGGCGCATGGTTCCCCTGCTGGAAACGCTGGATTTCGACGAAGCGTGGGTGGAAGGAACAAAAAAAGCCTGCAAGCGATGACGGTTCAGCCCCCGCGGCTTGAAAAATCGGCTCTTTTTAGGCACAATGCAGGGGTGATCAACCCCAGCACAAGCCTGCTCGTAGCAATCGCTGTCCGCGACCATGGAATATCAGAACGACTCATGCGTGAACTGCGTTCAAGGATCGGGGGTGCTACCTTGGCGACCATCGCCGGAGAACGCGCCCTCCGGGATGCCTTGGTGTCCCATACCGCCCGTTGCCCCGATGTGCTCATACTTGACGCCAGTCTGGCTACGCTGATTACCGGATTCGAATTGCCCGACCTGATGCCCCTCGTCGCTGTTCTTGTTGATGCTGAATCAACGGAGCCATTGCCGAAAGCGGTGATGAAGGCCGGATACCTGCCGTTGAGGCTAGGCAGGGAGCCCCGACCCTTCATCGAAGTGGCTATCTGGATTTCCGGAGCCGTATCCGCCATCATAAAGGGACGGGCCGAGAACTCTGAGAACATCGAGTACGGCCGCCGGTATGAAGACCTGATGCACGCCCTGCCAGACATCGTCTACGAACTGGACGTTGATGGCACCATCACCTTCGTCAATGATTCCATTTCGCTGCTCGGCTACATTCCCGCGGACCTCGTGGGCAAGCACTATTCGGTACTGCTCCACGAAGAGGACGCCGCTGCGGTGGATCGCGACACCGTGCTGCCCGATTTCATAGGGTACAAGACCGGTTTTGCGCTGAGCCCCAAGCTGTTCAATGAGCGACGCGGCATAGACCGCCGCACCACCGATCTGGAAGTGCGCCTCAAGAGGAAACCTGGCGCCACGGGTGGCAACCGCGAGGTGATCGGCAGCGTCATTTCGTACGGCGAGATTTCATCGGTCGGAGAATACGAGCGGGGCGACAAGAGCCAGTTCAAGGGCTCGGTGGGCATCATCCGCGATGTAACCCTGAGGCGCAAATCCGAAGAGATGCTCCGCAAGCTGTACCAGGCTGTCGATCAGCTGGGTTCCTGCGCCTTTGTGCTGAACCACGCGTTCGAAGTTGAATACGTCAATCCCGCCTTTTTCATGCTTACCGGATTTGCGCCGCCCGATGTCATCGGACAGAGCGTCTTCAGGTTCTTCGCATTCTTGCCAGAGAAGGTTGACCGCCTCTCCAGGCGCGTACAGGACGGTTTTGAGTCAAGGGAAGAAGTGCTGGTTCCGCGTGCCGCGGGTGGCCAGTTCTGGGCTGATTTTGCCATGGCCCCGGTCCGCAGCCCCACGGGGGCCATTACGCATGCGATAGCCATTGTCGAGGACATCAGCTCAAGGAAATCCATGGAGGAGCTGCTCCGGAATGCCCGGCTCAATGCCGAGGAAGCCAGCCGCACCAAATCCAGATTCCTTTCCAACATGACGCACGAGCTCAAGCATACGGTCGGAACCATACTCTCGGCAGCGCGTTCATTGCAAACCGATGACGGTGAACTCGGCGAGCGGACCGCGATTATATCCGACGGCGCACAGACCCTGTTCGATGCGCTGACCGGCATACTCGACTATGTCCGGTCTGAAAATTCTGACGGTTCGCTTCGTCTGCTGTCGTTTCCGCTGGCATCGTTCATGGAACGATCCTGCACCCGGTACCGGAACCTCGCTGAAGCCAAGGGCCTTGATTTCTCGCTGAAGGTGGACAGCGACGAGACCGTGGAATCTGATTCGGACCGGCTTGGACGCGTTGTGGAGATCCTGGTGGACAACGCGGTGCGGTACACCGACCACGGTTCGGTTACTGTGGAGGCCAGCATCGAAAGGCAGGCAGGAAATGTACCGCACCTGCTCGTCAGCATCGCCGATACAGGCGCGGGGCTCTCCGTCACTGACAAGGAGAAGGTTTTCAGCCCGTTCCCCAAAACGGATGGGGCAGGCGGATCGTCCGCCAGGGTCGGAGGCATAGGCCTTGCCCTGGCCAGAAATATCGTCATGGTGCTCGGCGGCGAGCTCCGGCTGGACAGTAAACCTGGTGACGGCAGCGTCTTCTCGGTCATTGTGCCAGCCGCCTCCCCGGTCAAACAGGCTGGAGCTTCGGACAGTTCCTACACGGTACTCGTCGTGGATGACAATGAGGTCAACCTTGAGTACATGAAGACGCTTATAGAGAATTGCGGTCACCGGGTGCACTGCGCCTCCGGAGCGGCCGAGGCCTTTCGCGTGCTTGAAACGCGGTTCGTGGACGCGGCTCTGCTGGACATACAGATGCCCGGCTACTCGGGAACGGAACTCGCAAAGGCCATCCGAGCCTACGCGGGGCAGCGTTACTCGCCAGATATGCCGCTCTTCGCCATAACCGCCCAGGACCGTTCCTCCATCGAGGATGCCGATCGTCTGTTCATGCACGTGTTCCCCAAGCCCGCTGACATGCGCCAGTTCTCCTCCGCGTTGCGCGCCGCCATGGACGAACGCGAAACCATGCCGATACGCGACTTTGCCGGAAAGGTTGGCGACCATCCAGCATTGCTCGCGCGAACCAGGCTCGACGTTGAATCTTCGCTTGCCGCGTTGACCCTTGCCCTGTCCGGAAAGAGCGATGCGAGGGTGGACATACGCGCCGAGGCTGCTGTGCTCGGTTCCGCCTTTCGGCGCTTTTCAAGCAAGCCGGGGCAAGCGCTGGTTTCGCTTTTCATCGAGCACTATGCCGATGAAGACAAGGCTACCCTCATGCGGGTACTGGAGCGGATGGGTTCCATGCTGCGCTCGGCGCTTGACGAGGTCCGGCTGATCGTCGAGGGGACGGCGTGAACGCCCTCGTCGTTGACGACGACGCGCTGAACCGGGAACTGTTGCGGCGCATGCTCGTGCGTCTGGGCTGGAGGGTGTCCGAGGCGAAAAATGGCCGGGCCGCCCTCGTGTGCTGCGGTGAAGCACAGTACGACATGGTATTCGTCGATCTGCTCATGCCGGGCATGGATGGCCTTACTGCGGCCCGTGCAATCAGGGGGCTGTACTCCGAGGCTGGCTTCCAGCCCTGCCTGCTCGCCGTCACCGGTTCGTACTGTGATGCCGCGGCAGCGGAGCAGTTCGACGGAGTGCTTTCCAAGCCCTTCGTCATAGAAGAGTTGGCCTCCGCCATACACGATGCGCCCTTATCCAGAGACAGGCGCCCAAGGCCTTGATTCAGTTTTTAATCCTGTCCATGTTTCTGGCCGCCTTGCTCCGTATCTTCCACTTGTCACGCTCTGCCTTCCGTGCCAGGGGATTGGTCTTCGTTTCCAGGAAACGCGCTTCGGCAAGCAGCTTGAGCCAACTCCCGTAGCGCTCCTCGCTGATGGACCCATCGGACAGCCCTGCCATGACGGCGCAGCCCGGCTCGTTCTGGTGCGTGCAATCGGAGAACCTGCATGAGGCCGCGGCTTGCTCTATCTCGGTGAATACACTTGAAACGCTGTCGTCGCCGAGCCATAGCTGCACTTCGCGGAGCCCTGGCGTATCGATGATCATGGCTCCGTTGCCCAATGAAAACAGCGTACGGGTCGTTGTCGTGTGCCTGCCGCGCTGGTCGAAGGCCCGCACCGCGCCGGTCGAGTTGAGCTCTGACCCCGCCAGCGTATTGAGCAGCGTAGACTTGCCGGATCCCGAGGATCCCAGCAGCACCGACGTGGAGCCGGGCAGGAGGAAGTGGGCCATACGGTCCAGTCCCGCGCCGGTGAGTGAACAGACTGAAAAGACCGGCGCAAAAGGGCAGGCCTCGCCAGCTGCGGCAACCAGGTCGTTTATTTCATTGCCTGCCAGGTCGGCTTTGGTAACGACGAGGACAGGAGACGCGCCTGATTCCAGCGCCAGGGTCGCGTAGCGCTCCATGCGGCGCACGCTGAAGTCGTTGCCGGCGGCCGTGACGATGAAGACCGTGTCGATGTTGGCCGCAATCACCTGCTCGGCAACCTTGTCGTAGCGGGCATCACCCGCGGCCTTGCGCGAGAAGGCTGAACGGCGCGGCAGGACCGTCTCCACGGGCACGATCTCCTGAGTCGAGAGTCCTGGGCGGGGGCGGGGTGCTACCCAGTCGCCCGTGGCCG
>CAXZAJ010000029.1:0-18907 GCA_964293355.1 uncultured bacterium
GGAAGTGCATGCGGAAATGGCGGGAATATCAGCGGGGCGGATCGCCGGGCAGTTTTCGACGTTCTACACGGAGCGGGCATTCCTGTCAAAGCAGGATCTAAGTGCTGAAGGCAGAAAGATTTGGCTCAAGGAAGCCGTGACACCGCTCAAGGCTGGTGCCACGTATTTGCCCAAGCATGCCTGCTGAAGGAGACACAAGGTTCGATTTACTACCATTGCGCTACGAGTATACAATGCATATTATGGAGAAATGTTGGTTTCAAGTGCCGGGATTTTCCTCGACCTCCTTCTGAACCTGCCCCTCCTCGTTGCCTTGAGCATATTGTCCGGTTTCATAGAGAAACGGCTGCCCAGAACCACCCCTTCCGGCGTACTCATGCAGGGGGTGCTCTTCGGACTGACCGCCATTCTGGGCATGCTGCGACCCCTGGTCCTGGGACCCGGGCTCATTTTTGACGGCCGTTCCGTCATGATAAGCCTGTGCGCGCTGTTCTTCGGCCCCGCAGCCGTGGCTGTGGCAGCCTTTCCCGTCATCGCATACCGTGTAACGCTGGGCGGTTCCGGTATGGTGATGGGTGTACTCACGGTACTCAGTTCCAGTGCCATCGGGCTTGTATCCAGATATCGGTTCAAGCCTGTGGAGCGGCCACCGACGGGCCTGCAGCTCTATGCATTCGGTCTGGTCATACATGTGGCCATGCTGCTCGGAGCTTTTACCATCCCTGATGCCGGCGGAATTGCAACCCTGCAGCGCATCGGTCTTCCCGTGATGCTCCTGTACCCCTTGGCTACCATACTCGCGGGCAAGATCCTCTCCGACCAGGTAGCGAGCATCAGTACCATAAAGGCCCTGCGCGACAGTGAAGAGCGTTTTAAGCTGAGCATGGAGGCTACGAGCGACGGGCTCTGGGACCTCGATGTTGTCACTGACCATGCCTACTACAATCCTGCTTATTATCACATCCTCGGTTACGAACCGGACGAGTTCGAGGCCGCTGGCCAGACCTGGCGCCAGCTGTTACATCCTGATGATCTCGAGAAGGCCCTGGCAGCTGATCGGGATTGCATCGAGGGAAGAAAGGAATTCATAGACGCTGAGTATCGCATGAAGGCCAAGAATGGCGAATGGCGCTGGATCTACGCCCGCGGAAAGTGCATAAGCCGCGGTAAAGACGGCCATGCCCTGCGCCTCGTCGGCACGCATCTGGACATCACCGACCGCAAGGTTGCCGAGGAACTGCTCATGCGCAGCCTTGCCGAGAAAGAAGTGTTGCTGCGTGAAGTGCACCACCGGGTCAAGAACAACCTGAATGTCATTTCAAGCCTGCTCAATCTGCAATCCTCCGTGATCGAGACGCCCGAGCAGGCTCTCGTGGCCTTCCAGAACAGCAGGGACCGCATCATGGCCATGTCACTGGCACACGAGGAGCTGTACAAATCGCAGGACTACACCCAGGTGGACATGAGCCAGTATCTCGGCGAGCTCTTCAACCAGTTGCTGGTGGCATACGACGCGGAGGGGCGCGTCCAGTTGTCCCTGGATGTCAGGAACATAGTCCTGAGCGTCAATGCGGCCATTCCGTGCGGGCTCATCATCAATGAACTCATCACCAATGCGTTCAAGTACGCGTATCCTGACGGTGGGCATGGCGAAGTCCGTGTATCACTCACCAGAGTGCCTGACGGCAGTCTGGAACTCAGGACCGCCGATGATGGTATCGGCTTTGCAGTAAACCAGCCTGCACCGGGGAGTTCCTCCCTCGGTCTGACTCCTATAAACCTTCTCGTGGACCAGCTTGGAGGCGATCTTGAAGTCTCCAGCCATATCGGCAAAGGCTCTGATTTTCGCATACGTTTCAGGGACGGAGACCCGGCGTGACAGGACTGCCTTCTGTGGAGTATGATGGGGCACGCTTATGAAATTCCTGCCAAAACGCTATCTGGAAGAGTTTTTCCTCTATTCCAGCCAGTTCGTGCTTTTCTTCATATTGATACTCTTCAGCACGCCGCCCATCATCCGGCCGGATTCAGCCGCGCTGGTGTCGTTGATAGTATCCTTGCTCGCCCAGACGGCCTTGCTGGCACGCTACGGCCACCGGCCACCTGCCCGATTCCTGTTCTCGTTGATGACGCCGCTTGGCTACACGCTGATGCAGGCACTTTCAGGGCCGGTCAAGAGCGTGGACATGGCCAGCTTTTTCCTCTGGGCTACCGCGCTCTATCTGGGCGGCATCCAGGCCCTCGCCATCATGTTCATGCGCAAGTGGCCAAAGCGGATCGCTGAAGTCTTCCTCTCCATGGGCACCATCTTCACGTTCATCTTCTTCTATTTTTACCTCGATCTCCGCCTGAGCAGCTCTAAAGCCTATGAAGCAGGAGAGCTTGGCTACGAGGGCTTGATAGCCAACCTCGCGCTTGCCAATTTCATACCCGCCTTCCTCACCTTCGCCAAGACGCTCCAGCACGTGTTTTTCATGTTCGGTGCCGCCATGTTCGGAACCTTCATGGTAGCCGACAAGATAAAGCAGGTCTCGCTCAAGGCAAGGCTGGACCAGATCTACGCTGTCATCGAGCCGCCTGTAGCCGCGCTCTCCATGAGCGACCAGGTAGCCGGCGGCGAGAACCGTGATGTGGTCATCCTGTACGCTGATCTGTGGAACTTCACGCCCATAGCGGAAAAGGAAGGCGCGAGGGCGACGATTGGTCTACTCAACCGTTATTACGCACTCTGGGACATCGTCGTCAGGCGACACAAGGGGCTCGTGGAGCAATACGTCGGCGACACCGCCATAGTCGTTTTTGGCCTGATGGGAGAGAAGGACGCAGCCGATGAAGCGGTAGCCTGCGCCTTTGATTTCCTGTACGAGTTCTCGCACCTGCAGGAAGATCTTGCCTCGCACCGCCTGCCGCTGGTCAAGCACATCGGCATCGGCGTGCATGCGGGCAAGGTGGCGGTCGGCGAACTGTCTGCGGCCAGCGGCATCCAGCGCATCGGCATAGTCGGCGAGGCCGTGAACATAGCCGCACGGCTGGATTCACTCTGCCGCGAGTTCAAGCAGGACCTGCTGATAAGCGCGCCTGTCTACAAGCAGCTGGCCCTCGAACCGCAGTCCCACTTTCAGCCCATGGGCGAAGTCCTCTTCCGCGGCAAGACCCAGCCCCAACTAGTCTACGGCCAAAAATAACCCCCCCATTACACAATGTAGAGGAAGAATTTGGCACAGAGCCACAGAGAAGATGAGGTAAGACAAGATATATAAGGATGAAGAAACACTAAGAAATTCGCAACGAGACACAGAGAAGATGAGATAAGAAAAAATTTTAAAGAAGGGAGAAAGAGGAAGAACAAGATAAGGAATGAAGGACGCGACTCATTTTCTATCCCATTCCCTAATCTTTTCCTTTTTCCCCCTCTTCCTCATCTTCTCTGTGTCTCTGTGCTAAAAATTCCTATCCTTCTCAGGTATTGGCGGTGAAGCGTTTTACTTTTTTGGTGGTGGTCATTTCCAGTGCTTCCTTGAGCACGGTGACCTTGTCGATGCGGGAGTAGGGCAGCATCGTCTTGTTCACCTGGTCTACCACGCCCTGGATATGCTCAGCTATCGCCGCCTCGTTCCAGGCCTTGCCCGTCTTGGCGGCATCCTGGTCAAACCAGTCCTTGGCAGGGAATATATATGCCTCGATACCTTCAATTTTCTGCTTCTTGTCCAGTTCATGGCCCTTGATGAGTACCTGTTCCACCTCGCTGTAGAGCTGGAATCGGTTCTCGATCTCTTCGGGGTACACGTTCTTGCCGCCCTCGGTGACGATCAGGTTCTTGGCCCGACCGGTCAGGTACAGGTAGTTGTCACCGTCCATGTAGCCTACATCGCCGGTGAGCAGCCAACCGTCCTGAAAGGATTCTCTGGTGGCTTTTTCATTCTTGTAGTAGCCCTGCATGACCATCGGCCCCTTGACGACGATCTGGCCGCGGCCTTCCTCGTCCGGGTCGATGATCTTCATTTCCATGCCCGGCAGCACCTTGCCGACGCTCGTTTCCTTGTACGCCTCCGTGGGGTTGAGCGCGATGATGGGGCTGGTTTCAGTAAGGCCGTAACCCTGCACGAAGTCGATGCCGAGCTGGTTGTACATCCTGAAGATGCTGGGAGCCAGCGGACCGCCTCCGGAAATACAGTTGCGGATGGTGCGGAGGCTGGCCTTGTCCAGCACTGCGCCGAACATCTTCTTGCCGGGGTTCACCTTGAACGTTTTCTTGATGAAGCCTGATACCAGCATCAGGAAACGTATGAGGCCGTAGACGAAGGGTCCCTTGTCCTTGAGTCCCTTCATGATGCCCGCCAGAACCTTGTTGAAGAGCAAGGGGACGCCGAGCAGCATCGTCACTTTGGCTTCCTTGAGGTCCTTCAGGATGGCCTTGGTCACCATGCGCTGCCCGAACACGATTTCGGCGCCAACCGATATGGCTTCCAGGAAGACCGCGAGCATGGTGTACGAGTGGTGGATCGGGAGCAATGCGTAAAATACGTCCGTGTGGTAGATGTCCAGGTTGCCCTGCGCAAGGAAGCAATCAGACACGAAATTGGTGTGCGTCAACATGACGCCCTTGGGGTTGCCCGTCGTGCCGCTGGTGAAGAGTATGGCTGCCAGATCAAATTCCGTGGCAGGCTCGATGGCCACGTCCGCAGCCTTGGGCGCGAGGTCGTAGATGTAGCCTGGTTTCTTCCTGGAGAGTGACCAGCGCGCCTTGAGCCCCAGCTGGCTTGGGTCAAGCGAGTCGAATTTTTCTTCGTCCACGAAGGCGGCTACCGAGTCGGATGCCTTGACTATGGCCAGGACCTCGTCGTTGTGGATGGCATAATCTATGGGAACGACGATGGCGCCGGCAAAGAGCGTGGCCAGGTACGCTATAGCCCATTCAGGAGAATTCTTGCCGGTTACCGTTATCTTGTCGCCCTTTTTAATGCCCTCTGCAGCCAGGAACGCAGCGAGTTGCTCGATTCTGGCAAGAGACTGGGCGTACGTAAGTGATACGCGGTCAGGCTCGTAGATGGTAAAGCAGGCTCGCTCCGGGAAGCGTGAAGCCGTAATCCGGAAGAGTTCGGGCAGCGTTGGCCATTGGCCACTGAAAGCCTTGCCTCTGTACTCGTCGAGGGTTTTCCACGGAGTTCGTTCTGTCATTTTGGTAGCCTCCAATTCATGTATAAAGCCTAGTATACGTTTGGGTGTATAGACAAGTCAGATACGTTCAGAGTTGCACGTAACCTCGGGGCATATTGTTGTATTGTAACATAATGGCCTGTATACTGCGTGGCCGTCGAGGAGCATGCATGCATCAGCACAGGATCATTGTTGTAAGTCTGGCCGCCACGCTGGCCATCGCCGTGTCCTCCTGTGGCGTAGGGGCTGAAATGGCGTTCCGTGCCGACCATTCGGCTTCGCTGGCCCTGTCTATTGAAGTTCCACTGGCTGTTGAATCCAGGCTGCGGCAATTTGCCACATCGGCTTCCCCGCAGTCCATGTTCGATGCTGCCGCCATCGCTGCCTCGGTGACTGCCCGGGGTATCTCAGTCCGTGAGTCGGTTTTACCGGATCAACGATCCTGGCGCGGTGCGTTCAGCATTGCTGACCTTGAAAAACTGCTCGCACGCGACAAGGATCTGGCCTCCGTGCTTACGTTCAACCGGGGGCCAGGCTGGGCTTCCATCCGGATGCGTATAGACCGCACCAATGCTCCTGCCCTCGTACGACTGTTTCCGGGGCTTGACGGGCAATTGCTTGAAGCGCTCCAGCCACCGGCACTCTATGACAATCCTGTGAGTGCTGTTGAATACCGCACCATGCTTTCTGGGTTGCTTGGCAAGGCCGCCGTTGCCGCGCTGGATACTTCATCATTCGCGCTGACCGCTTCATTCCCCGGCTCCATCCTGGAATCCAGCGGTAGCCTCAAGGTTGATGCCACCAGAAGGACGGTGAATCTGGTAATCCCGGCCCTTGAAGTGATGGTACTGGAGCAACCCGTTGCATTCTTTGTTCAATGGAAAGAATAAGATCAGGAACGGCCCGCCTTGCTATATAGTGATGGTGCTTCGATTGACAGCTGTCCCATGCCATGAGACGATAAACGACCTGATTACATTGACTCAAACTGAGTGCAGGAGCTAATTCTTTGGAGTATCGTCGCGCCAGGGGTGTGGCCTCGGCTGTTTCGTGGACGTTCGCCGCGCTGGCGTTTGCGTTCATAATCTTTGTTGCCAGCGCAAACTCCGGGTTTCTGGGCACCAGTATCGCCGCTGTCGTGGCGTATCTGATCGTGTTCATCGCTCGACGGAGGCTTTTTGTTCTCTATGATGCCCGGCTGTACCGGTCCATTCTGGGTGCAGGGGTCTCTCGGCTCATGTTCGAATTTGTAGAACGGATCAGAACCTGCTTCACGATGCCGGAATTCGTAGCGGCCATCCGCGAGAGTCTTGAAAAGTCGCTGGATGCCTCTGTCGTGCTCATCAGGAGCAATACCTGGGAAGTCGTCTATGCCAGCCCCTCGGCGCTGACTTCGGAACCCGGTCTCGTACCGGCCCTCAAGCACAACTACCGCGAGCTGTCTGAAGGTCTGGTCTTCATGGACGAGCGGCTCAACCTGACCGTCAGCAACGCTGGCGCCCGGGGATTCTTCGTACTGTGCAAGGGCTATTACTTCTTTGTATTTTCCCGTGTCAGTCCGTATGTAGACTATGACGCGTACCGGGTGATGTACGGAGAATTGCTCATCTTTTTCGATCGCGTGATCACCGTGTCCAAATTATTCGAGATAGCCGCCCTGACCAAAGAATGGCGGCAGATTGCCGAGACTCAGCGGACCTTCCTGCCTGAGATGCTGCCGGAGCAGCCCAAGCTGACGCTGGCCGCGTACTGGCGGCCGCTCGTGAACGTCTCGGGTGATTTCTATGATGCCCTGCGCATCGATGACGACCGCACCCTGCTCGTGATGGGCGACGTTTCCGGCAAGGGCCTCGCCGCCGCACTGGTGATGGGTATCGTAATCAATACGGTGCGTATGGCCAACGACAAGACCGATCTGGCCGGCCTCATACGCGCCTGTGACGAGGCCATACGCGGCATGGGTTTTGATGACAAATATGTCGTGATGTTCCTGGGACTCGTCGATGTGCGAACAAAAAGGCTGCGCTATGTCAACGCGGCCATGCCGGAACAGTACATCGTCGTCAGGACGGTCAAGGGCCCCGTGGTCAAGCGGCTGGCCTCGAACTGCGGCATCGTCGGCCTCGTTTCCATTGCATCAGTCGAGGTTGAAGAAATAGCCCTCCGCACCGATGATGTCATCGTACTGTCCACCGACGGCCTGACGGAGATCGTCAGCGCTGAAGGCGTGGCCCTGGACCAATCACCTGAATTCACCAGACTGATGGGGAGTGCTTTGGATTCGGGCATCGATGAGTTCACCGAGCGCCTCGCGACCCTGGGCGAGACCTATGTCGCGGACAAGAAGCTCCGCGACGACATCACGATACTCGCGGCCAAGGTGGGACGGTTATGGGACTGACGCTCTTTACACTGCTCGCGGCACTGTTCGCTGCCGTGGTCGCATTCGGAGTCAGAGGGCGGGGCAGCGGCATGCTGTCATTCCGCGCAGCGGCGGCCGCGAGTGTCGCTTTTGCCGTATTCCTGTCCGCTGGCTATCTGCTGGCGGAGGATTACCGGACCGTGGCTCTCTACTTGCTCCGCGCTGCCGATCTTTCCGCGATCATCTCGTACCTGGCGTTCCTGAGGCTGTCGCTGTCGTATCCGTACGTCAGGAAGATGACCGGCTTCGATATAGCCATCATGGTATTCTCTGCTGCGTTGACGGTGTTCATGGTATTTACTGACCTGTATGTCGTTGAGGTCAAACGGTTGGGCATAGAGTTCATACGGTTTGAAGGCACCTTCTATTTTATGACTACCAGGCTCGGAGGGGCGGTAGGAGCCGTGGCAACCGTCACCATGGCTGTGCGGGCTGCCAGGATGAAGAGCCGCGTGTACCAGCAACATCTGGCCGTCATGGCTATCGGCGTGGGTGCAAGCCTTGTCTGGGGTTATACCATTTCCGTGCTCGGCCCTGCCTTGCGGCTTTCCCGCCTGTATTCAGTCTCCGCCACGAATATCCTTCCTTCGGTGCTGGCAACGGCGTATGCGCTCAGTTCCACGCGGGTTTTCCAGGCGCGCACGGCCGCCAAGGGGTTGGGTACCTGGGCCGTCATAGCCATCGCGTTCGGAGCACCGCTCGGTCTGGCTACCGGAATTGGATTCCTGTTCAGGGCCACGTCTCCGGTTACCTCGGTGATAGCTTCACTGCTGGCGTTCGTGGTATTTGGTCGTTGGGCAGAGGGGTTCTCGCGTGGCAGGCTGGGAGGGGAGCGCGACGAGGACTCCCGCGAGCAGCTTGAAGCCGCCATAGCTCATCTCGACCTCTCCGGTGGCCGGGATACGGTACTCGGAGAGCTTGCCTCCATTATGGAAGCAGCGTTTGGCTGTTCGTGGTTTGCCGTGCTGTCGGAGGACGACTCCGGTGGTCTCCGGCGTATCTACCCGGACGACGCTGATGAAATCGTCGCCACTTCCGGTTCACCCGCCATAGAGGCACTCGCTTCCCTGGACCGGCGCGTGCTGCTCAAGACCGACATCGTTGCCGACGCCTCGTTCGCCGACATGAAACCAGTGTTGTCCGCCCTCTTCGATGTACTCGGCGCAGAGGCTCTCGTGCTGGCCAAGGAGGGCCGCCGAGTTGTCGGCGTCTTTGCGTTCGGGCCAAAGCGTTCCGGTGCGGACTATGATGCGCTCGACTATGAAGGCTTCGATGCCGTGCACGGAAAGCTGTTCGTGGTTGCCTACTATGCCCGGCATGTAGAGCGCGAGTCGCTTCTTGAAACCGTGGAGAAGGAAATCGGCCTTGCAGACCAGATCGTCCGGTCGATCCAGGAAAAA
The DNA here is from genome assembly GCA_964293355.1 of uncultured bacterium. Classification (GTDB taxonomy): domain Bacteria; phylum Spirochaetota; class Spirochaetia; order Treponematales; family UBA12059; genus SZUA-370. Next base: position 8,980 of record CAXZAJ010000029.1, read on the forward strand.
ATCGACCCGATCGTGCACGCGGGCGTCAAGGTATCATTCAGGTGCGAATCGCCACGTGGCCTGGGCGGAGACCTGTTCGACTCCGTCAGGATTTCAGAACATCGCTGGTTCTTCGTCGTTGGCGATATTTCCGGAAAAGGCCTGAATGCCAGCATGTCCATGGTCATCCTCAAGTCCATGATCCGCATGCTCCTCAAGGAAGAGCAGGATTTCATAAAACTCGTTGCCAGGACCAACACGTTCATCAAGGAGCGTCTGCCGCGCGGTACGTTCTTCTCGGGTGTTTTCGGATTCCTGGCCCTGGACAAGGGTGCCATCTACTTCATCAACTGCGGCATTCCGGCGATGCTGTTCAGGTCGCCTGGTCTGGATTCCGTCGTCGAGACGCAGGGCGAAGGAAAGATGCTCGGCTTCGTCAAGAACATCGAGCCATACCTGAAGACGCGCAAGCTCATCATGCCACCCGGTTCACGGGTCCTCATAAGCACGGACGGTGTCATCGATGCCGAGAGCGTCCGCGGCGAACGCTACGGCAAGGAGCGACTCGTGCGCATCCTCGGAGAAAACAGGAACTCGAGTGCGGCAGACACGGTGGATGCGGTCGTGCGTTCTGCGAGCTCGTTCGCCGGCGGGCGCATCGATGACGACATAACGGTGGTTACCATCGACTACGATGGACTGCCCAAGGAGAAAAAGAAATGACCGGAATAAGCGTAGAAGCTACGATCAGGGGCTCGTGGACTGTCCTCTCGGTTCAGGGTCCCATCAACAGCTACACCTACAACGAGTTGCAGGAAAAGACCATGCGGCACGCGGGGCGGGTGGACATGGCCGTTGACCTCTCGGGGGTCAACTCGATGACGAGCGCCGGTATAGGGGTGCTGCTCGCCGCTGTCGAGGACGCCACTGCCGCAAATAAACGGTTTGTCATCGTGGCGCCATCGGAAGTAGCGCGGCTTGCCATAGAATCCACGGGTTTTTCCGACCAGTTTCCCACAGTGCCATCCCTCAAGGAGTTACCGGCCTGAAGGGCCGTTGACACAGCTCGATGAGGGTAATCCCGGCCAAAGCTAAAAACAGAGCCAGATCGACAATCGGAGTGCGTCCGGGGCCAGATGCCTTTGCCGTTTTCGATGGTTTCATCAGGTCCATCACGTATCTGTCGGATGGGGAGAGTCTGGCCTTGATCGTAACGGGCAACGAGATCATGGACAACCTGCTGACACACAGTGAAGTCGGCCAGGCCGGCATCACGGTGCTCGTCAGGAAACGGGTTTCAGGGTTGACCCTGGCGTTTTTCGTTGAAAGCCATACGGAATTTGCCGAGTTCTCGTCAAGCCTCGATCCGGAAGAACCATTGCATCCCCGGTTTGACCAGAAGGAGCGCCGCTGGCGGGGCCTCGGCATGACCATGTGCCGAAACATCGCCACGACGGTCAGATATCGCCCGGGATCATCCGTTGACCGGGTGATACTGACCTTCAGCCTGACGGACTAGGAAGCCTTTGCCGCTCGCTTCATGTGGTCGATCAGGTCTTCTTCCACGATCCTGAACTGAAATGGCTTGTCTACATCCATGCCCACTTCAGGGTACGGACAATCGAGAGCCATGCCCCGGATGCCCAGCCGCGCGCTGGCCTTGCGGACCGTCTCGGCGATGGTCAGCCGCCGGAGCAGCATGAGCACCAGCATGTCGAGCCCTACGGCCGCGGCCATCTTCAGGTAGCTCTTGCGCCCTTCTGTCAGCCGTCTCCATACCGCTCCGTCGTCCGTGAAGGCCTCCGCCCTGACTACCACCGCGTCTCCGCCACACACCACCCTGTCCCGGAAGCTGATGTAGGTGCGGCCGCTTCCGCCGTATCGTTGCTCCATAACGGCCTTGTCTATCGCGCAATAGTACAGGTCAGCTATTGTGCTGTTCGCCTGATCCGCTATCCAGTCAAACATGCCCGGTGTTACCGCGGGAATGTCAGCGGCCACCAGCATGGCCAAATCCGAGGAAGAGCCTCCCGAGGTGGATGCCACGAGGCCGGCGTGGGCATTGCCGAGCAGTGAGCCCGAGTCCTGGAGAAAGATCGTCTCATCGGGAAAGTCCAGCCCGCAATCCGGGCCGGAGCCGACAACGATGAGCCTGTCAATGTATTTTGAGTCGCAGAGCGCATCGATCACCCACTGTGCCATCGGCTTGCCCGCGATGGGTACCAAGGCTTTGGGTTTTCCAGCCGAGAGCGCGTACAGTGGATCAGCCGGATCGGCGCTTCCGCCCGCAAGCAATATGGCATCCATGTCAGAGCTCCCTAAGGCTTGGTTCAAAGCCTATCTTCTCGATGACGGCCTCGAGTTCAGCATCCTCGAGAACCCTGCCGAGGCCGGCGGCCGCGATCAGAGCGGACTCGAAGGCGTTGGTCCCGAAGCTGCGCCCGTCCATCACCGGGGTCGTCGTGACGAGCCAGCGTATGCCCCGGCTCTTCATGAATGCGACGTCCTCTTCGGTGGTGGTGTTGGTCACGATGATCTTGCCTTCCATATCCGCGGGCATGTGCTTCCGGATATAGAGCCAGTCGCCTGCAATGACGGATGCTTCCTTGAAGTATGATTCGAATTTTGGCTCATTCCTGGTCTGGTCCTCACCTGTGGAATAGAGCATCGAGATGGGAAGGTGGCTGACGACAGGGAGGAGCATCCGGGCTGCACGTTCCAGGGCCCCGATCGAACGCAGCGGAATGGGTATCCCCAATACGAACATCAGGTCGCCAAAGACGCAGTCATAGCCTTCTTCGACGAAGGACGTGGTCATTCCCCAGCGGGATATCGCCTCGACGAGGAAGGCCTTCTTGTGGAGTATGCAGCCGTTCAGTCTTGCATCGACGAACCGCATCACACGGGATTCAAGCACTTTCTTGAGGTGGTGCCCGTCTGTATACGGTGTATGCCGTATACCCTTGACGAGGTTCCTGCCCGAACGGAGCGGATACTCCTTCCAGGGCAAGGCTATTTCCAGCTCCACACCGCCGACGCCGAACGCGTCGACCTTTCCATCCAGAGACTCGTAGAGCTCGCGGGCCTTGTTTTCGTCCCCATCGGTGCCTATGCGCTCGAGGGAGACTTCCTGACCCAAAAGATCCAGCGTTACCGCTTTGTTCCTGCCTGAAGACCCGAGACTGACGCTGACAGCGCGTTTCATAGCAGCCCCTTTCCAGCGTGGTCCGGAAACAGGTGGTCGTCGGCCACTTTCTCTTGACCCGCCGCGTTTACAAAATTATGATCGTTCTATGGATATCGGATTGGCTCGTGCCCTGACGTCCCGCCGCACCCTCCTTTCAGTGGCCGCACTGGCAGTCGCCATACTGCTCTGGATCCCGGCCAACGCCCTGATCCAGGAACTGTATCCCGACCGCCCGATTGTTCCCGATATCGTGTTTACCATAACACCTGAAATACCCTGGCTGGCCTATGTAACTGACCCGCTCATAGCCGTATCCATGGGTCTGTATCTCTGGCAGGCGCTCCGCATAGACCGCAGGAGGTTGCCGTTCTACATTTTTGCCGTTGCGGTGCTGTATTTTGCCAGGCCTGTGCTGATGATACTGACGCCGCTCGGCAGGCCGACGGGCAATACCGATTCGTACGGTATCTTCAAGTTTACGGGGTTGCTTCAGCACGGCATGTTTCCGTCCGGGCCCCAGATGCTCGCGACGCTGGCGTACTTCCTTATGGACAGGGCGAAGGTTCCGCGCCTCAAGAGGATTGCAGGCTACGCGGCAATCCTCGAGGGCGTAACGTTGCTGCTGTCCCGCGGCCACTACTCTATTGACGTAGTGGGCGGAGCGCTCGTCGCGTGGGTCATCGCCGAGCGCCTTTCCAGGATCAAGGATCGTTTTGACCTCCTTCCTCAGCGTCAGGCCTGACCGGTCAAAGCCTTTACGTAGTGCAGCCTGCCGTACAGTTCCGGTTTGTCAGAATTTCTCCGGGCGAGCCTGCCGCGCAGGTCTGCTACCCTTGCGATGCCGTGGCTGTCCAGCCAGGCGTGCATCTCCGCCACCGTTGACGTGATGGTGCCGTATCCCTTGGCATAGACCGCGGAGCACATCTGCACGGCGTTGGCACCAACAGCGACCAGGCGCAGGGCTGTCTGCCCGTCGTAGACGCCACCGGAGGCGCACAGTTCGGCCCCGACGCGTCCCTCGAGTACCGAGATCCAGCGCAGGCTCTCGTGGTAGGCCTCCGGGCTGCTGCGCATGGGGCCGGCCGACAGGCTCATCGCGTCGAGGTTGACGTCCATGCGGTAGAAACGGTTGAAGAGGGTAAGGCCGCGTGAACCCGCTTTGGAGAGCCGGGCCGCGAGGTTGCCTACATTGGTGTAGGACGACCCCAGCTTGGAGCATACAGGAATCTTGACCGATCTTGCGACAGAGCCGACGAGCGACACGAGCCGGTCTTCGATGACCGAGGCTGAAACCGCGGGATCGGTGGGTACGAGGCCAAGGTTGAGCTCGATGGCGTCCGCCCCCGCGGATTCCAGCCGCGCCGCGAATTCCGCCCAGGTCGAGTCTCCGGAGCAGTTGACGCTTGCGATGATGGGTACATCTGAGGCGGACTTGGCTACCCTGACGAGTTCGAGGTACTCGTCCATACCCTCCTTCATGCCCATGCCCGCAAGAAAGGCTTCAGCTTCAGGATGGATTTCAGCGGAACCGGCAACACCGGCCAGTTCTGCCCTGAGTTGTTCCTCAAACAGTGATTTGAGCACGACCGCGCCGGCGCCGGCTTCCACGGCCTTGTATACGCCTTCTTTGGTGGCTGTGAGCCCTGACGAGGCTACGAGTATCGGATTTTTCAAGTGCAATCCGAGGAATGTTACGCTGAGATCAGCCATTGCAGCTCCTTGTGACTATATGGTACGACCCGTGGCCGTTGATTCCAGTATACGGGGTGGCCCTTTTGCCGGCAACACCGTCCGGGCAAGAAACCATCAACTCTGCGAGATGATCAGCGCTTCGTAAGGCCCGAGTTCCAGTCCGCCGGCGCTGATAGCCTTGCCCTGGGCCATCCGTGTTCCCTGCAGTACGATGCCTGCCGATACGGCAATAGTCCTGGGTCTTGCCGTGAAATTGAGGTATATCTCAAGGCTTTGCTTGCCTTCCGACTGGCGTCGTTCTGTCCGCCGCCACGCCATGACGTCAGGAGGGGCCTCAAGCCAGGTCAACGTGCCCGTAACCAGAGCAGGCTGGGTCTTCCTGAGCCTCAACAAGGCCGCGTACCATGCCCAGAGCGAGGTGGGGTCGGATTTCTGGGCGGCGACGTTTTTGTGGCGGTAATCGCTGTTGACCGGCAGCCATGGTTGTGCCGGGCTGAAGCCGGCATTCAGGGTGTCATCCCACTGCATGGGGGTGCGTTCCGGGTCTCGCCCGATCCGCAACGGCCAGGTTGCCACGCCAAGCGGGTCCCGGAGGCTGGCCCGGGGCAGATGTTCGCAGTTCATGCCGATTTCCTCGCCATAGTACAGGAAGGGCGTGCCGCGCAGGCAGAGGAGCATCGTTGCGGCAACCCGGGCGCGTGCGTCGGCATGGCGGCCGGAGCGATACCGGTAATAGTGGCGGGGCTGGTCGTGGTTTGACAGGGTAAAATTGGGCCAGGCGCTGGATGGCAGGAGGTCGTACCAGCGCTCCGCTGATTCCCTGAACAGTCTGGCACTCCAGTGCCGGTACAGGAAGTCGAAGTTGAAGGCCATATGCAGGCCATCGCAGTTGTTTCCGTGGCACGATGCCGCGAGGACTGGATCGAGGCCATGCGTCTCGCCTATGAGCATCCTGTCGCCGTAGGAATCGGCTATGGCCCTGAAATCCTTGAAGACCCCGAAGATTTCAGGCCTGTTGCGGTCGTAGATGTGATGCTGCAGCAGATTGGGCACCAGGTTGAAGCTGAATGGATTGGACCTGAACTCGGCATCCTTGAAATATGCCGTTGCGACGTCCATGCGGAAGCCGTCCGCACCCAGGTCGAGCCAGAAGCGTGTAGCATCATAGATGGCCTCCCTTAGTTCCGGATTCCGCCAGTTGAACTCGGGCTGGTTGCGGGTAAAGGTGGCCAGGTACCATTCGCCGGTGGCCTCATTGGGATACCACGCCGAACGTTGTTCGAACAAACTGATCCAGTTGTTGGGGGGGCGTCGGCCGGTTTTAGGTTTCCAGAGGTACCAGTCATGTTTAGGGTCCGTCCGGGATGACCTGGCGGCCTTGAACCAGGGATGCTCGTCCGATGAATGGTTGACCACGAGGTCCACGACGATTCGCAGGCCGCGTTCGTGGGCAGCCTCCAGCAGCGACCGGAAATCAGCGAGGCTTCCGAAGATGGGATCCACATCCTTGTAGTCAGATATGTCATAGCCGAAATCCTTCATGGGGCTCTTGAAGAACGGGCTTATCCACAGCGCGTCCACACCCAGTTCCAGGAAATAGTCCAGCTTGTCCTGTACGCCTTTCAGGTCTCCAATACCGTCAGCGTTGGAATCCATGAAACTGCGCGGGTAGATCTGGTAAAAGACGGCCTGCTTCCACCAGTTGCTGTCTCTTCTGTCTATCACAGCCGGTCTCCTTGCTGTCTGTCGGGTTGTTCTGCCCGGTTCAGAGGAAGTACCGCGACAAGTACCAGATCCGAGCCTGCCCGGGTCTGGCATGCGAGGCGCTCTCCCGGACCGGCCTGAACAGCCTGAAGCCTGATACGCTCCCGGTCTGCCATCGGGCTTGTCGTGCCGGAGACGACACGAACCCTGCAAGTGCCGCATTGCGCCTTGCCGCCGCAGTCGTGGCGGAGCGGGACGTTTGCCCGCTGTGCCGACACCAGTATGGACAGCGCCATCGAAGTCTCGAATTCCGCGGCCGGACGCTCTGGATGCTCTGCATAGGATAGCCTGGTCCTGGCCATCAGCGCGCCACCATCACTTTGTTCCTGCCACTTTGCTTGGACAGGTACATTGCCTTGTCCGCCCTGTCTATGACTGATTTGCCTGCAAGATCGCGGATTGGATCGTACTGGGCCACGCCGAGTGACAGGGTAATGGACATCTTCTGACCTTCGTACTCGATTGACATGGCTTCCACGCCTTTTCTGATCCGCTCCGCGATTATCTCGGCGGTCGCCGCGTGGGTGTCGGGCAGGAGCATGCAGAATTCTTCGCCGCCATATCTGGCGGGCACATCTACCGAGCGGGTCTGGTTCTGGATTAACCTCGCCACGCTTTTAAGCACCTCGTCGCCGCAGCTATGGCCGTAGGTGTCGTTGAAATTCTTGAAGTGGTCAATGTCGCACATGATGACCGCCAGGGGTTTTTCACTGAAAGCGCTCTCTTCCATTTTGTCCAGGAGCACGGTGTAGAAGTAGTGTTTCATCCGGAGCTTTGTCATCATGTCGGTGGTGGTCATCTCGAACAGGAACGCATTGCTGATGGCTATGGAAGCCAGAATGGCTATGTTGAGGAGGTAATCCTTTTCATACGCGGAGAAGTCCTCGCTGATTATCTGCTCGCCCAGCAGTATGAGCCCGTTGACTACACCTTTGGCCTTGAGCGGCACGAGCAGGCACGGCTCCATAGATGCAAGAACCTCGAGCCCACCCAGGTTGCCGAGGCGGTGCTGTACTTCAGCCAGCGTCCAGCAGCGCGTTTCACGTGCAAACAGTCTTATGGCTGGCGCGTCCTCGGGGATGCTGTAGTCATGCTCATGTTCCAGTTCGAAGCCCTTGAAATTCCGGTGAAGGTTGAAGCAGGTCGAGTCCAGACCCTTCTTGGTATAGAGGGCGGCCTTGAGCACCTTCATCTGGCCCATGATCGTATAGAGTATTGATTCGATCAGGATGCCGTAATCAAGCGTTGAATTGAGGCTTTTTGAAATTTCGAAGAGTTGCTTGAGATCGAATATCTGTTTTTCATATTCGTCCCGGAGCCTGACTATGTCGCTGTTTTCCACGCTGGTATCTCGTCCCCTGAATGTCTAGGAGTATACGTCGTGATTCTTTTTAAAGCCACAGGCAAGATTTCTGAATCCAACGGGCGGCGGAGGCGGCTGGCGGGTCAGATTCGTTGGAGCCCTTGCCGGGCAGTGGTTTCTCCGATCCAGCGGGAATCAATGCCGGCCATGGTTTCCTCGAACCGCTCGCGGTCCTCGCGCCGTATTGCGATGATGAACCCTTCGCCTGCCATCCGCTGAAGTGCCTCCTCAAGCGCCAGGTTCCAGACTGTAGCACCCGTGCTTTCGCAGGCTGATTCCAGCGCGACGAATGGATCGCCGGACCAGCGCAGCACACAGCGCGCTATCCGGCCGGATGCCGCACGGGTTACCCTGGCCAGCAACTCGGGGTGTCCCCCACCTGTGAGGTATATGAGATCACCGGCAGATTCAAAGCGGTCGGCGATCTCCCTGCCTCCTAGTAGAACAGGCGTACTTCTTCTCCCGGAGCCTTGTGGCGCATCTTCAGGTACATGGCTCCCGCTGCCTTCTTGTAGAAATAACCCGAGGCGTTGTAGCTCTCGAAGCCTGAATCCATGTTGTAGTCCAGCCCGTACAGCTGGATTTTTACGAAGGGCTTTACCCCGTAGAGTGTCAGGTAATGCGAGGAACCTACAGGGAAGTCGGCAGTAAAAACTATCCGCTCCGGACTGGCTTGCACCCGCATGACGGGAGCGCAGGTCCATGCCCATGCGCCGGGGCCAAGTTCTCTGTAAAAGCTCACGGCGTGCGGATAATATGGCGATTCGGCGATTATGGGGTAGACCAGCGCGGCAGGGATGTGTTCTTCGGAACGGGTCATCGAGCCGTCAACGATCGTAACGGTTTTTGGTATGGAGCCATCGCCTTCAGCGAGCCTGAGGAACCCCATCACGAGGCTCTGGCCTATGCCGGCATAGATCGGTTTGTCCACTGCCGCTGCGAGCTTTATGAGCGCTTCGCCGGCGATAAGGCCCGCAAGCGCGTCACTGGTACCGTCCGATCCCGTATGCAGATAAAAGCCGCCTTCGGCCTTGCGTACCGCGGGCGCTATGGTTTTGTCCACCAGTTCTATGGCCCTGACGAATGGGTTTTCTTCTTCACTCAGGTAGCGTCGCGCGTCAAGGTAGGCTTCTATCAGGGCTATGGCCTGTGTTACATCAGCCTTGGAGAAATCCAGGGTGCGTGCCAGAGACATCGCCTCCTGAGCCAAAGAGTACGGCGCACGGTCAAAGAGCATCGGTACGATGTCGTCTGTATGGATGAGGGACGGGGAACGGGCCTGGACCTGGCGTTCGATGTTTTTTACCTGTGACAGCGTGGCTTCCTCGAATGCCGCCATGGTGACTGCTGTCTTGCCGGCGAACGGTGTGCTTTTCCAGCTTAGCAGAGCCGTGAACTTTCCCCGTACAATGGGCACAAGGGCCGCAGCCGCCTCGGTATTGTTCCTCCTCAGCGCTTCAGCCATATACGCCGTGAAGTATGCCTCGTTGAACTCACCGGGAACTCCCGGCCCATTTGACCAGGTCGCTGCGGCGGCGTTGAAGGATGGCCCCGAAAGTGCCATCCAGGCCTTGTCTCGCCAGTCTGAAAGTTCCTTGTTCCAGACTGCGGGGTCCATCGGTGCCTGGGCCAGGAACTGGATGGGGGAGGCCGGTTTGCCTTCGTCCTCGCGGACCGTAACAATGGGCCTGAGTGCGCCTTTGGTAGATTCGATGATCAGAGTCTTTGGCTCTGGCCCAGCCTTTGCGCCGGAAATGCCATACGTTGCTCCGCTGAACGAGAGTCGCAGCGTTCCATTGTCACCAGGGGCGATCATGGCCGCACCGTATGCAAGCTCGTAACGGATGGTGGCTTTTACGGCAGATGCCGCATCTTTGGGCTGCACTTGCCAGGATGCACGACCGTCGGCATTCGTAGCCGAGTTAACCACGAAGGGGGGGCCG
>CAXZAJ010000030.1:0-18776 GCA_964293355.1 uncultured bacterium
CCATGGCACAGGCAGGGTGAGGGCACGACATACAGCGTTTCCGGTTTTACCGGTCCGGCTAGAACGGCCGCCCGCGGTGCAGCTCCGGGGTCACGGCTGGAATACAGCCAGCGTCCCTGGAACTGGATGGAAAAGCCCCTGCCCGTATCGACGAGCAGGGGCTTCGAGTCATCCATGGCGGACGATATCAGTTTGACTGGACGAAAAGCTGCGTGAATGCCGCGATAAAATTGTCTTCAAGGGCAGGATCCTTCATCACGGCAGCTGCAAGTTCATCGGAGATGCTCTGCTGCACGACGGTGGGATAGTAGGCCTCAAGCAGGCTCAGTTCACCTTCATCGGCGGTTTTTATCTCCTTGACCCGAGCCACGATGGCATGGTCGTTGAGTACCAGCGGCGCTGAAACCTTGCCGGCCTCAAGCGAGAAGATGGCGGTCAGGAAGCTTTGGCTTGAGTCAGCCCCGTTGAGTTCCGGAAGATCGGTCGTATCCAGGGCGCCCAGCAGCGAAAAATAGCCTACATCGAGAGCCTTGCCGTAGTTGAGCGGAAAGGGTTTCGTCTCCTTTACCACGTAACCGCTTGCTGTGGCTGCAGTGCTGAAATCATCTTGCGCAGCTGCTACGAACGTGCCTGCCTTCGATACGACCCAGTCCTCGATGCGTCCCTTTTCATTCCTGTTCAGGTAATCTGAGACTGACTTGATCAGGTCGGCGGAGGCGTAATCCGGCTCGACGGCCAGTTCCTCTACGCGGTAGAAAGCCCAGGAACCTGTGAAGGTTTCATAGACCGGAGAAACAGCGCCTTTGGCGAGGCCAAGCACTGCATCCAGATCAGCGGCGTTCTTGAGTTCACCCTTGAGTTCCCAGACATACCGTGAACCCATGTCTCCGCCCTTCGAGGCGAATTCATCCTTGGAATGGTTCTTGGCGGATTCTTCAAAGGAGAGAGAACCGGAGCTTACCTTGGCCAGCACCTGTTCTGCTTCTTTCTGGGATGCCGAGATTGTTACCCTGGACAGCCTGACGCGCTTGAACGAGGCGGGGTTGGCCTTTGCGTACGCAATCCGCTCTTCGTCAGGATATACGGAAAACGGGATTGCCACATATTCAATGACGCGCTGCGACTCGGCCATGGCCTTGAGGAAGGCGATCTCCGCCTTGCTCGGGGTAAAGGCCACCGCATCGGCAACATAGCGATTCTTGAGGGCGGACATCTCGATGTCCTTGCGGAGCGAGAGCTTGAAGGAACTGGTGGCATCACGGTATTTGCGCCTGGAGAAGGTACCGTTTTCAAGGAATGCCGGGCTCTCGGTTATCTGTTTGTCTATGTACGATTCACTGACAGCGATGCCGGCCTTCTGCGCGTAGTCGAGCAATGCATAATGGACTGCCGTATTCTCGAACGCCCTGCGCCACACCTGATAGGCAAAGAACTGGTCGCCGGTATCCTTGTAGCCCTGCTGCTCAAGCTGGGTCTTTATCTGCTGAACCTGCGTAGAAAAATAGCCACCCTGCACAAAGGCGATGGGCTTGCCATCCCATGAACCGAACGTCATGTCGTTCGTGGAACTTGAGCTACCCGCGGCTGGAACGAAAACAAAGGCTATGATCGTGATGATCAGCAGAATTACGGTACCAATATAGATGAACGGATTGCCTTTTCGGTGTTTTTCACCTGAATTGGACTTGGCTTGCTTGTCGTTGGTGGTTGCCATCTAAACCTTCCTGGATTTGTGAGAGATGCTGGATCAGTCGTATTGCCAAACATGACGAGACATTATATGGAAAATCCTGAGATCCAAAACGCGCAAAAAGATAACACGGTGTAATGCCCATGTCAATCGAGGGCATCCTGCGTGTCAGGATGGAACGTCTGAGGAAAAAGCGTAGGCGTTTTTGGCTATGTGCTTGACGCCGTACATCGCTGCATCAGCCTTGTTCACGAGTTCCTCGATGGCATCACCATCGTCCGGGAACACCGATATTCCCATGGACATGCCGAGCGTACGTGAGGTACCAGAGAACGACAGCGGGTTGGAGCACTCGCTTATGATTTTTTGTGCAACCTTCTCGATGTCGTCCTTGCTTTTGACGTTTGTCACGACGGCGACGAATTCATCGCCCCCAATCCTTGCTACGATATCGGAGGCCCTGACCACACCGCGCAAGCGCTCTGAAATGGCAACCAGTGCGCTATCCCCGGCCGCGTGGCCATGGATGTCGTTTATGGGTTTGAAATCATCAAGGTCGATGAAGACCACGCCTATTTTTCCGCCGGTGCGCCGCGCTGTCTCCACGGTCTTGCCCATCAATTCGAAGAGAAGCCTGCGGTTGGGCAATCCCGTCAGCGAATCATGGTTGGCGAGGTGGCTGATCTTCAGGGTAGCGCGTTCCAGCCTGCGTTTTTCATCGGACAAAGCGTGGTTCAATTCTTCAAGCCTGTCATGGATGATGGCATTCTCGACAGCGATGCCCACATACGGCGCGAGCGCCTCCAGGAACGACAGGTGGTTCGGCGCGTACGCATGCGCCTTGTAATTCTGGATGGTCATCACACCTATGGCCCGATCCTCTATGGCCAACGGCATGCACACGACCGATTGGGATGCGGGACCGGACTTTGTAGAAGGCTTGGAGAGGTACTTTGTGTATTCACTGTCTTTCTCGGATATCAGCACCGGCTTTCGGTTCCTGAATGCCCAGGCCGCAAAGCTGCTCTCCGAATCCAGGTTGATCCGGTACTCGTTTTTTCTTATTCCTTCTTCGTAGAAGCGTTTGTAGACGAGTTGCCCGTGTTCCGGATCATGAAGGGCTATGCCGAACATGTCCATCTCCAGGAACGGTTTGAGGCAGTCGTGAATGGTCTGAACGACCATGTTGAAGTCAAGGCTCGCCGTTATCCGCCTGCCTATGGTCGAGATGGAGGTAATTTGGCGGTTGATATCAACGAGGGCGTCTGTTTTTTCCTTGAGGTCGATGTTGCGCAAGCGATATATTTCCGCTTCCTGCTGGGCTCGCTCTATCTCCGACTGCGTCTGGATGCTGCGGAGTTTGTTGGCGGTTTCTTCACGCTGCGCCTTGGCCTTGAAGTCTGCAAAACGCTTGAAATAGTTCAGTGCCTGCCCATAATCCCCGAGCGCCTCGTACGATCTGGATATCTGCTCATAGGCCTTGAAAACTTTGCTCTTGAGGTTGATGCCTTCGCAGATGCGCTCGGCCTCAAGCAGCATCGCGAGGGCGTCTTGTGCGTGCCCCGAATCATTGAGCACCGAGGCGCGTACGATCAGGAGGCTTGCCCGCTGGCTTACATTGCCGGTTTTTGCCGCAAGTTCCAGTCCTTTGTTCACCAGGGTTTCAGCCTCAGCCAGATCATTGCTGGCTAGGGCGACATTGGCGAGCGTTTCAAGGCTGTCGGTCGCCATGATGGTTTCATCCGCTGCCAAGGCAATTTCGTAGGATTTTTTGGTGAATTCGGCCGCCATCACCAGGTTGTCCATGACCAGGAACGCCTCTCCGATGTTCCTGAGGCAATCGGCTACGACCTCGGTATCCATTTCAGCCGTCATACTGCCGTATGCGGGCATGAGGTAGTCCAGCGCCTGCTGCGGATCGCCCAGTTCCAGGCAGACTTCTCCTATGTTGGCCATGGCTATCAGTTCCCGGTCAAGGAGGCCGTTGGCCCTGGCTACATTCAGGCTTCTGGTATAGAAATCTATTGATTTGTCCAGCCTGAACACAAACTGGTGGTACACGCCAAATGCATTGAGCGTTCTGCACGTGCCAAGTATGTCACCCAGAGCCTCATAGAGGCGGCTGGCCTCGGTGAACGCTCCATAGGCTTCAGGCAGGCGGGAGAGGTAGTAATTGGTCCAGCCAATATTCAGCTGTGCATCGGCCTGACCTTTCGTGTAGCCAATGCGCAGGGCTCCGGCCAAGGCTCGTTCGGCTTCTTCAAGCGATGATTGAGGATTCTCTATTGTAGAATTCCACGCCCGTTCGTTTGCAGCATCAACTGCCAGGACGCTATCGTCGTTCATCGCAGCCCCTGGAACCATGATAATGTGAAATTGTTCTTGAACCTCTCGATCATGTATATTGTAGCATAGTATTCACGCTATGGAGTGCCAAGTTGCGCACCATGATCATATGAAGCTCCATACAATGCAAGGGGTAGCCGCATGGGAATAGTTACAAAAACCGGTGATGACGGGCTGACGGGCCTCTGGTCCGGCGAGCGTGTACGCAAGGATGACCCGCGGGTCGAGGCATACGGAACCATCGATGAACTTGACTCGGTCCTCGGGGAGGCCAAGCACTGGCTCAAACGCGAAGACTGCCGAAAGATCGTCGAGGAGATCCAGAAGGACCTCTACCGGGTTGCCGGGCAACTCGCCACGCGTTCCGGTGACTTTGCTATGCCGCTGACCGAGGCGGACGGGCAACGGCTCGGCTCGTACGTAGACCGCTATGAGGCGGAAATTCCCCTGAAAGGTTTCGTCATACCCGGATCCAACGTGCAGTCAGCCAAGCTGGATATCGCGAGGACGGTCTGCAGGCGGGCGGAGCGCAGGATCGTGGCCTTGGCCTGGGACGCGGACGTGCCGGCTCCTTTGCGCCGTTACGTAAACAGGCTCTCAGATCTGCTGTTCATGCTGGCGCGTGCCGAGGAAGCCACCGATGGCGGCATCGTGTACGCCAAGGCCTGAGTTCAGGCCGCATCAATCGATCAGGTCGTCGTCGCCCTCCAGGACAAGCGTGCCGGCTTCCCAGCGCTTCTTGTAGAAATCGATGAACGACTTGGTGGCCTTGTCCGCCTCGTCGCGCCTGACCGTGCCCATGATGTCGTATTCTTCGAGCACCATGGTGCGCTTGCCCTGGGAGACATTGGACAGGATCTTGTCCCTGAACGCCTGGCTTTTGCCCTTGAGCACGAGGGCTATGTCGCGTTCGGAGAGGTCCCGGAGCCCCTTCTGCATATCGCGATCCGCCACGCGCATCACGTCGTCGGCCGTGAACAGGCGCTCGCGGATGTCCCTGGAGAGGGTGGGGTCGTCTTCCTCTATGCCGGACAGGATGGTGCCCTCCAGGCCGCCGTCGACGTGCTTGAGTATGCCGGCGAGTACCGCGGCGCCGTCGATGCGTTCTCCGGAATCAACCCGGCCTATTCTGGCGGCCTTGTCCCGCAGCACCGCTTCCACGCGCTCGATCACGTCGGGTGAGCTGCGGTCCAGCCTTGCTATGCGCTGGATGACATCGGCACGGACAGGCTTCGCGAGCTCCGAGATGACGCCGGATGCAAGTTTTGCGTCGATATAGGGCAGTATCATCGCCACCATCTGCGGCGATTCGTCCTTGAACAGCACCAGAAGCTGGCGCGCGTCAAAGTCGTTGAGGAACGAGAAGGGTTTTCTTGACTCCGGGACGGCCTTGCGGAAGACTTCCCTGGCCCGTTCTGCGCCGAATGCGGCCGCGAGCATGCTCTCGGCTATCTCGGGCCCACCCTCGAGGCTGGCCGCCTGGGTTTTTGCGAGCCACCCGAACTCGGTGAGTATATCGTTTGCCTCGACGGTATCGATGCGGTCAATGCGCGCTATCTCGCGGGATACTTTCTCTATTTCATCCGGCTTCAGGTGGCGGATGACGTTTGCCGCCTCATCCCTGCCGAGGAGCAGCAGGAACTTGGCTGCTTTCTCTATGCCCGGCTTGCCTGTCTTGAGGTAGTTTTCAGAGGCGGCTACTGCCTTGGCGTCAATATTCCGGGGTTTGAGCGCAGCGGGACGGGTTTCCGGCTTGCGGGCATCGGCCTTTCCGGGTGTGGTTCCGCGCGATTCCGGGCTGCGGGGCGCTATGGGTCGTACTGCCGAAGGCTGCCTGGTATCGTCCTTGGGTTCGTCTTTGGTGCCGACGCCGTAGGCTTGGCCGAGTCTTCGCTTTATATCCATGGGCAAACATAGTATCCGGCGTTCGTCCCGCGGTCAATGTGATAGATAAAAACCCGTGGGCGTTGGCGTTTTGACGTAAGCCCTGTATATTTACTCGTGTGATTCATCGGAGGATGCAAATGCGGCTTTATTCACGTAAACAATTGATCGTTACCAGTATCGCTTCTGTTGCTGCAGGCCTGCTTCTTGCGGCCGGCTTTGGCCTGTTACCCATAACCCGCCTGTATGAGACTGGCGTATCGAGTGCCCATACTGCGGAAGATGCCGCACCCGCGGCTATTGTCCAGACTCAACCTCGACCACTGGATGCGGTGCAGGTGCTGTCAGAAGCCAGCGGCGGCTATTCCCAGGATGAAAACGAGAACATCAGTGTCTACGAACGGCTGAATTCCGGCGTCGTCAATATTACCACTGAGGTCGTGGCAATCAACTGGTTCCTGGAACCAGTACCGCAGCAAGGCGGCTCGGGCTCCGGTTCCATAATCGACCCGCGCGGTTATGTGCTGACGAACCATCACGTGATCAAGGATGCATACAAGGTGTTCGTGAATCTTGCCGATGGCACGCGGATGGAAGGCAAGGTCATCGGTTCAGACTCTGAAAATGACCTTGCGGTCATCAAATTCGACCCGCCCAAGGGCATGGCCCTTACCGTGGTTCCGTACGGCGACAGTACCAACCTCAAGGTAGGCCAGAAGGTGCTGGCGATCGGTAACCCGTTTGGCCTTGAACGCACCCTGACCCGTGGCATCGTCTCCGGGCTCGGCAGGCCGGTGCAGCAGGATGCCAAGACCATCATCCGTGACATGATACAGACTGACGCGTCCATCAACCCCGGCAATTCAGGCGGCCCGCTCCTCAACGCGCAGGGCGAGATCATAGGCGTCAACACGATGATATATTCGCCCTCTGGCGGCTCGGTAGGCGTCGGTTTCGCTGTGCCCGTCAATACCGCCAAGCGCATCGTCCCCGACCTGATCAAGTTTGGTATGGTAAAGCGTGGCTGGATCGATGCTGAATACGTGCAGCTGTTCCCCGCGCTTATCGAGTACATGAAGGAGAAGGGCGATTCTTTGCCCATAGACAAGGGCTTGCTCATCTCGTCCACCAAAAAGGGCGGCAACGCCGACCGTTCAGGTGTGCGTGGCGGGTCCACGCCCGTGCGGTACTACCAGAGCGTGTTCAACGTAGGCGGCGACGTGCTCGTAGCGGTCGATGGCATGGAAATAAGCTCGCTGGCAGACCTGTATTCGGCGCTTGAGGACAACAAGCCAGGCAGTACCGTGAAGATTCAGTACTACCGCGGGTCCAGAAAGATTTCAGCTGAAGTCGTGCTTTCGGACAGGGCCGAGTATATGGGCTCCAAATAAGGTCGTGGACCAGGGCTTTCATCTCTTCAAGGACGACGAAACGCCGCTGTACATTCAGGCCGCCGATGCGGTGCGTGCCAGGATCGCTGATGGCGAATTTCGTCCCGGAGACAGGCTCCCTTCAGTGCGTGGCCTTTCCGATGAGCTTGGTGTAAATCCGGCCACCATCGTGGCGGCGTACCGCATCCTGACGCGCGAGGGTTTTGTAGAGGCCAGAGCCGGTTCTGGAGCGTTTGTTGCACAAAGCGCCCCCGTGCTGAAAATTCCGGCTACACCGGAGCCTGGCAACAGGTCAGGCAGCGTAAACGATGTGCTGGCTCCAGCTTCGGAACGCCCCCACCCTGGCAACAGTGTTTCAGTCATCGATATGGCTGCCAATGCGCCGCCCCTGGACCTGTTTCCGCTTGAGGACATGAAGCGCTTCATCGTGGAATCTATAGACGCCGACGGTGGTCGCGCCTTTGAGTATGAGGACACGGCCGGCTACCGGCCACTGAAAACCGCTCTGGCGGCCCGCCTGGCTTCCGGGCGTTCTGGACCTTCAGCCAGTATCTCCCCTGACGATGTGCATGTGGTCTCGGGCGCTCAGCAGGGTATAGACCTGGCCGCCCGGATACTGCTCCGCCGCGGCGACGTTGCAGCCGTGGAGTCTCCCGGCTACCACGGCGCCAGGGATGCCTTCGTGGCGGCTGGCGCCAGGGTGGAGGCCATTCCGTTGCTGCCTGACGGCATGGATCTTAGGGCGCTGGAACGGCTGGCTTCGAGCAGGCCGCTCAGGTTGGTTCATGTAAATCCCATATTCCAGAATCCCACCTCGGTGCTCTACGCGCTGGAAAAGAGGGAGGAACTCTCCCGCCTCGCGGAGCGCTACGGCTTTTATGTCGTGGAAGATGACCTGTTCTCGGATCTTGCGTGGGATGGCTCGTTCATTTCTCCGGTGCGGTCTTTTGATTCTGCCGGCAGGGTCATTTTCGTAAAAAGCTTTTCAAAGTCACTGATGCCGGGCCTGCGCATAGCCTGTCTGGAAGCCCCGCCGCAGCTCCGCGAGCGCTTTGAGAGCGTCAAGCGATCCATAGACATATCGTCCAACGGGCTCATGCAGCGGGTGCTGGAGCGCTTTTTGAGCAGCGGCCGCTTTGACGGGCACGTCGCGGCGGCACGGCTGCGGTACCGTGAGGCGTACGAGGCATTCGCCGCCGCGCTGGCACCCTGCCGGGCGGCCGGACTTTCCTGGGAACGGCCGGCTGGAGGCATAAACCTGTGGCTGGAACTGCCTGCGGGTGTTTCTGCTCGCCTGCTTGCAGCCGAATGCCTGGCTGGTGGCCTGGCGTTGGTCCCTGAATCCACATTCCGGTATGACCCTGCTGCGAGCCCGGTCGGCGACAGCCATGTACGCACCAGTTTTGGCTCGGTCGCCGCAAGCTCCCTCGGGAGAAGCACCGCAATATTTGGCTCGGCTCTCGAAAAGCTTGCCCGAGATTCAGTCGATGCAATGAACATCTGAAACCGTTTTGTCACTTTCCCAGCACTGCGTGTAAGGCTATACTGGCTGTATGAAACCATTCAGAGTTGTTGCACCGTTCGTACCCGCAGGAGATCAGCCGCAGGCCATAGAAGCTCTCGCCTCGGGAGTCATGTCGGGCGACAGGTTTCAGACCCTGAAAGGTGTTACCGGTTCAGGCAAGACCTTCACGATGGCCAAGGTGATAGAAGCGGTCCAGAAACCCACTCTCATCGTCAGCCACAACAAGACGCTGTCCGCCCAGCTGTTCCGCGAGTTCAAGGATTTTTTTCCGGACAATGCGGTGGAGTACTTCGTCTCGTATTACGATTACTACCAGCCAGAGGCCTACGTGCCGACGCGCGACCTGTATATAGAAAAGGACGCTGACATAAATCAGGAAATAGAGCGGCACCGGCTGTCCGCGACGAGGAGCCTGATGGAACGGCGCGACGTCATCATCGTGGCGACGGTTTCCTGCATCTACGGCCTGGCCACTCCGGAGGTCTACCGCGAGATGAAGGTCGACGCCGTCGTAGGGGAAGACCTCGATCCGGAGGCCTTCAAGCGCGAGCTCATCACGCTGCAGTACGAGCGCAACGACGCTGTCCTGGACCGGGGCCGGTTCCGGGTTCGCGGCGACGTCATCGAGGTATACCCGGCCTACGCCAAGGAGGCGTACCGCATAGAGCTGGATTTTGATACGGTAAAGCGCATCCGGCGGTTCGACCCGGTATCCGGGAACGTTTTGGAAGAGCTGGACGCGGCCGTCATCTATCCGGCCAAGCAGTTCGTCATGCCGGAGACCATGGTGCAGCGTGCACTCGCGGGCATAAAGGCTGAACTGGCTGAGCGCTACGAAGAATTGCAGTCGCAGAAGAAGATAGTGGAAGCGCAGCGCCTGAAGACCCGCGTGGAGTATGACATCGAGTTGCTGGAAGAGATGGGCTATTGCCCAGGCATAGAGAACTACTCCGGCCCCCTGTCCGGCCGTGCGCGGGGCCAGCGACCTTCCGTACTATTGGACTATTTTCCTGATGATTTCCTGACGTTCATAGACGAGTCCCATGTGAGCCTGCCGCAGATCGGAGCGATGTATGCCGGCGACCGCTCGCGCAAACAGAATCTGGTGGACTACGGCTTCCGCCTGCCCTGCGCCATGGACAACCGCCCGCTCAAATTCGACGAGTTCGAGAAGCTTACCAAGCGAGTGATCTATGTTTCGGCGACACCTGGCGTAACCGAGACGACCAAGTCAGCCCGCGTCGTCGAGCAGATGATACGCCCCACCGGTCTGATTGACCCGATTATTGTCGTTCGGCCGAGTGAAGGGCAGATGGAAGACATCTACACGGAGATAAAGAAGCGCAATGCCCTGGGCGAGCGAAGTCTGATCCTGACGCTGACGAAGCGCATGGCCGAAGAGTTGTCAGAATACCTGTCCTCGCTCTCGCTCAAGGTGCGCTACATACACAGCGAGGTTGAGACCATCGAGCGTGTGGAGATACTGACCCAGCTGCGAACCGGCGAGTACGACGTGCTGGTCGGCATCAATCTGCTGCGCGAAGGCATAGACCTGCCCGAGGTGTCGTTCATAGCGATACTGGACGCCGACAAGATAGGTTTCCTGCGCTCCGCCACCAGCCTCGTGCAGATCATAGGCCGTGCGGCCCGCAACGCGGCGGGCATCGTCGTCATGTACGCAGACAGGATGTCCGACGCCATGCGCATCGCCATAGACGAAACGAACCGTCGCCGCGCCATCCAGATGGCCTACAATTCCGAGCATGGCATAACGCCAACCACGATAAAGAAGGCCATCCACAATATTCTGGAGCGCCACAAGGAAGAGAAACAGCAGGCACTGGGAACGGAACTGGAAACCATCAAAGGTGCGTACAACCTGCTGGTGCCTGAACAGAAGAGTGCCCTCATCAAGCGGCTGGAGCGTGAAATGCTCGAGAAGGCCAAGAACCTGGAGTTCGAATCGGCGGCAATCCTGCGTGACGAGATCGAGCGCATCAAGGTGGGTGAATCGTGACCGTGTGCCTGCCCCTCTGCTTTCAGGAGCGCACCGCCCTGTCCACGGACGAACGCCGTGCCGTTGAAAACCTGATAGCCGAGTGCAAGGCTGTAGATCATTTTGATCCCTGCATGGAGTTTGATACCCACCTGAACGCCGACCGGGACCTGCCCGCCTGGCGTCTGGCTTGGGCCGTACCCTCCGGAACCGCTTCCTGTTCCGCGTTTGCGGCCACCTCGGAAGATTCCAGCGGCAGACCCAGAATACTCGCGGGAGCCGCCTGCGTATTTGCTCCGCGCCGGTCAGAAGGAGAAATCAGTGCCTGTGTCTCGCCTGTGTTCAGGCATCAGGGAATTTTCAGGGAACTGTACCGCAGCCTTGCCGACACGTTGTTCCGCTCCGGCGCGGTCTCGGTCATGCTGGTCTGCGAAGGAGCGGCTCCTTCAGGCGCTGCCATAGCTGAACGGCTCGGTGCCGTGCTGGATCATGGCGAATACCTGATGTCACTGCCGGCTGACAGGCTCGCGGCAATCGAGGCGTCGCCCGATGTACGCCTCGTGCCGGTTACAACAGCCAATCTGGATGAATTCGCATCGTTGTCAATGAACGTCTTTACCGAGCGGCATGACGACGCCAGAGAATTCGCGCTCTCCATACTCGCTGATCCCGAGCGTGAGCAATTCATTGCGCGTGGATCAGAGGGTGTCTTTGGCCTGGTAGCCGTAGCCAGGGAAAACCAGAGCCATATGCTGCACGGCCTCGGCGTTATTCCGGCTTTGCGCGGCAAGGGCCTGGGCGGGGCCATCCTGGACGCAGTCCTTGTGGTGCTCAGGAACCGCGGCGCAACCGTCATCTCCCTCGAGGTCGACGTGGACAATCCAGCCGCGCTGGCCCTGTACCGGTCCCGCGGCTTCACCGAGGTGAGCCGGGCCGATTACTGGCGCATCAGCGGAGCGCACCAATGAGCGTTCCATTTTTATATTCAAAACTGTTGACAAGCCCTATGACCAGTTTTATTCTGACAACCGAATTTTATCTACCCAATACCCAATAAAGGAGGAAAGCGCAATGACAACAATGATAGCGCTTTTCGCACTCGTACTCTATGTCGCTTTCTATTTCACGTTCGGCAAGACCTTGCGTGACAAGCTCCTCAAGAGCGACAAGGCTGCCAAGGCTCCATCAGAGCGCCTGAGCGACGGTGTAGACTACATACCGACGAGCAAGTATGTGCTGTTCGGGCATCACTTTGCTTCAATCGCCGGAGCAGGACCGATCACCGGCCCCGCCATCGCGGTTGCTTGGGGCTGGCTGCCCGGCCTCATCTGGATCTGGTTCGGCAACGTGTTCCTTGGCGCCATCCATGATTACCTGTCACTGGCCGCATCGGTCCGCTACGACGGCCGTTCCATGCAGTTCGTGGCCCAGGACCTGATCGGCAAGAAGGCCGGCAAGACCTTCGGCTGGTTCATCATGTTCCTCTGCATACTCGTCGTGGCAGCCTTCGGAGACATCGTCGCCGGCCAGTTTGCCGCTGACGGCCGTGTATTCTTCGCGTTCGTATTTTTCTGCGTAGCCGCGGTAATCTCCGGTTTCTTCATGTACCGCACCAAGCTCGGCCTCGGCTGGGGCAGCCTCATCGGCCTCGCGCTGATCATCGTAGCCTTCTATTTCGGCAACATGTTCAACGTCAAGTGGAGCAAGGACGTCTACTTCGCCATCATCTTCGTGTACATCGTGCTCGCGTCCACGCTGCCGGTAAACATTCTCTTGCAGCCCCGCGATTACCTGTCCTCGTTCTTCCTGTACTTCGGCCTCCTCGCCGGCGGTATAGCCGCGTTCATCAGCTTCAAGGCTCTTGACTCCGTGCCGATGTTCACCAGCTTCAGCGCCAAGGTCATTGGCGGACAGCCCTCGCCGTTCTGGCCCACCGTTCCGCTCGTCATCGCCTGCGGCGCCCTCTCGGGCTTCCACTCGCTCGTAGCTTCCGGCACCAGCTCCAAGCAGCTGGCCAAGGAATCTGACGCCCTGTTCGTGGGCTATGGCGCCATGCTCGTGGAAGGCTTCCTGTCCACCCTCGTGGTCATCTCCATCGCAGCGTTCGGCACTGCCGCCCTCGGCGACAAGATCTTCTCTACTCCCGCCATTCCGCGTTTCGTCCAGTCGTTCGCCAAGATGGTCTCAACCGAGCTGCCGTTCCTGCCGTTCAACTTCATGACGCTGTTCGCGGCAGTCTGGGTTTCCACCTTTGCGCTGACCACCCTTGATACGACCAACCGGCTCGGCCGCTACATCGTCCAGGAAATGGCCCTCCCGATGAAGGACAAGAACCCTGGCGCTTACAAGTTCTTCAACAACAAGTGGGTAGCCTCCCTGATCATCGCCTTCATCGGCATTTTCCTCGCCCGTTCAGGCGGATATTCGGTGCTGTGGCCCGCTTTCTCCGGCGCCAACCAGCTACTCGCTTCCATAGTGATGCTGACCGTAGCCGTCTGGGTAAAGAAGAAGCTCGATCCCAAGTACACGATGACCGTGCTCATCCCGGCCATTTTCCTCTGGGTGACGGTAACCGTTGCCCTGATCTGGTACGAGATCGTCATCATCCCCACGTTCTTCAAGGACATGTCCAAGACCATGAGCGTCATCACCGGTGCGACCGTTGGTGGCATCACGTTGTTCATGCTCATCCTGAACTTCTCGATGATCTTCAGCTTCTACAAGAACTTCACTGAAAAGAACGTGAAGGCTGCCTGATCCGTTGCGGGCGGCGGAGCCGTACGCTCCCGCCGCCCGTTGCTTCCTCAACAACCAAGGCGGTCATGCTGACACCGACGGTTTCAGGAAGGGCTTCAACCTGAAGCCCTTCCTTGTTTTTTTGTTACCATAAGGAGACGTGATGGCCTCGATCCTCAAGAAGCTCGCCTCGTTCTGGAACATCGTAACCCAGGTAAACAGGGAAAAGGCAACCGAGATGCTTGAATTCGAACTCAAGGAGCTCGAGAACATCTTCTCGCTGTTGGTCATCGGAGGCTTTGTAGGCATGCCGTCTCCTCCCGTGCCTATTGCGATGGAATTGTTGCCGTACATGGAACGCGAGCTGACGGTCATGCTCTCCAGGTCCGACATGGCATCCGATCCACTGGGTTCGCTCGTGGGTCTCCTGGAAATGGACTGATGAAGGTGGCATGACATGATTTCCAACGCATTTTTTCTTGGTAAGGGTGGGGTGGGCAAGACAACCATGTCAGCGGCATTTGCGCTGGCTTTGGCCCGCTCAGGCAAGCGCGTGCTCATCGCATCGCTCGATCCGGCTCATAACCTCGGCGATGTTCTCGATACCAAACTCAAGGATACGCCAATAGAGGTGGAGAATAATCTCTACGCGCTCGAGATCGATCTTGGTTTCTGGGTAGAAAAGTACCTGGAAGAGAGCCGCGAAGAGCTGGCGAGAACCTATTCCTATAACCTGACACTCAATCTGGATTCATTCTTTGATATAATGAAATATTCACCGGGAACCGAGGAATACGCGGTGCTGTGGGCCATAGAGCATATACGCTGCAACCTTTCCGGTGACTACGATATCGTGGTGTATGATACGCCGCCTACCGCGCTTTCATTGCGTTTCCTTGCGATGCCTGCGATTTCCAACCTGTGGATTGCCGAACTTACCAAACTGCGGGCGCGCATCCTGGACAAGCGTTCCACGATAACGAGGCTGAACCCGACTTCCCCGGTCGCCAACAGTTGCGTCGACAAGGCCGACGACAAGGTTTACGGCAAACTCGGTTCAATAAAGCGCCGCCTTACGGACCTCAGTTCGCTGTTCGAGCGTGAAAGCTACATGGCCGTCGTGTTGAATCCTGATGTGCTGTCAGTATCTGAAGCCATCCGCATCAAGGACGAACTGGACAAGATCCACATACCGTTGTCCGGCATCTGCCTCAACAAGCGCGGCGTTTCCACCGCAGCCTGGGAGATTCACAAGCGGTTGGCCGATTCTCCCCTCTTTGAGGTTGATTTCAAATCTGGAGGACTCCAGAGTCGGGACGACCTCGCCACCATAGAGACTTCCGCGCTCGTAGCCGACTTTCTTGCTACCGAAACCGTACATAAAGGAACCGCATGAACCCCTTGTTTATTTCAGCGCTCGTCGTCCTGGCCGTCGTTTCCACGGCCTCGTATTATCTGGGCACCAAGAAGAATCGCTGGATAGTCTCCACGATGTCCAGGCAGCTTGAAGACGTGCTCAAACCCAAGACCACCAACTACGTCAATATCGGCGGCGTCATCGGATACAACTTTACCTATGCGCTGCCCGCGCCGTATACCAGTGCCAAGGGGACCATTACCCTGAGCCCTCGGCATTCCCTCTTGTTCCTGCCGTTTTCCATGCTACTGGGAATCAGCGACAGGTTCTTCGTCAATGTGTTCGCCAAGAAGAAGTTCAAGGGCGAAGGCCATATCGTCGATCTGAAATACATGGGAAAGGCCAATATCGCCGGTGTTGAAACCATGGAGCGACGCGACGTGGAAGCCAAGGGCAAGAAATTCGTATTGCTGTGGCGCAAGGCTGACCTCGCTTCAACCCTGGAATCGACGCTGGCGGCACTGGACGACCCGACGAGCCTCAGGCATTTCTGCGCTTACCATGAGACGGGTACCTTCTTTATGCACCTGAGACCCAAGTCAGGCTCTATTGGGGAAACCGTGCAGACCCTCGTAAAGAAATTTCCCGAGTACCTGGAAAGCGGCAAGGAGCAATGATGGAACTCCAGATGGATGTGCGTGAAAAGTTCGACGCGATACTGGCACGCGTCAGGGAACCACAGTCAGAACTGAGTCTCGCAGAACTCGGGCTCGTAAAGAAAATGACGTACTACAAGGCCGACAAGACCATTGTGGTATACATGAATTTTGCGGCGCAGAGCCCGGTTTCATGCCCCGCATGCTTCATTACGACCGATATGATGAAGGACTCCGTGGAGCGCGACCTCAAGGAAGCCATCCTCGAGGATTTTCCCGGCTGGACGGTGAGTTTCTCCTGATGAAGATGAACTTCCGCTGGTTTGATGGCACGGACCCGATACCGCTGCGCCACATTCGACAGATTCCGGGTATGCGAGGCATCGTGGCAGCCCTGTACGATCTGGCTCCCGGAGTGGCCTGGAGCACAGCCGAGGTGGCTGCACTGCGGGGCCGCTGCGAATCGGCCGGGCTGGAGTTCAGGGTCGTCGAGTCGATTCCGGTTCACGAGGATATAAAGCTCGGGGGGCCAGCCAAGGACCAAGGCACGGCCGCGTGGATTGCCAGCCTCCGGGCCGTGGCGGAAGCCCTGAGGCCGCGCTCCGCGGCGACCGGCTCTGAAGATCCTGTCGTCGTCACCTATAACTTCATGCCTGTCTTTGACTGGACCAGGAGCGATCTGGCCTGCGTGCTCTCTGACGGTTCCACAGCTCTGGCGTATGACGCCGAAACGGTGGCGCGCATGGATCCGCTGAACGGCGAACTCGAATTGCCAGGCTGGCTGGCAAGTTACTCGCGCGATCAGCTTGCTGGCTTGTTGTCAGTGTACCGCAGCACACCGCCGGAAACCGTGTATGCCAATCTGGTGTCGTTCCTGCGGGACGTGACGCCGGAGGCCGAACGGCTCGGGATAAAACTGGCGCTGCACCCGGATGATCCGCCCTGGCCGCTGTTTGGAATACCCAGGGTCATGACGGGGGCTGCTTCTGTCCGGCGATTGTTGGCTGATGTACCGTCTGCCGCGAATGGATTGTGCCTGTGCGCTGGAAGTTTTGGCGCGGATCCGTCCAACGACATAGTCGCCATGGCCAGGGAATTCGCCGGCCGCATCCATTTTGCGCACCTGCGCAATGTGGCCATAACCTCGCCGGGATCATTCTCCGAGACGGCACACTATTCGGGAGCCGGCAGCCTGGACATGGCCGACATTGTCGAGGCTCTCGTCGATACCGGTTACGACGGCCCCGTGCGCCCAGATCACGGACGGGTCATCTGGGATGAAAAGAGCAAGCCTGGTTACGGACTCTACGACCGTGCGCTCGGAGCCGCGTATCTGCTCGGCCTCATAGAACGCTCCGAATACGCACGCCGATAAATAGCGTCGCACCCGGAGCGGTTTTTGGAATCAGGCCTCTACTTCAACGATGTTGGCATCGGCGGCATTCTTCTTCACGCTCTCGATGCCGTTCATGCATGAATCTTTTGATTCATAGGCCTCGCTGACTGCGATTACCTGACCGTTGCCGGCCTTGAGCCTGAATCTATACTTGTCCTTTTTGTCCTTGAACCACTCAAACTTGCCTGCCATATCTAACCTCCCATAAAGATGATGAATTACGTGATCAACTATAGCTTTCCTCCGAATTTGGCGCAAGCGCCAATGCGCGGACCCGCGTAGCGATATCGAATGGCCGTGATGTTCATTCGCTAACACACCAAAAACGGGGAGAAGCTTTAATGCACAGATCGAATTGCATAATAGCGGGCTGTTTTGCTGTATTGTTGCTGGCCTGCAAAGCCGCACCGGGCAAGGAGACGCTCCTCGCGTACGCGCGAGCCGCTGGAGCCTATGCCAGCGGCGACTTCGAGGCCGCTGCTGTCGGTGCCCGGGAATGCCTTGTACACACCAGAAATTTTCTTCCTGCCGCCATGCTGCTTGGCAAGATCAGCTATTTTGCAGGCGATGATGCAAAAGCGATGACCTCGCTTGAACAGGCAGTACGCCTCTCGCCGCGGTCTGGAGACGCTTCCTTGTGGCTTTCAAGAACCTACCGCGCAGCCGGAATGGATACCGAAGCCAGACGAGCCTGCGAACTGCTGCTTACAGCTGATCCACAGCATATTGCCGGATTGCGCCTGGCCGCTGCCCTGGCTCTTGATTCCGACGATATAGCGACAGCGACAGCCTACCTGGACAGAGCGGTGGAATCAGCGGGTGAAGCCGGGCTGGTTTTTGCCGACCGGGCCGCGTTGCGCTGGGCTGCCGGGGACGTTTCCGGCGCGCAGGCTGACCTTGCCTCGGCTCTGGCCACACTTCCTGCGGGGAGCGCGGCTCGGCAAGCAACCGGAGAATTATTGTCGCGCATCACCGAGGCCGGGAAATGATTGGCCTCACAGCCATTTTGATTACTGGCGCAGTGTTCGTCTCAAGTTGTTCCAGCTTGTATACTGCCGTGCCCTCACGAGTGCAGCGTCATACTGGACCCTTGAGTGCCACCGACATAGCGGCACTGGCTGTTGAAAATTCTCTTGAACTGAAAGCGGAGAAGAACAGTCTGGAGGTTCGCGTCGGTGCCTGGCGAATGGGAATACGCGGATTTTTTCCGAGGCTCGAAGCCAGTATTGGTTCTGACGAACGGTTGTCGGTGTACGGTTCCGATTCATTTGGCAAGAACCTCTCCGTGAGCATGACGCAACCGCTCTGGGATGGAGGTCGGCTCGCCGCAACGCGCTCGCTCGAATCAGCGGCAATTGCGCTGGCGCGGGCTGAGCTTGAACGTACGTCGAGGGCTGTCGGTGAACAGGCTATAACCGCTTCACGTGCGGTAGTTTCAGCAGGCGCTCGTCTTGAAATAAAGCGCTCATCCCGCGCATCGGCTACGACGCAGTGCTCAATACTCGTCACTGAAATTGACCTCGGGCTAGCCCTTCCGGAGGACTTGATAGAGGTTGAAAAGAGCCTGGCAGAAATGGATCTGGAGCTGGCGGAAGCTGAACTGGAACTCTCCAATGCACGAGCGGAACTGGCAGAGGTTCTTTGCGTTGACCAGGTGCCTGAGCTCTCTGAACGGCTCGTTCGAGACAAGCCAACCCTGCGCATTGAGCAACGCTTCGCTTGCGACATGGCTGTTGAGCGTTCGCCGGAACTGACCCTTGCCCGGTTCGGCCTTGCCCAGAAAAAAGCTGAGTACAGGG
>CAXZAJ010000031.1:0-18445 GCA_964293355.1 uncultured bacterium
TCCGCGAGCCCCTCGGGGGCAGGCGCGGCTACCCCCGCACCAACCCGCCGTTCCCGGGGGAGGCGGGCCTCTGGGGCAAGCCCACGCTGGTCAACAACGTGGAGACGCTCGCCGCCCTGCCCTGGGTCACGGAACACGGAGCGGACGCCTACCTGGCGCTCGGCACAACCTCGTCGCCGGGCACCAAGCTCTTCTGCATCTCCGGCGACGTGGCCAACCCCGGCTACGGGGAGTGGGAAATGGGCGTCAGCCTGGGCGAGCTTTTGGCAGCCGCCGGCAGCGCGCTGGACGCGGACGGCCGCCCTGCCGGCTCACCCCTCGCCGTACTTTTAGGCGGCGCCGCCGGCACCTTCGTCCCCGGAGATGCCCTGCACCTCGCCATGGACTACGACGCCCTGAAGGCTGCCGGAGCCACCCTCGGTTCCGGCGCCGTCATCGTACTCGGCCCTGGCAGGTCCGTGCCGGAGACCCTGTCAGCCATCATGGACTTCTTCAAGCACGAATCCTGCGGCAAGTGCGTGCCCTGCCGCGTCGGCACCAACCGCCTCGCAAAAGCCGCCCGCGCCTTCGCCGATGCCGCAAAAACCGCTGCCAGCACGCCAGCCGCCGAAGCCGAGTTGCGGGCCATGCTCGAAGCCATGGTCACGGACGCTGAAAAGATAGCCAAAGCCTCGCTCTGCCCGCTCGGGCAATCGCCGATACTGCCACTCCGGAGCGCTGCCCGGAACCTCACAAGACTGTCCTGAAGGGAATCAACGAATGCCTGACACCACCGAACGCAAAGCCATAACCATCACCATCGACGGCAAGTCCATACAGACCGAGCAAGGCCGCCTGCTCATAGAAGTGGCCAGGGAAGCGGGTTATAAAATTCCGAGCCTCTGCTGGCACCGCAAGCTCAGCCCTACCGGCGCCTGCAGGCTCTGCATCGTCAAGGTCACCGGCATGCGCGGCCTCGTCACGTCATGCACCACCGAGGTCACCGACGGCATGGTCGTCACCGCCTTTGACGATGAACTGGAAGACGAGCGCAAATTCCTCGTGGCCTCGCTGATGACCGAGGTGGACGTCGGCACTGACGGCTCGCACAAGGACGAGTTCGCCGAGCTCTGCGTCCGCTACGGATTCTCCGATTCCATCGCTCCGCCCAGGCATGCCTCCGAGGTGATGGGGCTGCCCCTGGCCGGCGAGGATTGGCACACCGTCGACGACAGCTCGCCCATCCTCACCTTCGATCCGTCCAAGTGCATCAAGTGCTTCCGCTGCCTCAAGGGCTGCGAAGAGGTGCAGGGCAAGGGAGTCATCGGCGTGCTGGACCGCGGCATCCATTCCTACATCTCGGCCGGCATGGACGGCTGGGGCAGTTCCGAATGCGACGGCTGCGGCGAATGCGTCCAGCTCTGCCCCACGGGCGCCCTCGTGGAGAAACCCAACCGCGCCGAGATGGCCTTCGCCGGTGTGTACTCGTCAAAGGAAAAGCCTAAAACCGTCCAGACCACCTGCTCGTACTGCGGCGTAGGCTGCCAGCTCAAGCTGACGGTCCTGAACGGCACCATCGTACGCTCGGACGGCGTCGAAGGCGTGCTGCCCAACGATGGCCGGCTCTGCGTAAAAGGCCGTTTCGGCTACGATTTCGTCCACAGCCCCGAGCGGCTCACCGTGCCGCTGATAAAGGAAAACGGCGCCTTCCGCGAGGCCACCTGGGACGAGGCCCTGGACGCCGCGGCCGCCGGCTTCCTCAAAGTCAAGGAAAAGTACGGCCCGGACGCGCTGGCCGGTTACACCTCGGCCAAGTGCACCAACGAGGACAACTACCTCTTCCAGAAATTCACGCGCATAGCCTTCGGGACGAACAACCTGGACTACTGCACCCGCCTCTGTCACGCTTCAACCGTCACCGCGATGCTCAAATCGCTCGGCGACGGCGCGGCGACAGCTTCCATAGAAGATTACGAAACGGTGGACTGCGCCCTCGTCATCGGCAACAACATGATCGAGACCCACCCCGTCACGGCCACCTACCTCAAGCGCGGCCTGGCCCGGGGCGGCAAGCTGGTGCTCATAGACCCGCGCTGGACCCCGCTGGCCCCGTTCGCCGACGTCTGGCTGCAGCCGCGCATGGGCACGGACGTGGCCCTGCTCAACGGCATGGCCCGCATAGCCATCAAAGAGGGATGGATCGACGAGGACTTTGTGGCCCGGCGAGTCTCCGGCGGGCTCCAGAGCCTTGAAGCGCTCAAACTGGCGGTGGAACCCTACGATCCGGCCGAAGTTACCCGGTTGACGGGCGTGCCCGCAGACAAGCTGCTGTTAGCCACGAAGCTCTACGCCACAGCCGGCAAGTCGATAATCGCCACCGGCATGGGCATGAGCCAGCAGGCCGTGGGCACCAACAACGTGTTCGCGCTCATAAACCTGATGCTCGCCACCGGCCAGGTAGGCCGCGAAGGCGCCGGCATCAGCCCGCCCCGCGGCCAGAACAACGTGCAGGGCGCCACGGACGTGGGCGCGTCGCCCATCTTCTACCCCGGCTACATACCCGCCTCGGACGAGGCCAACCGCGCCCGCATCGCCGCCCTGTGGGGCTACCCCGTAGCCGAACTGCCGGGCGCCCGCGGCCTGACCACCGTGGAGATAATCAAGGCGGCCGGCGACGGCAAGGTCCACGCCCTCTACGTGATGGGCGAGAACCCCCTGCACACCGACCCCAACCTCAACCACGTGGAGCACGCCATCCACATGCTGGATTTCATGGTGGTGCAGGACATCTTCATGACCCCCACCGCCCTCAAGGCAGACGTGGTGCTCCCCGCCAGCAGCTTCGCCGAGAAGGACGGCACCTTTACCAACTCTGACCGCCGCGTGCTCAGGGTACGCAAAGCCGTAGAGATGCCGGGCCAGGCCCGCAACGACTCCTGGATAATCCAGGAAATAGCCCGCCGCATGAACAGGCCCATCGGCCCGTACGGCTCAAGCTCGCCCTACCCGTCAGCCTCGTCGATATGGGACGAGATAGCCGTGGCGGCCCCCATCGTCGCGGGCATCTCCTACCAGCGGCTCGAAGCGCACGGCATCCAGTGGCCCTGCCCCACCGCAGACCATCCCGGCCAGCGCACCCTGTTCCTGGAGCGCTTCAACACGCCGGACGGCCTGGCCAGGATAACGCCGGTCGCGTACGCTTCAGGCGCCGAGGAGACCAGCGACGAATACCCACTGGTGCTCAACACCGGCCGCATACTCTACCAGTTCCACTCGTCAACGATGAGCCTCCGCAGCGCGCCGCTGGCCACCTTCGCCAGCGAGTCGTACCTGCTCATGCACACCGACGACGCCCTGCGCTACGACCTCGCCGACGGAGCGAAAATCCGCGTCAGCTCCCGCCGCGGCGAACTGGTAACCACGCTGAAAATCGACGACGGCGTCATCCCCGGCGAGACCTTCATGCCGTTCCACTACCCGGACGCCCAGGTCAACCGCCTCACCCGCGACGAACTGGACCCGTCCAGCCGCATAGCCCCGCTCAAGCTGAGCGCCGTGCGGGTGGAGCTGGCTACGTGATGCTGTTCAAATGTACGGAGGGTACCAATGGGATCTGACACGACATCGCTGGATACGCTGGCGCTCTGGTTCAGCAACTATGCCAGCCTGGCCACCAAGGCACTCAGGCCAAAGCTGGCCGCAAGCTTCGGGGGCGTAGCCAAGGCGCTGGAATCCCGCATAAAAAACCAGTTGCCCGCAACAACGGCGGTTGCCGACAAAGCGCAACTTCTTGCCAGGGCAGACGCGCTGGTCAAGGACTGCGTAGCGACCGGGTATCCAGGGCTCAAGGAAGCCGCTGGAGCAAACAGGGGCGCGCTCAGGGCCTTTACCTGGGGCAACAAGGTCGCCACGATCCTCAAATCCGTCATAAGCCGGGTGGGTTCCAAGGGTGACGCGGTACTCGCGGAGGGGCAGTCGTTCTACGTCTGCGACGCCTGCGGCTTCATATTCATCGGCTCTGAACCGCCAGCCATCTGCCCAGTCTGCAAGGCCCCGCCAGAACGCTTCGCAGCATACTGAACGAGGAGAACATCATGTTTGCCGCCCGCAATATTCGACTGTGCACCAAGGATTGCGCCTGCCTCATGGTCTGCCCCACTGGAGCCACCGATACCGAAGATGGCCAGATCGATGCAGCAAAATGCCTGGATGGCTGCCGGCTCTGCGTCGATGCCTGCCCTTCACACGCCATCTACCTGGTCTACAACCGCACCGTGGCCAGGCCGCTCCCGGCCGCGGAAACATCGGCGGCCCTCACCCGCCTCGTCGCCGTGCTCGCCGAACTCCACACGCTGGCCGGAAACGCTCCGGAGGGACAGGATGCCCACGCGCGGTTTATGAAGGCGCTGGCCCACTCTACCCGGGTGCTGGCCGAGGATTGCTGGCGGGAACAGGGCTACCTGACCCTCGACCCGTCGCGGGTAGGCTGCTTCCTCAAGTCAGACCCCGTCCGCGCAGCCCTGCTCGGCAGCTTTGCCACCCCTGCGGAACTGGACCTCTTTACTGACACGGTCGTCGATGCCATCGCCAAGGGGCTGGACGGTTCTTGATTCCATGAATCTTGTGCCTGGCCCCAGCCTGGTTGTTTTGTACAAGTACAGGTGATAGTACGTACCATATATTGCGCCAAATATCTCGGGGGCCACAATGTTAAAAACCATGTCCATCTCGGAAACCAGGAAGAGAATAACGTCGCTTGAGCACGATATGGCCTATGATGACACCATCTCCGTGACGAATCACGGAAAGAAAGTATTTGCCCTGCTTCGTTGGGACACCCATGAAAGCATCGCGGATACACTCGACATCATGTCCGATGAAGATGCGTTCAATGCATTTAAAGCCGGTATTCAGCAATTCAAGAATGGTGAGCTCATGGATTTCGAAGACTTCAAGAAATCAATCCATGTGCAGAATTAAAGGAATATCGATCAATCCGGGCGGCGGGCCAACGATACAGGATCATCTACAAAGTAGTTGAAGAAGAAATAATCGTCATTATCATCGCGGTTGGAATAAGGAAAGAAGACGACAAAAAAGATATGTATGAACTGATGAAGAAATACATAAAACAAATCTACTGGAAGAGTAACCGTGCAATCCTGCAATCTCTTTCAGCAAAAAAATAGATCGGGGTGCAAAGACGATAATCTAATTTGGACAGATCGAACCGAAATGCTCGGGATTGCCAACCAGGGTTCCCGCAACCAAGTAACCATGCAACGCAACTCGTTCGGCATGAATGAATCCAGCAATGTCGAAGTCAACCACCGTAGAACCATGATGCACGAGGACATCGTGTTTTCGTACCAAGGTACCATTCGGGACAATACGCATGGAAAAAATGGTAAATCTGTTGCCATGTAAAGTCAACATCATACATCAATCGACCAAAACTCCATTACTGGCTTTTCTGGTTTCATTTCAACCATTTGCAACCTATTAAAACACCATATGATGGTATACTGCCACTCTGAAACACTTATTTTTTGATTCATATCCGGAATCCGCCTGCTGTTTCCAGCTTGGCACGGTTATTGCCTAGTAGAGGCTGACACACCCGGAGACACTATGGGCTCCGAGGATACGGAATCAAGGAGCAGGCAATGAGCGATGTAGAACTGAAGCCCCCGCTGCAGAAAACCATGAAGATGCCGCACACGTACGTGATCATCTTCTTCGTCGTCCTTATGGGTTGGATCCTGACCATGCTCGTGCCGGTTGGCCTGTACGACACCCACAAGGTGAGCTACGTTGACGGCAACGGCAAGACCAAGAGCAAGACGGTCCTGATCCCGGAATCATTCAGATACGCCTACACGGCCTTCGAGATGCCCGCCCTCCGCGGCAAGCTGCAGGCCCTCGCGGCCGACGACGCGGCCCTCCTGGCCAACGGCCTCGAAAAGGCCAAGGTCGAAGGACTCCTCGCCCTCTCAGACGCAGACCTGAGCGTCAGCGCCCTCGCCGACGCTGGCCTGGCCGAACCGCTGGTCAACACGCTCTGGGGCAAGACCGTCTACAACCTCAAGAGCGCCGACCGCAAGGTGCCCAACGTCTGGGGAACGGACGACTACTTCGGCTTCGGCTGGCTCAACTATGTCTTTGAAGGGCTCGTCACCGGCGACAAGTGGGGCTCTGCCGTGGGCATCGTGGCCTTCGTGCTGGTCATCGGCGGCGCGTTCGGCATCATCATGAAGACCGGCGCCATAGACGCCGGAATCTTCTCCTTCATCCGGCTCGTGGGCAAGTACGAGATCGTCGTGCTGCCGCTGCTGTTCGCCCTGTTCTCGCTGGGAGGCGTCGTCTTTGGCATGTCCGAGGAGTGCATAGCCTTCGCGACGGTCGTCATCCCGCTGACCATAGCCCTCGGCTACGACTCCCTCGTCGGCATCGCGATTACCTTTGTGGCTTCGCAGGCCGGCAACGCCACATCGTGGATGAACCCCTTCGGCGTCGCCGTGGCGCAGGGCATAGCGGGCGTTCCCGTGCTGTCCGGAGCGCCGTACCGCATGGTCATGTGGGTCATAACCACCATCATCGGCTCGGCCTTCGTCATGTGGTACGGCCAGCGCATCAAGAAAGACCCCACCCGCTCGCTCACCTATGCCTCCGACGCCCATTTCCGTGAACTCGGTGCCAAGAAGGCCAATGGCGACACCAAGCTTGGCCTGGGCAACGCGCTCGTCCTCCTGTCCTTCCTCGCCGGCATCGTATGGATCATCTGGGGCGTCATGGCGGAAGGCTACTATCTCCCCGAGATCGCCAGCCAGTTCTTCGTTATGGGCCTCGTGGCCGGCATCATCGGCGTGGTCTTCAAGCTCGGCAAAATGACCGTCAACGACATAGCCCAGAGCTTCGGCGACGGCGTCTCGGGCATAGCGGGCGCGGCCATCGTCGTGGGCATGGCCAAGGGCTTCCTCCTCGTCCTCGGCGGCACCGACGCCGGCACACCCACCGTACTCAACACCATTCTGCATTCCACCGGCAGCGCTCTGGCCGGCCTGCCCCAGGCGCTCACCGCCTGGCTCATGTACGTCTTCCAGACCGTGTTCAACTTCTTCGTCACCTCCAACTCCGGCCAGGCGGCCCTCACGATGCCCATACTCGCCCCGCTCTCCGACATCGTAGGCCTGACCCGGCAGATAGCCGTCCTTGCCTACCAGATGGGCTCGGGCTTCGCCGACGCCATCGTACCGACGAGCGCCTCGCTGATGGGCGTGCTCGCCGTGGCCCGCGTGGGCTGGGGCACCTGGGCGAAGTTCCAGATAAAGATGCAGGGCGTGTTCTTCATCCTCGGCTCGATCTTCATGGTCGTGGCCGTACTGATCAAGTTCGCGTAACGCTTGTCGAGTGATGGACGGGCGGCGCGGAGCCCTGCTTCCCCGCCCCCCTCGTTTTCAGGTATTCTTGGCAACGTGCCATGAGAGGATGCGATACCATGATCTTGATACAAAACGCCCTCGTCCACGCGCCGGCTCCCCTCGGACGCAAGGACATACTCATCGCCGCGGACAGGATACTGGCGATAGAGGACCATATCGACGCGACGAGGCTGCCGGTGCCCTGCGACGTGATCGACGCCCGCGGCCAGGTACTGGTGCCCGGCTTCATAGACGGCCATGTGCACATCACCGGGGGCGGCGGCGAAGGCGGTTTCCGCACCCGGACGCCTGAACTGGCCCTCAGCTCGGCCACGACGGCGGGCGTCACCACCGTGGTTGGCGTACTCGGCACCGACGGCATTTCCCGCAGCGTCGAGGCGCTGGTCGCAAAAACCTATGCTCTCCGCGAAGAAGGCCTCTCCGCCTGGTGCTACACCGGCTCGTACCGCATCCCGCCCGTAACCATTACCGGCGACGTGATGAAAGACATCATGATGATCGACCCGGTCATCGGCACCGGAGAACTGGCCATTTCAGACCACCGCTCGTCGCGGCCCACAGACGCCGAACTGGCCAACGTAGCCGCGCAGGCGCGGGTGGCGGGCATGCTGTCCGGCAAGGCCGGCGTGGTCAACGTGCACCTCGGCGACGCGCCTGAAGGACTGGCCCCGCTCAAGCGCATCTGCGCGGTCGGCGACCTGCCCATGACGCAGTTCCTGCCCACGCACTGCAACAGGAACCCCCGGCTCCTCGTGCAGGCCATCGACTGGGCCCGTACAGGCGGCTGGGTGGACTTTACCTGCAGCACCGTGCCCGCCTTCCTCGACGACGGCGAGACGAGCGCGGCTGAATCCGTGGCCCGGCTCAAGGCCGAAGGCATCGACCTGGCGCGTGCCACGGTGACGAGCGACGGCCAAGGCAGCCTGCCTACGTTCAACGCGGCCGGCGTCATGACGGGCCTCGATGTCGGTTCGTGCTCCTACCTGCTGGACTACCTGCGCGAGGCAACGCAGAGGCGCGGCCTGAGCATGGAAGAAGCCCTCCTGCCCATCACCCTCAACCCAGCGACGGCGCTCAAGCTCAGGCAGAAAGGCAGGCTCGCGGTGGACATGGACGCCGACCTGGTCATACTGTCTGCTGAACTGAAACCGGTATTCGTGATAGCCCGCGGGCGCGTGATGGTCCGCGACGGCCGCGTCGTCGTCCCCGGCACCTTCGAGAAAGCGGCGGCGGCAGCGCCATGATGTCGGTTGCCCTGATCAGTGGCAGCGAGAGCACCGTCGCGGCGCTCACGAGGCAGTTATCCGAGTATATCGGGGACACGATTCCGATACACGGATACTCGCTGAACAGCGGCATACCGGACATCGTGGAAGGCGAGCTGGTCGTACTCTCCAGCACGCTCGTGCATGAAGACCTCAAGCGCCTCGGCCGCGTGCCCGCGGGCCGCGAACTCATCATCGCGACCCGCGTCCTGGACAGCGAGGCGCTCGAGCAGCTCGTCGCCCTGGAGCCGGGAACCAGGGCGCTGTTCGTCAACGACACGCCGGAAACCGTGGCGGAATGCCTCGCTTCACTCCGCGACCTGGGCCTGGACTACATCGACTGGCAGGGCTGGTACCCGGGCCTGCCCGCTCCCGATCCGACGTACACGATAGCGGTCGTAGCGGGAGAGCCGGACCTCGTGCCCTCGTCCGCGTTGACCATCATCGACATGGGTAACCGCATCTTCGACTTCGGCACCATAGCCGAGATACTCGGGCGGCTCGGCATCTCCAACGCGGACATCGGCCGCTACTCCCGGCGCTACCTCGCCAGGATCGTCAGCCTGGCGCGGCGGCTCGCCCGCTCCACCGAGGAGGCGCGGCTCCTGTCCGGCCACCTCGGCTCGGTGATAGACAGCCTCCGCAACGGCATCCTCGTGTACGCCCCGGACGGCCACGTGTCGGTCTGTAACGAGGAACTCCGCGACCTGCTCTCCCTGCGCGGTACCGCCGGCGTCGGCTCGCCCCTTTCGTCCATCATCCGCCAACGGGAGCTGCTCGAGTTCCTGGAATGCCGCTGCGGCGAAGACGAGAACGTCTTCAGGCTGCCTTCCGGCCCCGTCGTAGTGCGGCGCTTCGACCTGGCAGGGGGCGAACACACGGTGGCCGTATTCCGCAACGAGCTGGACCCTGCCGCCCAGGCCGAGCGGCAGGGACGCGAATACCGCCGGCGCGGCCACGTGGCCAAGTGGGCCATGGACGACATCGTGGGCGACAGCGCAACCATGCGCGAGGCCAGGCGCATCGCCACCAGGCTCGCGGCCACCGAACTGTCAATCCTGATAAACGGCGAGAGCGGCACCGGCAAGGAACTGTTCGCCTCCGCCATCCATGCCGCCAGCGCCCGGGCCTCCGGTCCCTTCCTGGCCGTCAACCTCGGCTCGCTCTCGGACGACCTCATCGAGAGCGAACTGTTCGGCTACGAGGAAGGCGCTTTCACGGGCGCCAAGAAAGGCGGCAAGGCAGGGCTCTTCGAACTGGCCGATGGCGGCACCCTGTTCCTGGACGAAATCGGCTCCATTTCTGCCAAGGTGCAGACGCGGCTCCTCCGCGTGCTGCAGGAAAAGGAAGTGATGCGGGTCGGCGGCGCCGACATCAAGCGCGTTGGCGTGCGCATCATCGCCGCCACCAAGGAAGACCTCCTTGAAAAATCCCGCTCCGGCGGCTTCCGCGAGGACCTCTACTTCCGCCTGAAGATGGGCTGGCTGCGCATCCCGGCTCTCAGGGAGCGGCTGGAAGACATTCCGGCCCTGGTCGTACGCATCGCAGCCCTTGAAGGCGTCGCGGGCATTGCGGTG
The DNA here is from genome assembly GCA_964293355.1 of uncultured bacterium. Classification (GTDB taxonomy): domain Bacteria; phylum Spirochaetota; class Spirochaetia; order Treponematales; family UBA12059; genus SZUA-370. The sequence goes on from CAXZAJ010000031.1 coordinate 10,264, forward strand.
GCTCCTGAAGTGCTGGCGGCCCTCGCCTCCCGCGAATGGCCGGGCAACGTCCGCGAGCTGCGCAACGCGCTCACGTACATGCTCGCAATACGCGAAGGTGAAGGTCTGTCCCTGCGCGACCTGCCAGACGGCGGTTATTTTTCTGCAACCAATACGTTGCGCGACCTGGCGGATGCGACGCATCCATCGACCTCCACCGCCACATGTACCGACGAAGGATCAAACCTTCAGGAAGCGGACCGCGTCGTCCTGCTCGCCGTAGCCGCGCTGGAATCCGCGGGAAAACACGCGGGCAGGGCACTCGTCGCGGAGCGTGCAAGCGCACGGGGCTACTGCCTCGGAGAAGGCGGCGCACGCTCGGCCATGGTCAGGCTGGCAACGCTGGGCTACCTCGAATCCAGCAAGGGCCGCGGAGGCACAAAGCTTACCGCAAGTGGACGCCGCCTCGCCACGTCACTGGCTTCTCATACGCATTGACGCCGCCGCCGGAAAGTCGTACCCTCGTTCCATGGATATACAACGACTTTCCATGGACATGGCTTCAACGCAGCTTCAGGATCAGGTCGGCGCAAAGGTCATGGGCATGGCCATGAACGTCGCCAAGGAACAGTCCGCCTCCCTGGCAAAGCTGATGGACAGCTCCGCCCTCGCAACGGTATCAGATCCGGCCCTTGGATCCAACATCAATCTTTTAGCCTGATAAAATCGACGACGGACATGCACAAGCCGCCTGCAACCGCTCTGGTGCTCTCGACGCTGGCCTGCGCCATCCTTGTCGTGGCCGCCTGTGCCGGCGATGCCGCTCCCAAATCTTTGCCTGAAATCCAGCGGGTCGCGCATCGTGGCGGCGCCGCCCTGGCTCCCGAGAACACCCTCGCTGCGTTCCGTTCCGGCCTCGCGCACGGTGCCGACGCCCTGGAACTCGACGTGCACCTGAGCCAGGACGGCCGCCTCGCCGTCATACACGACCCCACCGTAGACCGCACCACCGACGGCTCAGGCGCCGTTGCCGACCTGAGCCTGTCGCAACTCAAGGCGCTGGATGCCAGCGCGCGATTCAAGGGCCCGGCTGCCGGTCCGCAGGAAATACCCGCGCTCGAGGAAGTGCTGGAACTCCTCACGGCTCCCGCCAACGGGCGCATCGGATTGCAGGTTGAAATAAAACTGCGCGCCGACGGTTCCCGCTACCCCGGCATCGAAGAAGCGCTCGTCAGCATGCTGCGAGCCTGGTCCTTCGTCGAGCGGACCACCGTCATATCGTTTGATTTTGCCTCTCTGCAAACCATTACCAGGCTCGAACCCGGCCTGGGTACCTGCGCCCTCGTCGGCAAGGACTACTTCAAGTCAGCCGCCGCCACCCCGCCCGACCAGATCGCCGGCAGCCTCGCCGCCCTCGGCGTGGCCAGCGTCGGCGTCCGCGAACAGAACCTGACACCCGGCCTCTACGAAGCCCTGCGGCACGCTGGCCTCGGCGTCGGCGCCTGGACCGTAGACAGCCCCGCCCGCATGCGCTCGCTCGCGGCCCTCGGCGTAGATTTCATAACGTCGAACAGGCCGGATTTGCTCAGGCAGGTGTTTCCGTAGGGATTCGGGGCGCGCTCCGCGCCTGCGAAGGCGCAAATCCCATATTTTTGACATAAGCCGGGCAACGATCTATGATGCTTCTAAAATCAGTACGCAAAAAGCATACAGGGAGTATACATGGCTTCTCCGCTCTCAAACCTCATCTGGTCCGTCGCAGACCTTCTGCGCGGCGATTATAGGCAATCCGATTACGGCAAGATCATCCTTCCTTTCACCTTGCTGCGCCGCCTCGACTGCGTTCTTGCACCCACAAAAGCGGCAGTGCTCGCCGAGGCAACGGCCAAAAAGGGAGAGGGCGAACTGGTCTTGGACAGGGCGCTCTGCAAGGCCTCAAAGCACACCTTTTACAACACGTCGCACCATACCCTCAACACGATGCTCTCGGACCCCGACCAGCTCAGGCAAAACCTCCTCCACTACCTCGCGAGTTTCTCGATGAACGCCCAGGATGTGTTCCTCCGCTACAAGTTCGCCGAGCAGATCGAGTTCCTGTCCGCCAAAAACCTCCTCTACCTGGTGCTCCAGAGCTTCACCTCCATCGACCTTAGACCTTCTGCCATATCGAACGCCGACATGGGCCTGGTGTTCGAGGAGCTGATAAGAAAGTTCGCCGAGCTGTCCAATGAAACCGCCGGAGAGCACTTCACGCCACGCGAGGTCATCCGTCTCATGGTCAACCTGATGTTTTGCGAGGACGGCGAAGCCCTCACCAAGCCGGGCGTCATCCGCACACTCTACGACTGCTGTGCCGGTACCGGTGGCATGCTCTCAGTCTCGGAAGAGCACCTGCGGTCCATGAACCCCAAGGCTACCCTCAAGGTCTTCGGGCAGGAACTCAACGAGGAATCCTACGCCATCTGCAAGGCGGACATGCTCATCAAAGGAGCGGACGTCAAAAACATCATCCAGGGAAACACGCTGAGCGAGGACGGGCTCCCGGACAAGAAGTTCGACTACATGCTCACGAACCCGCCCTTCGGCGTCGAATGGAAAAAGGTCCAGAAGGAGGTGCAGAAGGAAGCCGAGCGCGGCTTTGCCGGTCGCTTCGGTCCCGGCCTGCCCCGCATCAGCGACGGCAGCCTCCTTTTCCTGATGCACCTCATGTCAAAGATGCGGCCGGTGGACGAGGGCGGCAGCCGCATCGGCATCGTCCTCAACGGCTCGCCCCTCTTCACGGGTGGCGCCGGATCCGGGGAGAGCGACATCAGGAAGTACGTCACCGAGAACGACTTCCTGGAGGCCATCGTCGCCCTGCCCACCGACATGTTCTACAACACCGGCATAGCTACCTATGTATGGATATTGACCAACCACAAGGCACCCGAGCGCAAGGGCAAGATCCAGCTCATCAACGGCATCGATCTCTGGAAGAAGATGAAAAAGTCACTCGGCTCCAAGCGCAAGGAACTGGGCGACGAGCACATTGAAATCATCACCAAGACCTTCGGGGACTTCAGGGAAACGAACATCTGCAGGATCGTCCCCATTAGCGAGTTCGGTTATTCAACCATCACGGTGGAACGCCCGCTCAGAAACGAGAAGGGCCAGATCGAGACGGACCGGAAAGGCAACCCCAAGCCTGATTCAAGCCTGCGCGACAACGAGAACGTGCCCCTTTCCGACAGCATAGAAGCCTACTTCCAGCGGGAGGTCCTACCGCACGTACCCGATGCATGGATAGACCACGCCAAAACCAAAGTCGGCTACGAGATACCCTTTACCCGCTACTTCTACAAATACACCCCACCCCGGCCGCTCAAGGATATAGACCGCGACCTCAAGGCCAAGACCGAAAAGATCATGAAGCTCCTCGGGGAGATTTCAGGATGAGCGACGGAATATTCGAAGAAGTCGAAGGCCACGAACACCACGAAAGGCACGAAAAAGAGATTGACCACGAAAAACACGAAAGCCACGAAAAACACGAAATTGATATAGGACACGATAAGAGTACTAAAATCCTGTATGCGGCGGAGAGCTATAGAATTCAGGGGGCTATTTTCGAGGTGTACAAGGAGCTTGTACCCGGTTTTTTAGAGGCTGTGTACCAGGAGTCTCTGGAGCATGAACTGAAGCTGCAAGGTATTCCATTCGTGCCACAGGTAAGTCTGGCGCTTGCATACAAAAACGAACCTCTTCACCATACATACCGGGCCGATTTCGTATGCTTTGGATCAATCATCATCGAGATCAAGGCCTGTTCCGTCTTGCTGCCAGTCCATAGAGCGCAAGTCCTTAATTACCTGAAGGCAACAGGCATGAAGCTCGGCTTGCTCGTCAACTTTAACACGACTCCTAAAGTTGTTATTGAAAGGATCGTGTTATGATGAGGAAGAATGTAGCCACGAAAAATACGAAAAATACGAAAGAAATAAGTGAGGATTTATCTTCATCTTTTTTGTGCCCTTTCGTGGTTAACGTCTTAAATAAGAATTTGACCACGAAAAACACGAAATCCGCGAAAGAAGACAAAATCCTTTTCCTATATCCTTTTTCGTGCCCTTTCGTGTCTTTCGTGGTTAACGTTATTAAATTGAATACGATCAGCTACGAATGTGACGGCCGCGGTTCGGAGAAAAGTTCGGAGAAAATCGTCGACCTCTTGCGCGCCGATCCGACCATGACGATAGCCGCGCTGGCAGAAGCCCTGTCTCTCTCCACCCGGGCGGTAGAGAAAGCTATCAAGAAGCTTCAGGAAGCCGGCCGCATCCAACGTATCGGTCCAGCCAAGGGCGGCCGCTGGTCGGTGCCGGAAAGTGGTCAGCAATGAAACGCATATCGGCAATATCCCGCTTGTTTTATGATCTAATTCATGCTATCTTAAATGTAACAACACCCGCCAAGCTTCTTTGCGCCCCAAGGGACGTGATAGCTCAAACAGGCGGGTTAATTTTTATACTATCATGAAATACGAAAAACCGGCCTTCTCGTTGGATCAAAAAATCTACCAGTTGCGACAACGCGGGATGGTGGTATCGGATGTATCCAAGCTCGAGCACCTTCTAAATTCCGTAGGATATTACAGGCTTTCAGCTTACACGATGCCGTTTGAGCGCGGCTTTCTGCCGGACGGCAGCAGAGATCATTACTTCAAGACTCCTATAACGGTAGAGATGATTGTTGAACTGTACGAGTTTGACCGGCGCTTGCGACTCCTGGTGATGGATGGATTGGAACGCATCGAAGTTGCCGTTCGCACCCGCTGGGCCGATTCACTGGCATTGGCTCACGGCCCCCATGCCTATCTGAACTCGGATGCGTTCCATGATCCGGTGCTTCACGCGCACAATCTTTCCAAGCTGGCGCTAGAAATAGAAAAAAGCAGGGAAACCTATGTCTTGCACTATAAAAATAAATATGGTGATCCATCATTGCCCCCGTTATGGGCTATAACAGAATCTTTTTCGTTAGGACAGCTGTCGCATTGGTTCAAGAACACGAAGGATGTAAAAATCAAAGAACAGGTCACCGAATTCTTTGGCATGCCCACGATTCAGGCTTTTGAAGGCATTCTTCATGCGTTGACGCCGGTACGCAACACATGCGCCCACCATGGCAGGTTATGGAACAAACGGTTCACGCTGAGGCTTCCTCATATACGGTCCATCCAGGATCAATTAATACGACACAGCGCTGGTACCACCGATGACCTGCTCCTGCACAACTACCTGGTCGTGATACACGCATTGCTTGATAACACCGCCATCGACCCTGCATGGGGAGAGCGAATAAGGATGTTGCTGGAAGAACGTACCGCTTCCGACCAGGCGCGGATGGGATTCTTTGAAAACTGGCAAGCAAGAGCGCCGTGGTGCGTACAAGGAAAAAATTCATGACTAGAAAAGCCCGCTCCCAAATCCTGTATAACGACCTCCAGAAATCCGTCTGCCAGCCCAAAGCAAAAAGCTGGGACTTTACCGTACAAACCCTCCAGCGCGTGTGGAAAATACCGGAATGAAATACAAGCCGTATCCCACGTACAAAGACTCAGGCGTCGAATGGCTGGGGAAGATTCCGGAGGGGTGGAAAGTTCTATCGTTGAAGTACATAACTAAAATGAAAAGTGGAGATTTTATTGAAGCAGAAAGAATTTCGGACTCAGGTCAGTTTCCAGTACTTGGAGGCAATGGTCTACGAGGATTTGCAGAGAAGTGCAACACCGAAGGCAGATATCCAATTATAGGACGACAAGGCGCACTTTGTGGAAATATAAACTTTGCCAATGGCCAGTTCTGGGCAACCGAACATGCCATCGTCGCCTATCCAAAACAAGGAACAGATCCACGTTGGCTTTATTGGACTTTAGGATTTTTGAATCTCGGGCAATACAACACCTCTGCAGCTCAACCTGGTATTTCAGTAGATGTAATTAATAATATTTTTTCCATACATGCGCCTCTCCCCACCCAACGCGCTATCGCCTCTTTCCTGGACACCGAGACCGCGCGGATAGATGGGCTGGTCAAGGACTACGAAGAGTTGATCGCACTATTAAAAGAGAAGCGGCAAGCCCTCATTTCTCATATGGTAACCCGCGGCCTCTCCGAACTGGTAAGCCCCAAGGACCCCGAGTTCGGCACATGGGCCAAGCCGGTCAAGTTCAAGGACTCCGGCGTTGAGTGGATCGGAGAAATACCGGAGGGGTGGGAGGTACCAGCTATCGGGTATCACTATTATATCCAACTTGGTAAGATGCTGGATGCCGCACAGATAACAGGTAGTCAGCTGTACCCATTTTTAAGGAACCAAGATGTTCAATGGAATAGCATTAATTTGGAAAATCTTCCTGAAATGGATTTTTCTAAATCTGAAATGGTGAAGTATTCGTTACGTTTTGGTGATCTTCTTGTTTGTGAAGGTGGCGATGTTGGACGTGCCGCCATTTGGAATATTGAAAATACCAAGTATTATTACCAGAAGGCATTGCATAGGCTTCGTCCCTTGTTCATTTCTAGAAACGATCCCCTGTTCTTATTGTATTTTTTTATGATGGCAAATGGGAATGGGATTTTCATCGGCGGCGAAGAAAAAGCAACAATTTATCACTTGACGGCTGACAGATTACGGAAGTTCAGATTTCCATATCCTCAAAAGCAAGAGCAATCTGCCATCGCTGCCTTCCTCGACAGAGAAACCGCCAAGATGGACATGCTAGTCAACGAGGCAGAAGCGGCCAGCGAACTGCTCAAGGAACATCGATCAGCGCTCATTACCAACGCCGTTACAGGAAAGATCGATGTGGAGGACTTGGTATGACGCGCATCGCATCGCTCGACGATCTGGAAATCCTAAGCGAAACCCTTGAGCTGGAGTGCAAGGCAGCCCAAGGACGGGACGGCGTCGGCGAGCTGCCTGCATCTGTCTGGGAAAGCTATTCGGCGATGTCCAATACCGCCGGAGGCGAGATCTATCTGGGAATCGAGGAAACCAAGGATCACCGCTTCATATGCCGTGGCATCAAGAACCCGGCCAAGGTAATCAAGGCATTCTGGGATGGCATCCGATCCCGAAAAGTAGTCAATGCGGATATCCTCAACGCCAATGATGTGGAAACGGTCGAGTTGGGCGACAGCAGGATCATCCGCATATCGGTTCCCAGGGCAAATAGGAAGCAACGCCCCATATTCGTGGGAGAGAATCCTCTGACCGGCACATACATCCGGCGTCAAGAAGGGGACTACAAGGCCGGCGAAGAGACGGTCAGGCGCTTCTTCGCTGAAGCGGTCGAAGATACGCGGGACGACCGCATTCTCTTGAACTACGGCATCGACGATCTTTCCATGGAGAGCGTCATCGCCTACCGGAAACGATTCGGCGCCCTCAAGCCAGAGAGTCCCTGGATCGATCTTGATCTTTCGGAATTCATGCGCAGCATCGGCGCTTTCCGCAAGGAGCGGTCCACCGGCGAGCAAGGCTTGACCGTCGCGGGGCTATTGATGTTCGGCCGCTATGAGACCATCACCGAGCAATTCCCGCATTACATGGTCGACTACCAGGAGCGACCGGAACCGAAACGCGAACGGCGCTGGATCGACCGAATAGTTCCGGATGGGACCTGGTCCGGCAACCTCTTCGATTTCTATCAGAAGACGATCAAGAAGCTCAGCGCCGATCTAAAAGTTCCCTTCGCGCTCAGCGGTCCAACCCGTATCGACGATACGCCGGTGCACGGAGCACTGCGCGAGGCCCTGACCAATGCCCTCATCCACGCGGACTATACGGGGCGTCTCTCGATCCTGGTCGTTAAACGCCCAGACATGTTCGGATTCCGCAATCCAGGGCTCATGCGAATCGGCATCGAACAAGCCTGCCGCGGAGGCATCAGCGATTGCCGCAATCATCGACTACAGGACATGTTCCGCTATATCGGGCTGGGCGATCACGCTGGATCGGGGCTTCCGAGCATTCTCAAGTCCTGGAAAAGCCAACATTGGCGCGCGCCGTTACTGCACGAGGATCAGGAACATGAGCAGACCCTGCTGGAGCTCAGGACGATTAGCCTTTTCCCCGAAGAAACAATGCGTGAGCTTTCGACCATGTTCGGGGAACGGTTCACCGGATTGTCCGAGCTGGCCCGAATCGCGCTTGCTACCGCGAT
>CAXZAJ010000032.1:0-18205 GCA_964293355.1 uncultured bacterium
CTGCCCCCCCCCTAGGGCACACAGAGGGGTACCCAAACACAACAACCCCCGCGGGGGGGGTGGCCCTGTTTTGTTTCTCCACTCACCTGGACTTGAACCAGGGACCGACGGATTATGAGTCCGCAGCTCTAACCAACTGAGCTATGAGCCCGGGATATGATGGCAATATCGATGGCAATTATCCATGAATGAGGAAAAAAGTCAATCAGAGGTGGGGTTTTGCCGATTTATTGAGGGAGTTGCCTCCTGGGACCGCGGAGAGCGGAGCTTGCCGGGAGCGGAAGGATCTGTGCCATGACAAAGATTCCGGTTATTTCCGGTGACGATTCACTGAATTCGTTCATCAAGAGCCAGTGCGCGGCCATGGGGCATGAGTACGTTCCCGTCTTCTTCAAGAACAAGGATGAGGTAGTTGCCCACCTGAAATACGAGCTGCCCGAGATCAAGATGATCTATTTCTCCGATCCCACGATCGAGGCCCGGGCCGTGCTCGAGGAGATTGGCAAGGATCCCTGGCTGCACTATGGCGGTGTCATCGCGATACACGATGACCTCGAGGAAAAGGAATTGCTCGAGGCGATGCAGGACCAGAACGTCATCGCGGTGCTCCGGCGGAGCGAGCTGCAGCGCGGGTTTGCCCGTCTGATGAAGATACTCAAGCAGAACAAGCAGATACTGTTCCAGCGTGGCATACAGCAGTTCCTGCTCAAGAACATCGCCGGATCGTTTGTCATAGACAACGATCCGCTGGACATAACCACCTATTCCAACCTGGTAACCAACTACCTGTTCAACGCCAACCTCATCAACAAGGACACCAAGGAAAAGCTGCACGTTACGCTGCTGGAACTGCTCATCAACGCCATCGAGCATGGCAACTGCACCATCAGCTTCGACGAGAAGACGGCGTGGCTGGAGTCGAACCGCGACATCATGGAATTGATACGGCAGAAGAACACCGACCCCGGCATCAGGGCCAAGAAGGTGTACTTTACCTACACGATAACGCCGGAATCCAGCAGGTTCGTAATCAAGGATGAAGGCGCAGGATTCGACTGGCGCGCGCGGCTGGCGACGAAGCCCGATGAGCCGGGGCTGCATGGCATGGGCATAACGATGGCCTCGCTGTACGTGCAGAACCTGAGCTACAACGAGGCCGGCAACGAGGTTTCCTTCGAGGTGACGCACCAGCGCAACGAGACAAACACGATCCCGGCCATTTTCGATGTGTCTCAGGAGCGTACGTTTGAAGATGGCGAGTACGTGTGTTCCGAAGGCGAAGAGTCGGATTTCCTGTACTACATCGTCTCGGGTACGCTCTACGTGTATTCCAAGGGCAAGCTCGTGTCTGCTCTGACCCCGGACGACATCTTCATGGGCGAGATGAGCTTCCTGCTGTCGAACCGGCGTTCTGCTACGGTGGTTAGCAAGGGGCGCAGCGTGCTGATCAGGATTTCAAAGCAGGATTTCGTCAACCTGATCAAGGAGAGCCCGCACTACGGCATCTTCCTGGCGCGTTTGCTGGCGCAGCGGCTTGCGCGGCTCAACCTGCGCACCTCCCGCCTGAATACGGAGTACCTGAAGCTGAAGGAACAGCTGGCATCAAAAGCGCCGACGGAATAAAAAAAGTGCCGACCGGGGAGGCATCTCCGGTCGGCACCTATATTTTAAACGCGCCAGCGAGGCGCGCGTTGCTCAGGCTACGTAGCCTTCGAGCACCTCGGCGCGGCCGGGAACCGACAGGCGCTTGAGGGCGGCTTTTTCTATCTGGCGGATGCGTTCCTTGGTCAGGTGGAAGCGGTCGCCGATTTCCTTGAGGCTCATCGCCTTGCGGCCGTTCAGGCCGAAGCGGTACTGCACCACTTCGCTTTCCTTTTCGGTGAGCGTTTCAAGGACGCTGTTGATGTCTTCCTTGAGTCCCTGCTCGATGACGTACTCGTCTGGTGACTTGTAGTTGCCGTTTTCAACGAAGTCTCCGAGGACGCTGGAATCGCGTTCGTCGAACACGGGGGTTTCCAGGGACACGAGGTCGCGGGACACGTTGACGAGGTCGGCAACGTGGGAGGCGTCCATCTCGAGCATCTTGGCTATCTCGGCAATCTCCGCGTCTTCCGACAGGCCTGCGCTGACGTACTTGCGGGCCTTCTCTATCTGCACCAGTTCGTTGGCGCGGTTGAGGGGAAGGCGGATCATGCGGCTCTTCTCGCAGATGGCCTTGAGTATGGCCTGGCGGATCCACCACACGGCGTAGCTTATGAAGTGGTAGCCCTTGTCGACGTCGTAGCGCTCGATGGCGTTGATCAGGCCTATGTTGCCTTCGCTTATCAGGTCTGACAGGGGGATGCCCTGGTTCTGGTAGCGCTTGGCCACATTGACGACGAAGCGCAGGTTGCTCTTGACGAGCATGTCCTTGGCAAACTTGTCGCCGGTAGCGGCGGCGCGGGCATACTTGTCTTCCTGTTCGCGGGTGAGCAGGGGAACCTTGTTTATTTCCTTGAGATATATGGAGAGTACGTTGGATTCCGTTGAGGGGCTGGTGCTGGAGCTTATCGAACGCTTGGCTTTCATGTAGTGCCTCCTGCCTTATATATAGCAAGATCCGTGCCAACTATTGAAAGCGGAGGCCTGGTTTGTCAGAAAGCCAGAAAATATAATAAGTATATATTCAGAAAGCAATTAAAATCGAACCTGTTTTTTACCAGACACATATCGTGCGATGAAATGACAGTATATGAATTTATCTATGTGTAGTTATGTTACGGGCTATAGAGCCTGGACGCAATACTGTTACGTTACTGCACACTCTGGTGGCGGACTCGGCGAGTCGGTACCTTTCTACCCACGTTCGTACTCATAGGGCAGCCTGACCCGGCCGCAGCACATCCTGTAGGGCAACCCTGAGCCGCAGGTGCAACGGTCGTCGGGCTGCAGGGCCTTGCCATGGACAAAGTCGGCTGCGATGACGGTGCCCCGGGGCAGTTCACGGCGTTCTCTGAGAGCCGGATATTCGATGCCGGCATTCCTGAAGACCTTGAGCTTCTCGTCGCAGGAAGCGGCTTCGAGGCTCTGGACAGAACCGAGCTTCAGCCAGGCATCAGCTATCATGGTCAGCACCGCGTCGATTTCCTGCTGGTTCTCAAAGCGGCGGTCGGGTACGCCTTCAAGGTACCGCCGGATCTGTATGGAACAGAACGCACGGTAGTCGTCATGTTCGGCGCAGGCGGCACGTGGCATGCCATAGTCGTTGGCGACGCGTTCGTACATGTCGCGGGCGCGCCCCCGGGGTGCCAGACGCTGGGCGCTGGCCAGGGCCTTGATGGCGAGGCCGTCCTTGCCGAGCCGACGGAGCGCTATCGAGAGCCAGTACAGCCGGCGGGAGAGTCCGGTGCGGTCTGAAGCGGGGCACGCATCGACTGCCGATCGGAGGAGGCGCAGTGCCCTGGCGGGGTCGTGAGAAGCCAGGGCGCGCTTACCTTGCCGGTATTCGACGGCCTGTTCTTCATTCCGTATCAATCTCATATATAGAAAATACGGTTTTACTGTAACAGGATCAAGTTTTTGTTGTTCTCGCCAGCAACAGCACCAGGCTCTTTGATTCCAGCCGGTATTTCTTGCGATGGTTGACGCGGGGTTCCTTGCCGTGGTCGGCGATGTCCTCGGGGGCATCGAGTGCGGTGTCTACGGAGCGGTACCAGGACCAGCCGGCCTGGGGCGCGCAGATGGTGAAGTCGATTGCGCTGGCGGTGGCGTTGAGCATGAGGAAGAAGTCGTTGTCGTCGCGGTCCGCCACGATGTCCGCCTTTGAGCCATCGAGCCTGGCAGATATCGCCGAGTCCATGGTGGACCATTCCGGCTCGGTGCCGTCAGGCGCGAACCACTCGATGTCCGGCAGGGCGTTGAAGTTGGAGTCATTGCCGGTGAAGAACTCGGGGCGCCTGAAGGCCGGGTGTGAAAGCCTGAGCTGTATCAGGTGGCTGGCGAAGCGGACGAAGGCGGCGTTCTTGACGGGGAGCGACCAGTCGAACCAGCTGGTCTCGTTGTCCTGGCAGTAGGCGTTGTTGTTGCCCCTCTGTGTTCGGCTGAACTCGTCCCCGCCGAGTATCATGGGCGTGCCGGTGGACAGGATGAGCGTAGCCAGGAAGTTCTTCTGCTGCCGTTCACGAAGGCGTTCTATGGCCGGATCCTTGGTGGGGCCCTCGTGTCCGTGGTTGTAGCTGAAGTTGGAATCGTGGCCGTCGCGGCCGTGCTCGCCGTTGCGCTCGTTGTGCTTGCCGTTGTAGCTGACCAGGTCGCGCAGGGTAAAGCCGTCGTGGCTGGTGAGGTAGTTGATTGAGTGGAACGGCTTGCGGCCGTCGCGGAGGTACAGGTCGCTGGAACCGGTAAGGCGCGTGGCCAGCGCTGAAACCGTGCCGTCGTCGCCGCGCCAGAAGCGGCGCACGTCGTCGCGGTAGCGGTCGTTCCATTCAGCCCAGCGGCCACCGGGGAAGCCTCCGACCTGGTAGGCACCGCCCGCGTCCCAGGCCTCGGCGATGATTTTCGTCTGCCTGAGCAGCGGATCCTCGGCGATCTGCTCGATTACCGGCGGATTCTCCAGGAGGTGGCCCTTCTGGTCGCGGCCGAGTATCGAGCCGAGGTCGAAGCGGAAGCCATCCACGTGCATGTCCGCCACCCAGTAATGGAGGCAGTCGACGATGAAGCTCCTGACGACCGGGTGGTTGCAGTTGAGGGTGTTGCCGCAGCCGGAATAGTTCTTGTAATAGCGGGGATCTTCTTCCAGCATGTACCAGACGGGGTTGTCGAGCCCGCGGAACGAGAGGGTGGGGCCGAGCTGGTTGCCTTCTCCCGAGTGGTTGAACACGACGTCCATGATCACTTCGATACCGGCTTTATGGAGTTCCCTGACCATGGTCTTGAATTCGGTGACCTGCTGGCCGGAATGGTTCGACGAGGCGTAGCTGGCCTTGGGCGCAAAGAAGGCCAGCGTGTTGTAGCCCCAGTACTGGTGCAGGCGCTTGCCGGTGCGGGGGTCGTGCCGGGGGTTCTCGTTGTGGTCGAATTCCTGGACGGGCAGCAGCTCGAGGCTCGTGACGCCCAGGTTCTTGAGGTAGGGTATGGCGTTCAGCACCCCGAGATACGTGCCGGGGTGGGAAGAGGAGGCGCTGGCGTGGGCGGACAGGCCGCGGACGTGCGTCTCGTAGATGACGCAATGGCGGAGCGGGAGGTTGAGCGGCTTGTCGCCGCCCCAGTCGAAGGCGTCATCGTCTACGACGACGCACTTGGGCACGGCCGCCGCATCGTCGATGCGCGAGAAGGAGAGGTCCACTTTGGGGCTGGTCCGGTCATAGCCCAGCGCCGGGTCCAGGGTCCAGTCGGGTTCACCCGCCAGGGCCTTCGCGGAGGGGTCTATGAGTATCTTGTTGGGGTTGAAACGGTAACCGCGTTCCGGCATGTACGGGCCGTCCACGCGCCAGGCGTACAGGGCGCCGGCGGCGATGCCCTCCACGAAGATGTGCCAGATGTCGCCCGTGCGGTTCTGCACCGGATCCAGGCGGCGGTCGAAGAGGGGCGTGCCGTCTCCCGCGCGTGCGTAGAGGCAGAGCCGAACGCTGGTGGCGTGGCGGCTGAAGACTGAAAAATTGACGCCCCCCGCGAGTGGGGTTGCCCCGAATGGCCGCGGATGCCCGGGCCTCGCTGTCAGGGTCGGTTCTTGCACGATGACCTCCGGCGGAACTTTTAAAGACTGTGCAGTATAGCGTGTTCCGCCGGGTCGTGGCACCGGAATCGTTTACATAGCCATGCCGCCGTCTATCTTGATCACCTCTCCGGTGACGTAGGAGGCAAGGTCGGATGCGAGGAACAGTACGACCGAGGCGACCTCGGCGGCCTTGCCGGTGCGGCCGAGGGGGATGAGGCCCTGGAGCTTTGCCTTGGCTTCGGCGGGTATGGCCTCGGTCATCGCGGTGTCTATGAAGCCCGGCGCAATGGCGTTGACCCTGACGCCACGGCTGGAGACTTCCTTGGCCAGGCTCTTGGTAAAGCCGATCAGGCCGGCTTTGCTGGCCGCGTAGTTGGTCTGGCCGCCGTTGCCGGTGATGCCTACGACGCTGGCCACGTTGATGATGCTGCCAGACCGTCGTTTTATCATGGCCCGCGCGGCTGTCCTGGAGACGATGAAGGCGCTGGTCAGGTTGGTGTCGATGACGGAGCGCCAGTCTTCCAGGGCCATCCTGAAGACGAGGCCGTCTTTGGTGGCGCCGGCATTGTTGACGACCACATCGACGGGTCCACGGGTGACCGAGGCCTCGATGGCGGCTTCAAGGGCGGTGCCGTCGGAGACGTCGCAGGCGGTCCAGCGGAGTTCCTTACCGGCAGCCGTGGCGACCGAGGCCAGTTCGTCGTGCCCCTCGGCCTTCGAGCGGGAATAGTATTCTACGGATGCCCCCTCTGCGAGGAAGGTCTTGACGATGGCCAGGCCTATGCCCTTGGATCCGCCGGTGACGATGCAGTTCTTGCCGTCAAGCATTGGTTTGTTCATTAGATGCGTTCCTTTACGGCGCTATGGCCGCTATCTGGGGGACTGTCCCCGCGGGTATGACGACGAGTTCCGAGCCGGCGGACTTCCAGAGCCCGGCGAGCACCGTCCCCGGTCCTGCTTCCAGGATGCGGTCGTAGCCGTCGGCCAGGATGGCCTTCTCCTCGTCGATCCAGCGCACCGGGCTGATGATCTGCTCGGCTGCGAGCTGCCTGAGCTCCTCCCCGCTGGTGACCCTGCCGCCTGTGACATTGGAGTACAACGCGATTGCGGGATCGTTGAACTTCACGTCGGCGAGCAGTTCCTTGAAGCCGTCGTAGGCATACCGCATGATGGGAGAGTGGAACGCGCCGGAGACCTTGAGCCTGATGGCCCGCTTGGCGCCGGCGGCCTTTACGGCTTCCTCGGCAGCGATGATGCCGGCTTCGGTGCCCGAGAGCACGGACTGGCTGGCGGCGTTGTAGTTGGCTATCCAGGCATCCTTGATGCCGGCCACCTTGAGGGCCGCCTCGATGGCCGCGGGATCAAGGCCGAGCACCGCGCTCATGGTGGAGCCGCCGGAACGCCGGCCCGCCTCGTCCATAAGCCTGCCGCGTTCCGCGACGAGCCTGATCATTTCGCCGAATGACACGACGCCGGCTTCCGAGAGCGCGGCCCATTCGCCGAGGCTGAAACCGGCCGTGCCGTCAGCCACGATACCCTGCTTGCGCAGTACCAGTGCCGCCGCCGAGTCGATGAGCGCGAGGGCGAGCTGGGCGTTCTGCGTCTGCTTGAGGTCTTCTTCGGTGCCCGAGAAGATCAGCGCCGCCAGGTCCATTTTGGCCGCCTCGGCCGCTTCTTCAAACAGGCTGCGGACATCGGCATCGGCATCGTACAGGTCCTTGCCCATGCCAATGCTCTGGGCTCCCTGTCCGGGAAACAGTATGCAGGTCTTCATATAACGTATCCTCCGAAGTATGGACTGCATGATTCGACAAAAAACGAGATAATGTCAAGTATAAGCAATCAGAGCCACGGGGGACAGACCCCGATGGCTGAAAATGGTTTATCATGAGGGCCAGGGGGTACCATGAAGACTGCGACCGAGCGTATCAAGGACGTGCTCCTCCGTGTGCCCGCGAGCAGGGTGGCGAGCTATGGCGGGGTGGCTGCGCTGGCAGGGCTACCCAACGGTGCCCGCATGGTGGCGCGACTCCTGCACTCGTGCTCCGCCGCGGACAGTCTGCCGTGGTGGCGCATCGTGCGGACGGATGGCAGCATTGCGCTGGAGCGCGGCGGAGGCTACGAGGAGCAGTGCGCCCGGCTGGCTGACGAGGGCGTGCCCACGAGCGGCGGCCGGGTGGATATGGGACGTTTCGGCTGGTCGGGCGGCCCCGTCTAGTCGGACATCCTGATGTAGCGGGGGCCGAACGCTTCGTAGCCGTACGCGGTCATGGACGAGCCGAAGCCCGACGGCATGAAGGGCATGTCAACGATGAACCGCGGTATGCCGTCCTTGGCCAGCCGTTCCCGCGCGGCCTCCGCGAGCCGGCGGCCGAGTCCGAGCCGGCGGTGTTCGGGAGCCACATACAGGAACGCGAGCTTGCCGAACGAGCTGTCCGCGACGAAGATTTTTCGCACGGCGGCCGCGCCGGCTATTGCGCCGCCTGCCGCTTCGGCTAGGGCAAGCACGAGCCCCTCCTTGCCGCCTTCTGAAATTTCGCGTTCCATCACGGTGTATACATATTCGACAAGGGGCTCGGGAAACGTGGACAGCGCTTCGTCCAGACCCTGCCTGAACAGCGGCAGGCAATCCTGCCAGCCTTCCCTGCCCGTAAACCTGAACGTGAAGTCGTCCGAGAGCAGGTCGTCAGCCTCGTCCGGTTCGGGGCCAAGCCGCTCGAGGCCGTGCGCGATGCGGGCTTCGTCATACCACTCGGCAATCCGCTTGCTCATGGCGTGGTCTTTGTAGTCGGACCAGCGGCGCTCCAGGTCAGCGTAGGGCTCCAGCGCGTTCTTGAAGGCCTTGAAGACGCCCCGCCCCCTGGAAAGGGCCGCCAGCAGGCTGTTCCTGGCCTGCGGATCCGCCACGCCGGCCGCAAAAGACTCCATCAGCGCGTAGCCATCGGCACTGGTCCACTCCGGCGGAGACAGGAGGTCTTCTCCTTCCTCGAGCGATTCAAAGCCGTTGTCCAGGGAGTCATCATTCATGAGTACGAGGGCTCCTGTCTCCGCGGACACCATGAAATCCATTTCCTGGTTTTCCATGGCAAAGAGAATCTCGTCGCTGATATTCTTTTCCAGTACGAACATGCGATGCTCCTGTTATACTATGGCTACGTACGATGACAAGGGTACTACGATGCGAGCAGATCTCCATATACATTCACGCTACTCGGATGGCAGCCTCTGGCCCGCCGAAATAGCCGGCCTCTTTGCGTCGGGGGGGCTCGAGGCCGCCTGTGTAACCGACCATGATACGCTCGGTGGCTATCCCGAGTTTTCGGCGGCGGCACAGACCCTCGGGTTGCGGACCTGGCCGGCCGTCGAGATGGACTGCGTCGATGCGTCGATCTCCTACAAGAGTGAAATTCTAGCATATTTCCCCGGTGGATGCCATGCCGCAACGGAAGCCTTTCTCGCGGCGAGCCGTACCGAACGGGTTACTCGCCTTGCGGCGCTGTTCAAGCGTGCCTCAGTCCTCTTCAGCCGGCCCGAGCTTGATTTCAGCGCGGTCGTCGCGCAGCGTCTGGCCGGATGGCCCGCTGGCGCTCCAGAACCGGATCCGGAGGCGTTCCGCTATGCCAAGACCGACGTATTCCTGGCGCTACGGGCGGCCGGCGTCGTGGCAAAGACGCTGGAGTACCGCGAGTTCAAGAAGGCGTACTTTGATACGGGGCTGTTCTCCGATGTACGCTTCGCCAAGCCGGAACTGGGCCAGCTGGCTGAGCTGGTGTCAGCTGACGGCGGGGTGCTCGTCGTACCGCACATAGCGCATGAGTTCGGCGATTCGCTGCAGGCACTGCGCGAGGGTGCTGACCGCCTTGATGGCATGCTTGCGCGCTTCAGGGACCTGGGCGTTGTCGGCGTGGAGCTGTACAACTACCGGACCAGCGAGAGCGAAGCAATCAACCTGCTTGTCGCGGAGCACTGCAAACCATTCGGCTTCTTTCATACCTTTGGCTCCGACTTCCACGGCCTGAACACGACGAAAAACGGCCCCGGATCGTTCTTTGGAGATTTCAGGGGCTTTTCTGATTGAGGCCTTAGACGCTAGGATCAGCCATGGCACACTGCACCGTACCCGAGGCCGAGGCGATACTCGACGAAGAATTCAAGGTTCATGAAAAGGGCTTCATCCGTCTGGTCGACTACCTGGGGGGCGACTCCAGGATCGTGCAGGCGGCTCGCGTTTCGTACGGCGAGGGCACCAAGACGGTCCGCGAGGACGCCGGTCTCATCGACTACCTCCTGCGCAACGAGCACACCTCGCCTTTCGAGCAGGTGGTGCTGACCTTCCACATCAAGATGCCGATATTCGTGGCGCGCCAGTGGATACGCCACCGCACCGCCCGCGTCAACGAGATTTCAGGCCGCTACTCGGTGATGAAGGACGAGTTCTGGTTGCCCGCCCCCGAGGCTCTGGCGCGCCAGAGTGCCGACAACAAGCAGGGCCGGGAGGCCGAGCCGTTGCCGGCTGACGAGGCCGCCCGCGCGATAGAACTACTGGCCAAGGGGCAGCGCGAGGCCTACGCGTCGTACATGGCCCTCGTCGATTCCGGGCTGGCCCGCGAACTGGCACGCGTCAACCTGCCCCTCTCCATGTACACGGAATGGTACTGGCAGATAGACCTGCACAACCTGTTCCGCTTCCTGTCGCTCCGCATGGACGCGCACGCCCAGCGGGAGATACGCGACTACGCCGCCGTCATCTTCGACATCACCAGGAAGGTCTGTCCCCTCGCGTGCGCCAGTTTCGGGCGGCACACGCTGGGCGGCGTCAGGCTGTCCGCTGAAGAGGCCGAGGCGGTGAGGAAGCTGCTGGGGGGGGAAGGCGCAGGGCTTTCAGCTAAAGACGAGGAACGGTTGAAAGAGAAGCTTTTCAAGTAGGACCGAAAACTGAACAGTGCATGTACAGGGTGCTTTATGACCTTGACTGGGAGCTACCATGAGTACGTTGCAGGCTAACGAGTATGTACCGTTCGAGCAGATCAAGCAATTCTCGAAAGATGGCAGCGAGTTCTGGTATGCCCGCGAACTGTCGCTCGTGCTTGAATACGTGCAATGGCGTAACTTTGCCAAGGTATTAAACCGGGCGAAAATTGCATGCAAGAACAGCGGATACGAGATTCCTCACCATTTTGCTGAGGTCAGCAAAATCGTTGAGGCTGGAGCGACTAGTAAGCCTGTTGTGGATTATCAACTGAGCCGTTATGCCTGTTATCTGATAGTCCAAAACGGGGATCCGCGAAAGGAAGTCATTGCACTCGGCCAAACCTATTTTGCGATCCAGACCAGACGCCAGGAAGTTTCTGACTATTTTAACCAACTCGATGAGGATAACAAGCGTCTTGTCATCAGGGGTGACATCAAGCAGTGGAATCAGATGCTTGCCGAGACGGCGCATGAAGCGGGTGTAATAAGTAACGATGAATACGCAACCTTCCAGAATGCTGGTTACATGGGGCTTTATGGTGGGTTAAAAGTTGAGGACATCCACAAGAAAAAAGGGTTGAAACCAGCAGATCGAATTCTTGACTATATGGGTAGTATCGAACTGATTGCAAACCTCTTCAGGATCTCACAAACTAACGAGAAGATAAAAATTGACAACGCTGCAACTGCAGACGCGGCAAATGAAATCCATTTCCTGGTTGGCAAGGAAGTCAGGGGAACCATACAGCGTGTTGGCGGCACCATGCCTGAAGATCTGCCGATTCCTGAAAAGAGCATCACGGAAGTCGAGCGTGAACAGCTTCGAAAGCTCAAGAAGGGAAGGAAAAAGCTGATGCTGGATGAGTGAGGGGGCCCGACTTATGTCGAATTTTGTCCCATATGTCGCATAAGCTAAGACATGATTGCAGAAATGCTACAGAGTCTCGCGGTACTGTTCAAGACTGGTACCAAAGTACGAGACCGGATCATGAACCGCCGCTGTATTTTTTGTAGAAGAATCTGAGCGAATCAATCGTTTCCACAGAGAGCTTATGCTCCGCTGCAAAAGCCTTCCAGTCTGGTTCCCGATGCGAGTTTATGTAGGGGATCAATTGTTTCATGGCTGCGTTGAGCGCATCCTGATCCGCTTTGCGTTCAGGGTGTTTCCTCGATTCGTCCTCACTCTTTTTGTCATCGAGTTGATCGAAGGGACGCGTCCACTCGGTATATGGCAGGCATCGATTCAGAATTGACTCGAACACGATCTCCAGCGTTGGGGAGGCGACGAAAGGCTCGCCGGCATCGGGGGTAAAAACTGAAGCGAGCGATGCACGCAACTTGACCAGGTAACTGCCTCGCCGGGTCAGGAGGATACCACGGGTAGATTTGTCGTCGTAGATCACGACCTGCTCGAAGAATGGCTTGGTTCCTGGCTTTCTGTACCTGATACGCTTTCCGATTCCTTCGCGTTTCCATGTGCCATCGAGGAGCGAGTCGGGGCTGGACGAAAAATGCCCTTCCTGACAGCACGTGCAAACGTCTTCAGTTCCATGCTTGACCCGGGGAATGTTTCCCAGACTCCAGATCGCCCAGAACGGCACTGGGTCGCGCCTGATGACCGCTGGTAGTCCCTTGAGTCGCCATAAGTCACGGGCAAGCTCCCTGGCTATGGCTGAGAAGTCAGTGGTATACAGGGATTTCCACGATAGCACGGGGCCATACGTAATGGCGGGTACTGGAACAGCAGGATCGGTTCCAAGGCGGATTATGGTCGTCATGAAGGTTACGCCGCCTTCTTTGATGTTGATCGTTGCCGCGTGCGACCACAGGCAGAACAGCTCGCCTGATTCGTTGAAGCAGAGGTACCGGTCGTCTCCCAGGTCTTTTGAGACATCGAGTATCTGGTACTCATAGCCTTCCGACAGGACCGCCAGTTACTGGTCCAGCGCGGTAGGCATAAAGCTTTCAGGCAGTTTGCTGATCCGGGCTGCATGGCGACGCATGGATTCCTTGAGGGGACGGAGAGCCTGCTCGCCGTTTACATGCCAGGGAGCGGTGTTCCACAACTCTTTGTACAAAGCGGTTTGTTCGCGGAACCATGCCACATCCGGATATTCTTGAGTCGATCTTTGACTCGAGCTCATTGTTTACTCCTTGGGGTTCACACAGACGTCCAGGTCCTGAGCAGGACGCTCCATGGTGGTTCCGGACCGCAGGCTCTGTCACAACCTTCGGGGTGGCCCAGATCGTAAGCAACTGTCCGAGAAACTCAGGCCCTGAGGTACTTCTGCTCGCCCATGCCGGACAGGCCCTGGGCGTCCACCTTCTCGGCGCCGTCCGGAGAGCGCAGGGTGCCTTCGAACGAGCCGAAGGGGCCGTGATAGTCGGTTTCGGCCACCAGCAGGTTCACCTTGAGGTCGTTCCTGCGCTCGGGTTTGAACTCCAGGTCGACGAGGCCTTCGGTGTCCTGGATGTGCCAGGGCTTGTCGTGCCCGTTGGGGCGGGTAACCTTGATGGGGGGCAGCGGGAAGACGCGGCTGTTTATCCACAGCACGTTCTCGTTGTAGGTCTCCTGCTCGCGCACCTGGTTGTCCGTCAGGTTGAAGCCGACCCGTCGTCCCTTGGAGTCCTGGCCGAAGCCGGTAACCCAGTCGTAGTTGAGGGCGTACGGATAGTAGCCCTTGTGGTCGTCCATGATGCCCATGGCGTCGGGCGCGCCAAACTCGAAGCGCTCGCCGTCTGCTTCAAACCAGCCCTGCATGGGCATCAGCACCTTGGTGGAATACATGGCGCGGTTGAGGCCGAGCGGCAGGCAAACCGACGATGGCGCCGTCTGGCGGGCGTTGTATGAAAACGTGAACTCGCCCGAGAAGGCCTTGTGCTCGGCCGTCTTGGCGGAGCTGGCCCTGACCACGATGGAGCCGCCCGACAGGTCGAAGGTGTAGCAGAGCGCAGACCTGCGGTCCTTGTAGCCCGTTTTCTCGCCGTCCAGTTTTTCACCGATGCCGAACTTGCCGAACGGGATGAGCCGCTTGAATTCGAAGACCTTGCCGCGCTCGCGGTCCCAGGCGGTGAACTGCTTGAGGCCCATGCTCTTGGCCTCGTACAGCGAGGTAAAGAAAAACCAGCGCTTGTCTCCGAACTGGAACGCCTTCCATTCCTTGCAGCGGAAGTCCTTGAACCACTTGGGTACGGGGTAGTGGTAGGGCTTGCGGACGTCCAGCATGTTGATGACACCGGGCGGACCGTTGAAGCAGCCGAGTACAAACTCGCCGTCCTTGACTATCGCCGGCGGAGGGTCGCTGAAGACCCTCGAGTAGGGGAGGCGCTCTTCAGCGGCGGCTTCACCAGCCATCAGTGATTGCCGTTCCGGTACAACTGGTAGAGGGCCTGGGTGCCCTTTTCGCCGAAGCCCTTATCTTCCATGCGGACGAAGAGGCTCTCCGCCAGTACAAGGAGCGGGAGCCTGAGGCCCATGGCCTTGGCAGAGTCCAGCGCTATGCGGAGGTCCTTGAGGAAGTGCTTGGAATAGAATCCTGGTTCAAAGTCACCGGAAAGCATGCGCGGGGCCATGTTGACGAGCTGGGCGCTCTGGGCCGCGCCGCCGCCGATGCTGTCGAGGACGCGCCTGGGGTCGAGGCCGGCCTTCTCGGCATAGAGCATCGACTCCACGGTTCCGATGAGCGACGCGGCTACCGATATCTGGTTGGCCATCTTGGTGTACTGGCCCGATCCGGGGCCGCCCTGGAGGATGGCGGTCTTGCCCATCACATCGAAAAACGGCTTGACCGCCGCAAAGGCGTTTTCGTCACCGCCCACCATGATCGACAGCGTGGCATTCCTGGCTCCGGTGTCGCCGCCGGAAACGGGGGCGTCGATAGCGATCCTGCCCGCGGCGGCAGCTGCTCCGGAGATGCGGGCGGCCAGTGCGGGGTCGCTCGTGGTGGAGTCCACGAGCAGGGTGCCTGGTCTTGGCGCGGCGGTGGTGGCCTCCGGGCCCATTTATACGGCCTCCACGTCGGAGGGATAGCCGACCATGGTGAACACGACCGACGCTCCAGCCGCGGCTTTTGCCGGCGAGTCTGCCCATTTCGCACCGGCCGCCACGAGCGCGTCCGTTTTCGACTTTGTTCTATTGAATACGGTAACCCTGGCGCCAGCCTTGAGCAGATGGCCGGCCATGCTGGCGCCCATGACGCCTGTACCGATGAATGCTATGTCTGTTCCGGAAACCTGCATGAGAACCTCCGAGTGCTTGTTACGAGAACTTGTAGCCAAAGCGCCTGAGCATGGTGGCCCGGTCTGCCTTGGCGGCGGCGTCTTCTACGCCGAGGGGTGAACTGCCGTCTATGACGCCCAGGATGCCGGCGCCTTGCGCGGATCGGGCAACAATGGCCTGCAGCGGGTTGGCCGTGGCACAGAATATGCCGCACACCTCGTGGCAGGCCTTGATGCGGTCCAGCACGTTGATGGGGTATGCCCCGACCCCGATGACCAGGTAGAACGTGTGGCCTGCTCCCGTGGCAAGCGCGCAGCTGGTCGCGTCGGCGATCAGCTGCTCGTCATTGCCAGCGGTCCTGACCAGGCAGGGGCCGGAAGCCTCGTTGAACGCGAGGCCGTACCGCGCGCCGGGCACGGAGCTGGCCATGATTTCAGCGATGTCCTCAACGGTCTTTATGAAGTGCGACTGGCCAACGACGATGTTCGCGTCCTTAGTCCACGAGAGCTGGACGGTTTCTATCTTCGTTTCCATGTGCATCCTCCGACCACGCAGTTTACCCGCGAATCGAAACTGCCGCAAGCATCGCGCCTTGGGCTCAGGGGTTTGGACTCCGGGGTCTGTCCCCCGGGGCAAAATAATGAGGAATCCCATTGATATTGCTTGAGAAATGTGACAAATTACACAGAGAATGAGTAATTTGTGTAGAAAGGGCGTTGCATGATAGACACGACGAGGGAGCGGATACTGGAAGCCGCGACAGCGATACTGCGCGACAACGGGGCAGAAGGGTTGACGGTCGAGGCTGCCGCGGACCTTGCCGGCGTTAGCCGCAAGACCGTTTACAACCATTTTGACGGCAAGTTCGCGCTCATAGACGGCGCTACCGCCGCATGGACCGGCAGGATACTGGGCGTGCTCCAGGGCATTTCAGACGACACCTCCCTGCCGTTCGTCTCCAAGCTCAACGCCATAGTCGAACATGCCTATGCGGAACTCAAGCATGCCGGGCGCATGATCATAGGCAATCAGTCATCCTCCAGGACGGAGCTGCCCGGCCTGAAGTCGGTACTGCAACAGAAACTTCATGTCTTTATACAGGATATCGTTCAGGACGCGGTCGACGAGGGGATAGTGCGCCCGGAATTCAATGTACGCCGCCTGACGTTCGCGATCATAAACGTGGTGGCGGGGCTTACCGTGCTCGACGATATCGATGACGAGCCGTTTTCCAGGGTCGATATCCTGAAGGATACGCTGAAGGCGTTCGTGGGCGGCATCCTGACGCCATCAGGTGCCGAGGCGATGCGCGGCTCGCCCTTGTTCGAGTGAGGGGCGAAACGATGAACGTGAGTACAAGGAAGAAGATAGGCCAGGCGATCCGGATACTGCGGTGGCTCATCCCCGTAGCCATAGTGGCGGGAGCCGTCGGATTCAGGCTGGTCGTGTCGGCCAGGGTTGAAGCGCCGCCCGAGACGCCGCCGATACCGGTGCGGACGATGAAGCCAGAGTTCGGCGACCTCGTCAAGTCGCTGAGGCTCAACGCGCACGTGGAATCGGAGACGATGGTGACCGTGCTGCCGTTCGTTTCAGGCGTGCTTCAGGAAATGGCCGTGGAGATAGGCCAGCCGGTCAGCAAGGGCCAGCTCATCGCCCGCATCGACTCGCAGCGATTCGCGCTGCAGCTCCAGCAGGCCGAGGCGGCTTACCTTTCAGCCAAGTCGTCCTACGAGCGGCTGGGGCAGCTCTACCGGGCCAACGCGGCAACGCAGCAGAGCTACGAGCAGGCCAAGGGCCAGTTCGACGCGTACTCGTCGCAGTATGAACTGGCGAGGATACAGCTTGACTACGCCACGGTGAAGAGCCCGGTGGACGGCGTGGTGCTCGTCAAGCACATGAGTGCGGGCTCCATCGCCGCGCCGGAACGCCCGCTGGTTACCATTGGTGACCTTACTGACCTCATAGTCCGGGCCAGGGTGCCGGAGCGGTACTACGAGCAGTTCAGTAAAGACGGCGATACGATGCGCATAACGATCAGGCGCGCAGGCGGTGGTGAATATATCGGACGCGTCAGGAGCATCAGCCCCTTCATATCGGCGGAGACAAAGAATTTCGAGGTTTCCGTGTCGATTAATGCAGACGCCGGGGTGCTCAGGCCTGGCATGTTCGTGTCGCTGGAATTCGAGCTGGCGCGCTGGCCCGGCGTATTCAGCCTGCCCTTCGAGGCCCTGATCGGCGGCAAGATCTGGCGAGTCGAGGGCGGCAAGGCCGTCAGCGAGGACTTCGTCCCCGTGGATGCATCGGATACGCACTTTGCCGTGCCACTGGCCTGGTCTGACAGGGAATTCATCATAGAGGGGCAGTACTTTGCCCGCGAAGGCTCTCCCGTCTCCATCGTCGCTCCACGGGAAGCAGCGCAATGAAGATATCAGATTTTTCGGTGAAGCACCCCGCCATCATCGCGATACTGCTGTTCTCGCTCGGAATATTCGGGGTCATAGCCGGCTCGTCGCTCAATTCGGAGATGATACCGCCGGTGGCCCTGCCCCAGGCTACCATCATCACCGTCTACCCGGGGGCCGGTGCCAAGGACGTTGAACGCGACATATCGCGGATAATAGAGAACCAGATGTCCACGCTCGCCGGCATCACGGAGCTGACATCGTCCAGCTCCAATTCCTATTCCATCGTCTCCATGCAGTTTACCGCGGACGTGGACGTTGGCGGCAAGTTGCCGCAGATCCGAGAGCTGATGAATGGCATTGCCGACGAGCTGCCCAGTGGCATCGAGGGGAATCCGGTCATCTACATGTCTGAGGCGAGCGCCTTCCTGCCTATCTTTTCAGTGCGCATTTCCGGCGACATGGACGCCGAGGCTCTGACCGAGTACCTGGAAACGAGGCTGAGCCCGGCCATCGCAAGGATACCCGGAGTCTCCAGGATCAGCTTGGTAGGCGGTTCGAAGCGCGAGGCGAGGGTGACGCTGAACGTGACGGAGCTCGAGGCGCGCGGCATTTCGGCCTTGGCCATATTCCAGGCGCTGCAGTACAGCAACCTGAACATACCGGCCGGCAGCGCGACATACAGGTCCCGGGAGCTGGCGTTCACGACCGCCGGAGCATTCTCCGACCTGGACGAACTGCGGAACCTGACCGTCGGCTACGGTGACGGGTCGTTCATCTTCCTCAAGGACATCGCCGACATAACACTGGAACCCGAGCCGCGTGACATACGGATTCGCTCCGGCGGCAGGGATTACGTCATGGTCGGCGTGATGAAGCGCGATCGAGGCGGCACCATAGAGATTGGTGCCGGTGCCC
>CAXZAJ010000033.1:0-18189 GCA_964293355.1 uncultured bacterium
GGGCAAGCCCCGCATGCTCATGAACAGCCTGATGTTCTCGGGGTCGCTCCGCATCTGAGAATACATGAATATCCTGAAGGGTTTTTCCGCCGCCCGGTACGCCTCTTCCACACCGATCTGGCCGTCTGCCAGCGGTTTTATCGATTGCGTGTACACCTCGTCAAACGTCGGCCACATGATGAACATCGTCAGGAAGAGGGCTATGCCCATCAGCACCTGACTTGGTGGCACCTGCTGAAGAGAAAGAGCCCGCTTGACGAAGTCCAGCACGATGGATATGCGCAGGAAGCTGGTAACCAGGATGATCATGCTCGGCGCCAGCGAGAGCACGGTCAGGAGCAACAGCAATTGCAGGCTGAAGGCTACTTCCTGCCCTGTTTCAGGTGAACGTACTGCCAGGTCGATAAACGGCACGACAGGCAGATTCCTGGGAATGGCGGTAGTCGCCGATGCGGCTCCTCCCGGGAACGCGCGCTGGGCTGGCTGGGCGCTTGGGACAGGGACGCTGCGCGCGGTATCGGCCGGGCTTGATGGAAAGGTAGCCGCGGGTGCATCCTGAGCCCAGGCACTTGCCGTGAATATGGTCAACATGATGATTATATAGAATGCTCTTCGCACGAAATCCTCCAGGACGACGGAGCGTTTGCCCACGTTATGGAAACTCTAGAATTTCTTGAGGCGATCCTTCTGGCGGGTGAAGAAGTCACTGGGGTCGGAAATCGCATGAGTGCGGCCTTGTTTGCGGCCGAGAAGATCTCCGAGCATGGTATTGAAGTCTTTTCTCGGAGTCTGGGGTGCTTCAGCGGCCCGGAGTGCGAGGGCGTCGATGATCTCCTTGTCCTTGATTTCGGAGATGAGTCCGATGGACGAATCAGTGGCACCCACGAGCCAGGCTGCGTCTCCAACCGATACGACATGGAGGCTCTTGCCCGACCCTATGGGGGTGGACGCCAGCACGCGCAGATACGTGTCGGTTGGGGAAAGCGGTCTCGCGGATCGCTTGAGCAGCGCGTACAGGCCGTAGATTGCGGCAAGCACGAGCCCCAGCACGAAAACCATGCGCAGGAAATAGGGCATGATGGAGCTGTCTGCAGCGGTGTTGCCAGGACCGGCGGCATCAGGCAGTACGAGGGTTGTCTCGTCTATGGCAACGGGCGTGGTGGGAGCGGTCTGGGCATATGCGCCCGCGACTGTGGTTGCACAGAGTATCACCATGCAACAAAAACGGTTGAACCTGCGCATGTCACCTCCGGCGCGCATTGTACCTTGAAGCGGCCGGAAAGACAACGAGTTCAGGACCAGACAGCCTCGGGAGCCGTGTTACATAGCGGACTCCCGGCTCAGCTCAGGTCAGCCATGCGCTCCATGGGAGAGACTATCTCGGTGACGCGCACGCCGAAGTTTTCATCGATGACCACGACCTCGCCCTTGGCGATGAGCTTGTGGTTGACGAGGATGTCGACGGGTTCGCCGGCAAGCTTGTCCAGCTCGATGATCGTACCTTCACCTATGCCCAGAATGTCCTTGATCAGTTTTTTGGTGCGACCGAGTTCCACGGTCAGCTCCATGTATACGTCCATGATCAGGCCGATATTGCCCGATTCCTGTGCGGAGTGCCCCATACCGAGGTTGGCGAACTGCACAGGCTGGACGTTCGGCTGAGCCATGACCGGGGACTGGTACATGCCCTGCTGTTGCTGGTACATGCCCTGCTGTTGCTGCATGCCCATCATAGGCTGCTGGTACATCGGTTGCTGCTGTTGCTGATAGCCCATCGATGGCATCCCACCACCCTGAGGCATCTGGCCCCCCATGGACATCTGGCCACCGCCCCTGGATTGCTGGGGCTGTGACTGCATACCTGAAGCGAGGATGATATCCTTGGCAAAAGTCTGGGAGTAGATTTCCCAGAGCTTGAAACGGGCTCCGGCTATAGAAAGGTCGTAGGCGACCCTGACAAACTCGCCCGCCGGGAAGCGCGCTATCGCTTTGGGGCCAAAGGCTCCAGCGGCTACATCGGACTGGATGGAGCGGTTGCCGGATTTTTCAGTAAAGGCATTGATGGCTGAACCTGTCAGGCTGGAAATGCACTCGGAGACGACCGAGACGGCCATTTCATCAAGATCGGTCAGCGAATCGTCCTGGTTAGCAAGCGAAGCGATCTTGAGCGCGGTGTCTTTAGGTACCAGAAACAGGTGGTCGCCGGGTATGCCGCCAACCATATCTATCTTTACAGCCAGAATTTCGTCCGGCAACGACGGCAGCATGCCGTCCCGCGTGGTCGAATCGGTTTTGGGAGCGGAGAACGTTACGTCCTGGCTGGTCATCATGGACACGGTTTGGGCGTGCGTATCGCTCAGCTCGGCCAGAATGGAGTTGAAAGACTGCAGATCAGCGGCCGAGAGGCCCCCGGCTGAAGCTTTCGGGGACGGCGAGCCGCCCGCGCTAGGATCGAGTCCCGCCAACAGGGAATCTATCTCGTCCTGGGAGAGAGCGCCGTCACTCATAAGAATCCTCACCTTCCGCAGCCAGTTCTTCGTATTCTTGCTGGCCGACCTCTTCGAGCCGCTTGCTGATCTGAACGGCCATCTTCTTGCCGATGACGCCAGGGCGGCACAGGAATTTTTTCTTGTTGCCGACGTTGAGTACCATGGGGTCGTCGACTTTGACATTGTAGAGTCGGATGATGTCGCCGAGATTCAGGTTGAGCACGTCACGTACCGTAACCTGGATACGCCCGATTTCAGCGATGACCGGCACATCAATGGTCGACAATTTTTCTTTCAGTATGTTGAGGTTCTCGGTGGTGGCTCCACGGCGCACCGAAGAGTACCAGTACTGCGCCGACAGCTTCGAGATGATCGGTTCGATCGTGAGGTACGGTATGCAGAGGTTCATCATGCCCTCGACATCGCCGATCTTCGTCTCCAGCGTCACGAGCACCACCATTTCAGTAGGGGGTACGATCTGGGCAAACTGCGGATTGACCTCTATCTGGGAAAGCCGGGGACGGAGGTCGATGACCTGGGTCCAGGCCTCGCGGAGGTTGCCGAGTATCTTGACGATGATGCCTTCCATGACGGAATGCTCGATGTCGGTGAGTTCGCGGGTGAGCTTGGAGCCTTCACCGGCACCGCCGAAGAGTCGGTCGATGATGGTGAAGGTGACGGCCGGGTCGATTTCCAGGATAATCTGGCCCTTCAACGGATCCATGCTGACGACGGCGAGCGTCGTGGTCGTGGGTATGGACCGGATGAATTCCTCGTAGGTAAGCTGGTCCACCGATGCGACGTGTACGTTGACCAGGATGCGGAGTGAAGCCGACAGGCTCGTGGTAGTGAGGCGCGCAAACGTCTCGTGCATGTTCTGCACGGTGCGCATCTGCTCTTTTGAAAACTTGTCCGGTCGCCTGAAATCGTAGATTTTTATCTTGCGGGAATCTGTCGCCGACTGCACCGTCTCAAGAGACGTGTCGCCGGCGTTTATGGCGGTGAGAAGCTGGTCTATCTCGTCCTGGGACAGGACTTCAGTCATCTGTTCATTCCGCCTTACATAATTGCATAGAAAACCGCATTTAGCAACGTCGTGACATCAGTAACGTCGTTACACTACAACTGGTTCCTCGAGAAGGTCTGGAAGTACACATCCTTGATTCCTGGCTTGGAGAGGATGCGGTTGAGCATCTCACGCAACTCTTCCTTGAGTTCACGTTCCTCGTCCGGCATCAGGGCCTGGATGCTCTTGAGGCTGAAAAAGTTGCGCAACGCATCCTGGATCTGATATTTTCGTGAAGTCAGCTCGGTCTGGATTTCCTTGTCCGCTGGATCGAAAGCCAGATTGAGTTTTATCATGACAGACCAGGGTTCTTTGTCCATTGTATTCGTCGTTATCTGATCAATTGCCGTGAACGTAGCCCAGATAGGAGTAGCGCGCTGGTATTCTTCCGAGGTAGGTACGGTGGTCATCGGCTTTGCCTGCCTGTTGAGGAGGCTTACCGTTACCACCACGATGACAATTATGAATATGACAGCCCCGAGGCCTATGGCTATCCACTTGAGCAAACCCAGAATTGCCTTGCCACCACCCTTGCCCTTTGGCTTTTCGGCAACGTCCGACGTTCCAGCAAAATCCGCGTCGCTTTTATCAAAATCATCGCTCATGGGTGCGTACCTCTTTTCATTTACAGATGGGCATCATCAAGGATGATGATGTCGACGCGCCGGTTGTAGGCACGCCCCTCTTCAGTGGAATCGTCTGCGATGGGAACCGTGGCGGCGAGGCCAGACACCTGGAAACGCTGTTCGGGTACGCCAAAATCACTCAGGTAGTGTAGCACGCCCAAGGCACGCGCTGCCGAGAGTTCCCAGTTGGATTGCCAGGGGCCGGCGGGGTCGGTGGGAGCGGAATCCGTGTGTCCTTCTACCCTGAACTTGCGCCCCTGCAACTCTTCAGACTTCAGTAGTTCCGAAAGCCGTACGAGCATGGTTCTGGTCTCTTCTATATTGATTTCAGCGCTCGCCGGTCTGAAAAACGCGTCGGATGCCAGTGAAATGATGATGCCGCGCTCGTCGGAGCTTATGCGGACCTTGTTGGACTTGATCTCGGGCTGGAACAGCGCCACCGCCTTCTTCTTGGCTGTAGCGAGCATCTTGCCCTTTTCCATGGAAGGCAATGACATGACGGAATTTCCGAGTTCTGCAAGCCGGCCGACGGACAGTGAATTGCCTCCGGTAGAAGATCCCATGCCGATGTTGGCCAGGCTTGAGATCATCTGATTCATCTGGCCTGGAATAATTTCAGTAGTATCGAAGAGCGCAACGAAGAAACAGAGAAGGAGGGTCACCATGTCGCCATAGGTAACGATCCATTCTCCGATACCACCCAGGCTCTGTTCCTTCTTCTTTCTTGCCATTGCAGCGACCTCAAGCAGCCGGATGAAGCTCTTCGAGCTTCTTCTGGTTCGTGGGAGAAAGATATGCGGAGAGTTTCATCTGCAGGATGTGCGGATTATCTCCCTGTTGGATGGAAAGCACGCCTTCTATGACCATCTCCATCACCTTGGTCTCTTCTGCATCCTGACCAGCAAGCTTGCCCATGATAGGTATGAACAGGAAGTTGGCCATGATCGCGCCGTAGAATGTGGTAATGAGCGCGATGGCCATGTTGGGGCCGATCTGGCTCTTGTCTTCAAGGTTTTTCATCATGCCGATGAGTCCCTGAACGGTGCCCAACATACCGAAGCCCGGCGCAAGCTTGCCCCACTGGTCGACCATCTTGAGCTTGATGCCGTGGCGCGCATTCATCTGAGTCAGCTCATTTTCAAGTATCGTCCGGATCACTTCAGGATCGGTAGAGTCCACGACCATGCGGAGGCCACGCTTCATGAAAGCACTGTCTACACCCTCGATCTCTTCTTCAAGAGACAAAATACCTTCACGTCTGGCTCGCTCCGAGAGCGAGAGCAACGACTCGGCAACCTTCATCTCGCCAAAGTCCGGAAGCTTGAATATCTTGCCCATGACCTTGAAGATGCCGAGGGTGTCCTTGATGCTGTAGTTGAGCATGAGACCCATATAAGAACCGAACACGGTCATGAAAACAGACGCAATATCGATATAGGTGCTGATGGAGTTACCGGAAATGAAAATGGACGCGATGATGGCGAACCAACCGCCTGCGAATCCAATGACCGACGCTAAATCCATCCCCTACTCCTCGTTCTTGAAAGCGCCTATGAGGCGGCGGTACTCGACTATCCTGGCAATGACATCCTGGACGCTTTCCCGGACCATCACGTGCTTGCCCGAAAGCATGGCCAGCGATGTATCCGGTTTGCGCTCAATATACTCTATCATGTGCGGATTGAGCCAGAACTCTTCACCGGACAGCCTTGTAAGTTCTATCATCACCGCCTCCGCACGTTCATGCGCTTACATTACCTCTTGAGCTGCAGGAGTTCCTGGAGCATCTGGTCAGACGTCTGGATCGTCTTGGAGTTGGCCTGGAAACCGCGCTGTGTCACTATCATGTCGGTAAACTGCTCCGCCAGGTCGACGTTGGACATCTCGAGGGCTCCGGCTATCAGCTTGCCCTTGCCAGCGATGCCGGAAGGGCCGATGTTGGCCATACCGGAATTGTTTGACGCCACGAAGTTGGTCTCGCCGGTCTTCTCGAGGCCGTTGGGATTAGTAAAGCTTGCGAGTGCCACCTGACCCAGGGTCCTCGTGGAACCGTTGGAATAGACGGCGGTTATCATGCCTGACTGGTCTATCTTGAAGTTCTCCAGATATCCCATGCCGTAGCCGTCCTGGGCAAACACCTTGGTGCTGGACGCTTCCGCAAACTGGGTTACGGTGCTGCGTACGCTGCCGGCCACGCCCAGATTGAGCGAGAAGTTCTGCCTGGTCTGCTCGCCGCCCGCTCCGGGGGTCGTATTGGCAACATCGAAGGCGATATTCATGGAGAGCAGTCCTTCTTCACCAGAAGGGTTTCCCTGTCCGTCAACGATCCTGCGGAGGGTACCGAGGTTGTCAAATTCGACGATGAACGTATTGCCCTGCTGCGCTTCCGGTGTAAGGCCTACGGCGGCATTGGTAGCCGCGGCGGCTTCTGGATCCACGGCGACCGTTGCCTGCCACTGGTTGGGCTGTCCGATCACGCGGGCGAACTCAACGCGGAGCGTATGCTCGGTGCCGAAGGAGTCGTAGACTTTCTCTTCCACGCGCCAGGTGCCTTGGCGGACAGTCTCCGCGGCTGCGCCTTCAGGAATCTCGGGCAGGCGCTTGTCGAGGTTACAGGCCAGGAAGACCTGCTCGGTGGCGCGGGCCGGATCCTTGGAGCCGACGGGAATGGTCAAGTCGTTAAGCGCGCCTGAAGTATTGAGCACTTCAACGCCGTTTACCAGTTCCGCATTCCATCCCTGAACACGCAGTCCGTTGCCTGGGTTGACCAGACGGCCGTCGGCGTCCAGGCCAAAAGCGCCGGCGCGGGTGTACATCGTCTGGTCGCCCTTGGCAAGCACGAAGAAACCGTTGCCCTGGATGGCGAGGTCGGTCATGACGCCAGTCGTCTGGAGCGAGCCCTGGGTGTGGATCGTATCGATTGACGCGATAGACATGCCGAGACCGATTTCCTTGGGGTTTACGCCACCGACTTCTTCTGTCGGTTTGGCGGCGCCAGACATCTGTTGGTACAGCAGGTCCTGGAAATTGGCGCGGCCTTTCTTGAAGCCGGTGGTGTTGACGTTGGCGATGTTGTTGCCGAGCACGTCCATGCGGACCTGGTGGTTCTGGAGGCCGGCGACGCCTGAATACAATGAGCGCATCATAACGGCGCCTCCTTACTCTTCAACTTTGCTGACCTGTTCAAGGTCGTAGAATGAACCATCGACCATGACCAGGGGGAACTCGCCGCGGACGACCTGCGACACCTTGCCGTAAATAGCCTTGTCTCCGTCCAGCACCTCGACGTTCCGGCCGAGCAGCGACTGCGCCTCGCTGGAGTTGAGGACGCTGGACAGCTTGCCGAAGCTCGACGCCATGTTGGTCATCTGTTCCAGTGACGAAAACTGTGCCATCTGGGCGATGAATTCCTTGTCCTGCATCGGGTTCGTTGGATCCTGGTGCTGGAGCTGGGTGATGAGGATCTTCAGGAAGTCATCCTTGCCGAGATCCGCCTTGACCTGCTTGCCACCGCCGAGTTCCTTGTTGAGCGCGTCGACCTGGAGCCTCGTCCTTGTCGCGTCAGTCTGGCTCATTCTTAGGTCTATATCCATGGATCGCTCCTTACCTTACACAAATACATCAAGCAGGCCATCGCGCCCTGCAGCGGTGAGCACTGGAACGGCAGCGTCCAGTTCCCTGAGCGACCGGCACCAGTAGGGGCCATCCTGGTCGCCACGTGTTCCATCGCCATTGCCGTTTCCAGTTCCCGATGCCATATCGTTCCGCACTTCGACCTCAAGCGCCGTCGTCTCGAATCCGCTCTCGGCAAAGGCATCCTTCAGCGCATCCAGCGATGAAGGGAAGGCCTCCCCGGCGATATCAGACTCGACGATGATCTTTCCACTTATTTGCTTTTCGGTCATTTTCAGTTCTATCTTGACGCCCCCGAGTGAATCAGGGTCCAGCCTCAGGCGGATTATGCCGGAATCACCATGCTGGAGCACAATCTGAGCCGAGCGCACGATGTCGGAGGCTCCGGTCTGGAGGCGGGAGGCAAGCGCATCGGCAAAGGTCTGATTTGATGCCGCAGGAGTCTCTCTGGCCACGGTGGCAGATTTGTCTGATTCTCCACCGGTCCTCTGCATAAGCCTTCCGGCAAAGGACGTGTCGGCGTCGGTCCTTGAGACATCACCCTTAACCGCATCGGCCACGGATTCGCCTTCAGGGCGAGCGCGTGCAGAGCCTTGCCTCGAGGCATTGTCCCTGGCGGCTTTCATGCGCATATCCATGACCGTCACCCTGGTGCCGTTCCGGTCGGTTTCGGTGCGTGCACCTACGGTTTCAAGCCCTGGATCGCCACGCTCGCCACGGCTCCCGGATCCTGCAACGCCAGCCTGGGGGCGAGGTGCACTACCCTTGTCCGCGGCACTCAAGGTTGCGACCCTGACGGCAGCGGCGATGATACCAGCTTCAACCCCTTCAGCCGCCTGGTTGCCGTTGCGCGGCTTTTCTGCTTTGGCGACTGGCTTTTCGTCGTGTGGTGCAGTTGGTGCGGCAACGGCTTTGGCTCCGGGAACCGCGGTAGTTACGGCTGACCGGTTTGCTTCCTGATTCGCACCAGCCCGATTGGTCTGGGTTGATGGGTCAGAACCATTTCCGTTTTTGGTTGACCGTCGTTCTACGGCGTTCCGGGGTTCAAGCCGGGTTTGCTTGGCAGAAGCGGCCTTATGCGGCACCGTGACCGCGTTGACGTTTGATGCGGGGTCCGCCTTGGCGGAACGGAGGCCAGCGAGCATCTTTCCAAATGACTCG
The DNA here is from genome assembly GCA_964293355.1 of uncultured bacterium. Classification (GTDB taxonomy): domain Bacteria; phylum Spirochaetota; class Spirochaetia; order Treponematales; family UBA12059; genus SZUA-370. The sequence continues at coordinate 8,976 of CAXZAJ010000033.1, forward strand.
TTGACAGCGGCGAGCGGCTTGCCCGACCGCGAAGCGCGGTTGGAAGCTCCGGTGCCGCCCTGAACGGCGGCTATTCGTGGTAGCGCCAGCATCTATGCAGGCTCCTTTCGCGTCCGGCTTCGCCGGCCCGCTTGAAGAGCCGGTCAGGCGCTAGTCCAGTGACGCAGGTTTCTCGTTCATCTTGCGCTGCAGCGTAGCGGATCGATCCGCAGGCAACAGCGACAGCCAGTACGCTACGACGGACGCTTCACCGGTCTGTGCCGCGATCTCTTCGACCGCCCGCAACACATCGATTACCGTCTGATCGTCAGAAGCCACCAGGATCTTCACCGCATCGGCGGGCGGCATGCCGCTCAAGTACCTGGCGTTCTGTTCTACATTCGCTCTTCTATTCTCGTACCGTTCTGCCATTTGTTTGAACGAATTCTCACGTTCATCGAGCATCTTGGCACGATCTTCTATTTCCTGGGCCATTGCTTCTATGGCGGACTGGCGTTCCGCCGCTATTTTTTCACGTTCTCCGAGTTCCTGGCGCAGGGCCTCTACGGCCTCCAGCTGCTTTGCGAACCGTTCGTCATCAAGCAATGTGGGCGAATCGGCGGGCAAGGCGGTACCGGTCCGCGTGCGGAGTCCCGCGAGCCTCAGGACAGGGGCAAAAAAGGCTTTTGCATCGACAACGCCCAGATAGTCAAACCAGAACAGCCCGCCTATGGCGAGGGCCAGTATCATGATGAGCATGACGACTATCCTGCCGAACACACGTCGCTTACCGAACGATGCCATGGTACCCCTCTACCTGAGATTCGCTGTTGAGTATGCCGGCCATGACGCGCGCATGAGCGCCGTTGGCCAGATCATCCATTGTTTTGGTTTCTTCACGGGAGACAGCCTTGTAGTAGGCAGTCTCCTCGCGCTCGCGCAATTTGGCCACGAGTTCCCTGGTCTGGCGGACCTTGACGTACTCGAGTCTGGCGGCTTCGCGCTCCGTTTCGGCATAGGCAAGGGCTTTCATGAGCCGTTCGCGTTCCTGGTTCAAGCGAACCGAATACAACTCGCCCGCCCTGTGGTCGGCGGCATTGCCGCCCGGCCTGAAACGCTCACGGGCTGCCTCAAGCGTGGCGCGGGCATTGGCCTCGAGCGACAGGTTAAGGCGGTCGCACACCGCCGATTTTTCTCCGAGTTTAGCCTCGGCGACCGTTACCGCGTACGAACGCAACTCGAGCACCCGTTCCAGCCTGAAAGCGAAGCGCTTCATGGAATATCCCCGATAGACTCGACATCAGGGTTTTCCTTGACCAGCTGGGGCCGGTGATCTGGCTCGGCGAAGGCTGTCAGTTCTGACTGCGGTATCGTAAGACCAGCTATGTCACCGAGACGCTTGATGGTATCGGCTATCGGCGCTTTTTCATCGACCAGTTGCACGAGGAAGGCCTCTATTGCCTGGCGCTTGGCGATAGCTTCGTCGATGCCCGGATTCGTTCCCTTGACGTAAGCGCCGATATTGATCATGTCTTCGGCTTCCTCGTACGTGGCCATGAGCCTGCGGACGGCACCCATGGCCTTTTGGGTGACAGGCCCGGTAACAGCCTGAGAAAGCCGTGAAATCGACTTGAGCACATCGACGGCTGGATAATGGTACCGCTCCGCCAGTTTTCTCGTGAGCACCACGTGGCCGTCGAGAATACCGCGCACCGTATCGGAAACCGGCTCGTCCATGTCGTCGCCGTCGACGAGTATCGTGTATACGCCGGTGATGGAACCTTTCTGCGAAGTACCCGAGCGCTCCAGCAACTTGGGCAGCGAGTCGAAGACGCTTGGCGTGTATCCCCTGGTCGTGGGAGGCTCGCCGATCGCCAGCCCGATCTCCCGCTGGGCCCTCGCGAAGCGCGTGACCGAATCGAACAACAGGAGTACGTCGTTGCCGAGATCCCTGAAATATTCGGCGACGGCGGTGGCTACATACGCTCCGCGGAGCCTCGCCAGGGGTGGAGTATCTGACGTGGAGACGATGACGACCGAGCGGGCCAGTCCTTCTTCACCCAGATCGTTTTCTATGAACTCCCTGACCTCGCGGCCGCGCTCGCCAATGAGCGCGATCACGTTGATGTCTGCGTTGGTGTTCCGGGCCATCATGCCCAGCAACGTTGATTTGCCGACGCCTGATCCCGCGAAAATTCCGATACGCTGCCCGCGGCCGAGCGGCAAGAGGCCGTCTATGGACCGGACCCCCGAGCTGATGCGTGTTTTTATGCGCTTGCGGGTCATGGCATCGGGAGGAATGGCAACGGTGGGATAGTAATCAGGAGATGCAATGTCGCCTTTGCCGTCCGCGGGGCGGCCCATGGAGTCGAGCACGCGGCCGAGCAGTTTGCCCGACACGGGAACCCTGAGCATTTCACCTGAAGCTATGACGGTGCAGCCTACCTCGATGCCATCGAGCCCCGAGTACGACATGAGCTGCACGGTCTCGCCGCGCAGCCCCGCCACCTCGGACCAGGCCACGGTGCCGAGTCTGGGTATGAGGATCTGGCACAGTTCTCCGACCACAGCCTGCGGGCCTCGGCTCTCCACGAGGAGGCCCTGCACCTTGACGACCTTGCCTGTGTACTTGATGGGGTCGGAGCGGTCGACGACATCCAGGTATTTACCGATAAGATCCACGGCCCTACTGCGCCTTTCCCCTCGCCTTGATAGGCGAGATGTCCAGGATCTTTTCTTCCAGCTCGTGCAACTGGCTCTGGATGCGGGCGTCTATCTCGCCGAAATCCGTCTCTATGATGCAGCCACCCCTGTCCACGGCCATGTCCTCGACGATCGATACCTTCTTGGCGTTTTCAGCCGCTTCTATGAAGTCCTTGGCATGTTCCGTGGTCAGCTGCAGGTCGGCGAGGTTGACGCGGATTATCACATCGCTCCTCGTCTTGAGCTTGCGGAGCGCCTGGGAGATGTTGGAGAGTACGACGTTCTTCTGGTTCTCGGATATGGTCTTGACGACCTTGCGCGTAATGAGGAGCACGAGTTCGACGACCTGGGCTTCCGTCTGCTCGAGTATCTCCGCGCGCTTGTCCATGGCGCGGTCAAGTATGACATGGAGCCGGTTTACCAGGCGCTCCACTTCGTTCTTGCCTTCCTTGAAGCCCTCTTCACGCCCCTGGTCAAAGCCTTCCTTGTGGGCGGCCTTGGTCACTTCATCGACTCGTGACTTGGCCTGCACTTCAAAAGCCTGGATCTTGGCTTCCGCTTCGCGCAGGGCCTTTTCTGCGGCTGATTCCGCGTCACGCCGTATCTTGAGCGCCTGGTCGTTCTTGCGCTTGACCTCTTCAAACGCGGCGGCCTCGGCCTTGGCGACTATGTCCTGCGCCTCGGCCCTGGCGGCAGCGACCATCGCCTCTTTTTCACGTTCCCAGTTCTGGGTAAACAGGTCGGCTTCGCGACGCAGATCGTCGGCGGTGGGGCCCTCGTATTCGAGTGCGGGCGCTACGTCCTCAAGCTCCTCAACCACGGCGTCGCCGCCGGCGGAGTGGAGCACGTAGGCACTCGTGAGGCGGACTGTCTCCTGGGGTCTGAATACGGTCTTGGCCATACGCTACCTTTTCCTACTGGATCAACTGGTCGTCTTCGCCACGGGCGATGATGATTTCGCCCGTGTCTTCGAGGTGGCGGATAACCGCGACTATCTTCTGCTGGGCTTCCTCGACGTCCTTGATGCGGACAGGGCCCATGTATTCCATGTCTTCCTTGAGCGCCTGCGAAGCGCGCTTTGACACGTTCTGGAACACCTTCTCCTGGACCTCCGTATCCACGCCCTTGAGGGCCCTCGTGAGGTCCTGCGTATCGACCTCGCGGATGACCTTCTGGATGGAACGGTTGTCCAGCATCACGATGTCCTCGAACACGAACATCTTCTTCTTGATTTCCTCGGCGAGCTCGGGATTTTCCTCCTCGAGTGCCTCGAGGATACCTTTTTCCGTGGTGCGGTCCGCAAGGTTGAGTATCTCGACGATGGCGTCGACGCCGCCTGCGGCCGTGTAGTCTTCACTGGACAGCGTGGACAGTTTCTTCTCCAGCACGCGCTCCACTTCGCGGAGCACTTCAGGCGAGGTGCGGTCCATCATCGCTATGCGTTTGGCCACGTCCGACTGGTGCTCCTTGGGGAGCTTGGTCAGGATGTAGGAGGCCTTGTTGGGCTCGAGGTAGGCCAGTATCAGGGCTATGGTCTGGGGGTGTTCCGTCTGTATGAAGTTGAGCAAGTTGGCTGGATCGGTGCGCCGTATGAAGTCGAACGGCCTGACCTGGAGGGAACTGGTCAGGCGGTTGATGACGTCTATGGCTTTCTGTGAGCCGAGGGCTTTTTCAAGCAATTCGCGCGCATAATCGATACCGCCCGAGCTGATGAACTCGCTGGCCATCATCAGCTCCTGGAACTCCATCAGGATGGCATCCTTGAGCTCGGGCTCCACGTTCTCAAGCCGCGCTATCTCGAAGGTCAGGGTCTCAATCTCATCCTCGCGGAGGTGCTTGAAAATCTCAGCCGAGATCTCGCTGCCGAGGGTGATGAGGAAAATGGCGGCCTTCTGCCTGCCATTCATGTCCTTCGCGCTTTTAGGCTTCTTGCCCGCTGATCCCGAAGCACCGGCACCGGCGGACTTGCCCTTTGGGGGGGCGGCTTGAGGCATGGATTACTCCTCCCTGAGCCAGGTCCGGATGAGCTGCGCAACGTCTTCCGGGTGTTCCTTGGCCATGTTGATCGCGTGCTCCTGGAGATCCAGTCGCTTGCGTTCCTCTACGGACATGGACACCTCGATGTTCTGCTCTTCCGCCTGCCGTATCGCGTTCTCCCTGAGCATCTGCTGCTCCAGGGCCCGCTTCTCCTCTGATATCCTGCGCCTTCGTTCCAGTTCCCTCGACGCCAGCCTGAACACGATGAAAGCGATGAGCAGAAATGCCACGCCTATCAGCGAGTACAGGATGATCCTGTTGGTCTGCTGCTTCTGAAGGAAGGTCTGGTCCTCGCTCTTGAACTGCACGCTCCGGTCGAACTGTATGTTGCGTACGGTTACTGAATCGCCGCGCATCCTGTCGTAACCGATGGCGTCGCGAACCAGAGCCGCAGCGGCATCCAGGTCGGCCTGCTCTACGGCTACGTATTCGCGTTCAATGCCGCCTTCAGCCTTGACGACCGGCTCGCCCTTGTCATTATACTTCCATTTCCAGACTCCGTCGATGTTTACCGAGACGGTAACACGATCTATGGTCGGAGAGCGATCCTCGACGCTGGCCCGGGTATTCAGAGCCTCGTTTTCAATCGAGTGGGTCTGGGTAGCTGTGCCGACCATGTTCTGCAGGTCTTTGTACGCAGGCGCGGTCTGGCCCTCTACACCCGCCGGCCCCTCGGGGTTGAACCCGGTGCCCTGGTACTCATAGCTCGTCTTCTCGGTGGACAGTCGTACCGAGGGCTGGATGATGGAGTCGTCGTATGGCGTAAGCGGATTGTCCGGTTTGAGCTCGAAGGGAAAATGCTCCTCGATGGAAACGCTCTTTTTGCTCATGTCCATGTCGATCTTGATGTTCAGGTCGCGGACGCGGTCCGACGTATAGATCTGCTGGAGCGCCTTGAGCACCGCGGCCCGATAATAGGCTTCCTGGCGCTGCACCAGTTGCTGCTCGCGCTTGGTCCTCTCGATGCGGTCAAAATCCTCGAGTCCGGCAAAATCATTGAGTACAAGGCCGTTCTGGTCGGTTATGACGATGTTTTCATCAATCAGGCCAGATACGGCGAAGCGTATGATCTTCTGGATTCCTTCCAGCTTTTTGCGGTTTGTCGTTATGTCCGCACCAGGCTTGGGATAGAGGATGATGCTCGCCGTTACCGGCTTCTGGTCCTCGGCAAACAGCTTGTCCGAGGGTATCTCTATGACTACGTTGGCCTTGTCCACGTCAGAGATCGACTCGATGTGCTTGGTGACCTCCTGGATTATCGCCTTGCGGAGGTTGATGTTGCGCTCGAAATCGGTAACCGTGAAGCGGTCTATGGTGAATACTGCCCAGGGGTCGGTACCCTTGGGTATCAAGTCTTCTCGGAGCAGTATCGCGTTGGCCCGGGAACGCGTCGCTTCGTCATCGACGTAGAGCACATTGCCCTCGCCCACGCTGAAGCTGATGCCTTCCTGGTCGAGCCTGCTGGTGATCTGCCGGAGCTCGTCATCGCTGGAGATAGGCGTGCTGATGAGGCGGATCTGCGTCGGAGCACCGGACACCGAGACGAGCATGACGATGCCCGCGATGACCGCGATGATGACGCCGCCGAGTATAAGCTTCTGGACCAGGCCCCAGGAGCCCCACAGCGTCTTGAGTCGTTCCAGTGTTTTCTTGAGCATTTCGTTCATATTCCCCCTCCCAGAAGAATGAACGACGCTAGACCGTCAGGGCCATAACGTCATCTCGTATTGATGATATCCTTCCAGCCCCTGACCACGCGGTCCAGGACTGTACGGGTGATGTTCAAGGACATATTGGCCTTGGCCATCGCAATTGTCACATCGTGCGCATCTACCGAATCAGGATCGACCAGCATGGCCTCCATCAGGTTGGAACTCTCCATCTGGGTAGCGTTGACGCCGTCCATGGCCTTGAGCATCGCATCCTCGAAGCTCGCGGCCTTTTCTGCCCCGAGGGCAGGATTGCCGCCGCCTGCGGCGAAGTGCCGTGGATCGAGCCGCGACAGCTTCAGGCGATCCCCACCTACGGGCGTAGCCCCGGTGAGCGAACCGCCGGCAACCGACTGGATGCCGATGGTACTCGATACGCTCGGGATTCCGAACAAAGTCGACATCGCTTACCGTCCTATCTCGAGGGCCTTCATGAACATGGCCTTCGCACCGTTTGCTATCGCCGCATTTGCCTCGTAAGCCCGCGACGCCGCTATCAGATCCACCATCTCGGTTACCACATTGACGTTGGGATACTCCACATATCCGGTCCTCGGCCCGTTCTTTATGGCATCGGGATGGGTGGGATCATATACCAGCCTGGTCTCCGAAGCGAAGTCTTTCTGCACTTCAGACACGCGGACACCGTCGCCCGCACCGCCGTCCCACTGGTCCGGCAGGAAGGGCAGCCTGAAATACGGCGTGTCGGTTATGGGGCGCAGCACGACGCGGCTGCGGCGGAACGCTCCGCCTTCAGGCGTGCGGGTCGTGGACTGGTTGGCGATGTTGTCCGCGATCACATCCTGGCGCAACCGCTCCGCCGTCATCCCCGTAGCCGCGATATTGATACTAGTAAACATGCCCATTAACGTGCCTCCATGAAGGAATCAAGCACAGAGACACAGAGAAGATGAGGTAATGCAAAAACAAAATAGTCAATCTTCATCTTCATCATCCGTCTCCATCTTCCTCGTCTTCCCAATGTCTCCGTGCCCCAATCCCCTCTCATTCCTGAACAGTACCTACCTCTTCCTCATCTTCTCTGTGTCTCTGTGCCAAAATTCCAGTCTTATTTTAGGACCTGGTTTACTTGGTTGAATTCGAAGGCGGTGGCCTGGGTCATCAGGGTGTACCGCAGCTGGTTCTGCATGGCATCCATGAATTCCTGTTCGGCATCCACGTTGTTGCCGTTGTTCTTTGACGTTGACAGGTAATCCAGCACCCGCCGCGGACTGACATCGCGCCAGTCGGTCTGCTTGAACGAGGCGATATGCCCGGGTTCGCTCGTGGCCAGCTGGATACGCGGAACGCTCTTCTCAGAATCCAGCGCGCGCTTGAGCGATGCCTCGAAGTTGATCTCGGAACGCTTGAAATTGGGCACGTCGGCATTGGCGACATTGTTGCCTATGACCTCATAGCGGAGTACCGACACGTCCATGCTGCGCTGCAGCAGGTCCATCGTCTTTCCAAACGTCGTATTCTCAAGCATCAAAGCACCTCCCTGGGCTTGCCGTTCCCGGCCAACCCCTCACCTTCACTTATCGGCCAATACCGTCAGAGCTTATATACATTTTCACCACAGAGACACAACGAATTGGAGAGGCTGTAATACATTTTTAGCACAGAGACACAGAGAAGATGAGGTGAAGAAAAAAAATAACGACTATTCGTCTTCATCATCAATCTCCTTTTTACTCGTCTTCTCCGTGGCTCTGTGCCCAAATTCCCAGTCTTTCTTGAACAGTTTCTACTTCTTACTCATCTTCTCTGTGTCTCTGTGCCCAAATTCCCGGTCTTACAATATGAATTTCGCGAGGTCTTCGGATTCGAAGACGCCTTTGAACCGTACTTCGACGAATTCCGGGGTGATGTCCACTTTCTGGCCCTTCATGTCAGGGGCGTCAAAGGAGACGTCTTCAAGCAATCGCTCCATGATCGTGTGGAGCCGCCTGGCGCCGATGTTCTCGGTACGCGAATTGGCCTTCTCTGCAATCGAGGCGAGCTTCTGCACGGCTGCCGGTTCGAAGGCCAGTTCGACGCCTTCAGTGCCCAGCAACTGCGTGTACTGCGTAACAAGCGCGTTCTCGGGCTCGGTGAGGATGCGCACGAAATCGGAGGCAGAAAGCGCTTCCAGTTCGACGCGTATCGGGAAGCGGCCCTGCAGCTCGGGTATCAGGTCAGAAGGCTTGCTGACGTTGAAGGCACCGGCGGCTATGAACAGCACGTGGGTAGTATCGACGACGCCGTATTTGGTGGTGACCTTGGAACCCTCGACGATGGGGAGTATGTCGCGCTGGACGCCTTCGCGCGACACATCGACGCCGCCGCCTGAACGTCCCTCGCGCGTGGCGATCTTGTCTATCTCGTCAATGAACACGATGCCGGACTGCTCCACACGCTCGCGGGCATCGGCGGATGCGCGGTCTTTATCCACCAGCCGCTCCGATTCTTCCTCGAGTATGATGCGCCTGGCGTCCTTTATGGAGACGACCTTCTTTTTCTTCTTGCCGCCGAATATGCTGGCGATGCCGGAGAATGCGTTCTCCAGTTCTTCCATCTGCTGGCCGGCGAAGAGGTCTATGGTCGGCCCCGACTGGGCGGAAACCTGGGCTTCTACTTCCTTGTCCTCGAGGATGCCGTCTCTGAGCATCTTGCGGAATTTTTCGCGGGTAGCGTTGTTCTTGCCTGGCGCGATCAGGGGCTCTGCTGGCTCAGGCTCGCCAGCAGACGCCTCGGGAATACCCGGCGGGGCCGGGTATCCCGTCAAGGCCGCGATGCTCTGGTGC
>CAXZAJ010000034.1:0-18127 GCA_964293355.1 uncultured bacterium
AACACCAGAAGGAGCAGGAACCCCAGTATAACTTGCCACTGGGTAAAGATGGTAATCATCCGTTCCTTGTAGCTGTTCTCGTTGATAAGCCTGGTGGCGCTGACCAGGTTTTTGCCTGACCGGTCCTTGGCCTCGTTGCGTGTTTCGCCCATCATGCCAACCTCTCCTCTAGAAGCTTTTTCTCGCGGCGCTTTTCTGAAACCGTATTGATGAGCATGGCGAACAGCACGATGGTTCCCTGTATCAGAAGCTGGTAGAACGGTGACAGGTTGACGACGGGCAGGGCGTTGTTGATGATGCCGATGAACAGCGCGCCGAGTATGACGCCGGGTACCGCTCCGGAACCGCCGGCTATGCTCACGCCGCCGATGACGCAGGCGGCCACGGTCTGGAGCTCGAACCCGGTAGCCGTCTCGTTGACCGCCGCCGCGTAGCGCGCCGTCCACATCACGCCGGCGAGTCCAGAAACGAGGCCGCTGATGGTGAATATCAGCATGGTGATTTTTCGTTCATTGATGCCCACGAACTTGGCGGCGGTCTTGTTGCCGCCGAGTGCGAAGACCTGACGCCCGCTGCGGGTATAGTTGCTGAAGTAATAGAGCACGACTGAAACCAGGACGCCCCACCAGATGAGGTTGCTCACTCCCAGGAAATTGCCGTGGGGCAACTGCATGTAGGATTCAGTCATCTCGTGCGCTGTAACCCACTGCCCCTTGCTGAGCACGAAGGTGAGGCCGCGGAATATGCTCATGGAGCCAAGCGTTACGATGATGGGCGGCACCTTGCCGAACGCCACGACGAAGCCGTTGATGGCACCGAGCAACATTCCTATTGAAACGCCAGCAAGCAGTACGACGATGGCCGGCAGAGCCGGATTGCTCTCGTTGAGCATAGAGGCGGCCATGCCGGAAAACCCGATGATGGATCCAACCGACAGGTCTATACCGCCCGCCAGGATTACGAAAAACTGGCCTATTGAAACCATGACCAGGATGGAAGTGTCGTTGACGATGCGTTGGATATTCTTGCCTGACACGAAGCCGGGTGAACGCATGGTAACGATTATAAGAAGCAGGGCTATCAGCACGATCAGGCTGGTTTCCCGTCGTTGCTTGAATTTGCCCAGTGCAGGAAACTTCATCATGCTGCGCCTCCCGCTGCTGCGTGTCCGGTAGCCGCCCTGATGACCTTGTCGGCAGCGGCATCCTGCCGGCTGAACTCTGCTTCCAGTATGCCTTCGTGCATCACGAGCACACGGTCGGCCATACCGAGTATCTCGGGCAACTCGGATGATATGAGTATCACCGCCAGCCCCTTGGATGCCATCTCGGAAACGAACTCGTGAACGGCGGCCTTGGTGGCAACATCGATGCCCTTGGTGGGTTCGTCGAGTATGAGTATGCGGGGATTGGTGGCAAGCCACTTGGTCAGCACCACCTTCTGCTGGTTGCCGCCGGACAGGGTATCCACATCGACCTGCCAGCCCGCGGCCCGGATTTCCATCTTGTTGCCGAAGGTCTCTGTTATTATATTTTCACGCTTTTTGTTGAGGATGCCGAATTTTGAAACGGCATCGATCTGGGGTAGCGTCGTATTCTTTGCTATGCTCATCTGCAGGATGACACCCTGCTCCTGCCTGTCTTCCGGCACGAAGGCGATGCCATGCCGCATCGCAGTTCCAGGGGAGCTTATATCTAGCTCCTTGCCATCGAGGGTAATGGTACCGGCAGTCTTTTTGTCGATGCCAAAGATGGTCCGCATCACCTCGCTGCGGCCGGCTCCGATGAGCCCGAAGAAGCCCAGGATCTCGCCTTGGTGCAGGTCAAACGATATGTCATGAAAATATCCGGTCTGGCTCAGATGCTTGACCGACATGACCACGGGGCCGAGAGGAACTTCACGCTTTGGGTACATCTGGTCGAGGCTGCGGCCAACCATCATCTGCACTATCGAGTCGATGCTGGCATCGGCTATATCGCCTTCTCCTATGAACTTGCCGTCACGCAGCACCGTAAAGTGGTCGCAGATTTCAAAGATCTCGTCAAACTTGTGTGAAATGAAAATGATGGCCTTGCCGGCCGCCTTGAGCCGCCTGACGATCTTGTAAAGGTCTTCTACTTCGCGGAGTGAAAGCGCCGATGTAGGCTCGTCCATGATGACGATTTTAGCCTGCAACGAGAGAGCCTTGGCTATCTCCACCATGTGCCGCTGCGCCACGCTCAGGTTGGTTACCAGCGTGTTTGAATCGATGCCGAGGTCCAGTTCGTCGAGCAGTTTCTGCGTCTCGGCGTGCATGCGCTTCCAGTCTACCGTGCCGAACTTTGTATGCGTCAGGTGATGCCCCATGTAGATGTTCTCGGTTACCGACAACTCGGGGAACATCGAGGCTTCCTGATGGATGGCCGCTATGCCGGCCTTCTGCGCGTCGAGGGCATTCTTGAAAACCAGGGGAGCTCCCTCGTACAGCATTTCTCCCTGGGTGGGAAAATAGACGCCGGTAAGGATCTTTACCAGGGTTGATTTACCCGCGCCGTTCTCACCGATGAGTGCATGCACTTCACCGGCGCGCACCGTAAGATGCACACCGTCGAGCGCCTTGATGCCGGGAAAATATTTCGTCAGGTTCCTGACTTCCAACAGTGTCTGCAACAAGCGTCGCTCCTTGTACAAGAAGGCCACGGAGAAGGCGGAGATGGCGACTGCTACCGTGGTGGTTTGAAAAAAAGCAGGCCCGATACACTGTTATTAACAGGATCGGGACCTGCAGGAGGTTCGTTGAAGGTCTAGAACATCGCCGCGAACTTGGCGATGTTGCTGGCGTTGAACACGAACGGGGTGCCCATGACCATGAGGCCATCAGCGCCGATGGTCAGGTTACCCATGCGTCCGGCCTTGATAACATCGCCGGTCTTGCCCGTAGCCTTGCCGGTCACGAGCGCTTCAAGGATGAAGGTGGAGGTGTAGCCGAGGTCGATCGGGTTCCACAGAGCCATCTGTCCGCAGGTGCCGTTCTCGACGTACTGCTTCATTTCAGAGGGGAGACCGAGACCGGTAAGCTGGACCTTGCCCTTCTTGCCTTCGTCCTCAATTGCCTTGGCCGCGGCGAGGACGCCGATGGTGGTGGGGCTGATGATGCCGGCCAGATCGGGATACTTCTGCATGAGGCCAACCGCTTCGCGGTAGCTCTTGTCTGAAGCGTCGTCACCGTACACGACGTCGACTATCTGCATGTCTTTGTACTCGGGTTTCTTGATCTCTTCCTTCATCCAGTTGATCCAGGCGTTCTGGTTGGTGGCCTGTGAGGTGGCGGAGACGATGCCTACTTTTCCCTTGTACTTGGTGAGCTCGGCGATGAGCTTGACCTGCTGCCTGCCGATGAGTTCCTCGACGGAGGGCACGAGGTCGACGATGCGTCCACCGGAAGAAATGCCGGAGTCGAACGAGATGATCTTGATGCCGGCGGCCATGGCCTTCTTGGTCACGGGAATGAGAGCGTCGCGGTCATTGGCGGAAATGGCGATGCCGTCTACGCGCTGGGCGATCAGGGATTCGATGATCTCGATCTGGCCTTCAGCGGTGGAAGCGGCGGGGCCTTGGTAGATGGACGTTACGTTGCCGAGTTCTTTGGCGGCTTCCTGTCCACCGTCAGCTACGGCTTCGTAAAATCCGTTGCCGAGGCTCTTGACGAGCAGCACGAGGCGAAGCTGGCCTTTGGGCGCGGCGGCTTCCTTGGTGCCGTTGGCAAATACCGTGCCCGTGAGGGCAAGACCGATGGTCAGCATGAGCGCGATCAGTTTCTTCTGCATGAATCTACTCCTTGGAATCAACATTGAAACTACCTTATCACCGTTTTTTAAAATACCGTTAGGATCAATATCTCGGAAAAAGGTACCAATTTCTCGGATTAACAGGAGTACCCCTCAGATGCCGGGATGCTCTGATGGAGTGTGGCCAAAAGTTTTTTTAAAAAGCGCGGCAAAATGCCTGCTGCTCACATAGCCAACCCGCGACGCAACGTCCTTGACCGTCAGCCCACCGTTCCGTATCAGCGCATCGGCCTCTTTCATGCGCAATCTCGTGACGTACTGCGAGAATGATTCGCTCATCACCCGGTTGAATTCCGAGGACAAATAATTGGGCGTTATGCCGAGCATATCCGCCACCTGGGCCAGACCTATTTCTTTTGTATACTGCTCAGCGAGTATATCCAGGGCGCGCTGCACAAGCTGGCGACGCCTTGCTGACTCGTTATCGGGAGCCGCGGGCAGGAGTTGGCTTGCGCACCACGCGGCGCAGGCCGCAACTGCCGAAGCAGAATCAAGTGCTTTTATTCCAGGAACGCTTTGAACAGTGAAAAACTGATCGAGTGAACTGCTGGCCCAGAGCGCTTCAAGCTGTACGCGGTTCTGCTTGAACACCTGAAGGAGTGTAGCGGGTTCCAGTTCCCGGTTTCGCATGGCCTTGTCCAGCTGCCCCAGAAGTTGTCGTTCAGAGGCAAAGTCCCTGGCCAACGATTCGCGTCTGGCCGCATCGATGATCTGCCCCAACCCTCCGGCAAGCCTGAGGCTGGCCTCCCGGGAAAGTTGTCCGAGAGACTGTAGTGCGATTGTCAAAGATGATTCCACACGGTCGAGGAGGAATACCGTCCTGGCGATTCCGGAATCGGTTCCTCCAGACGCGGGGGCAACCAGATGACGAGCCACAGCCTGACAGTCAGAATCCAGCCCGGCATCAGCCGTCGTCGAGAAAAGCACACATACGAGGTTGCCATCATCCAGCACGGCCATGCCAGCCATCCCGGCCAGCGGTGCCACAGATCTCAACCACAGCCTCATTTCATGCAGCATGCGATGCTGGAACAGACTGGCCTTGCGGAGGTCGGAAGGCGTATCGAGAACCAGCACCAGACCGGTATACGTCGTGTCTGCGCTCAGCTCCGGATCCTCCGAGAACGTATTCTGCAAGAGGCCGAGCATGCGGTGTTCCAGGGCGAGCTGCTCTTGGGCGCGCCGGTCCGCAACTTTAGAAAGCGCGAGCAGTACGACACGTTCTATATCAGCGCGAGAGGCGGGTTTGAGGAGATAATCCAGAGCGCCCAGCGCTATGGCCCGCTTGGCGTAATCGAACTCCGCGTAGCCCGTCAGGATTATCCACTGGGTATGCGGAGACAGACGCCTGCCCTGCTCTATGGCATCCAGCCCGCTGAGCCCAGGCATGCGGATATCCACAAACGCCAGGTCAGGCTGCGCTAGCGCAACCTGCCTGAGTAAATCCTGCCCGTCCACCGCCTGGCGTATTTCCTCGAACCACAGGAGGCCGGCATCGGCTATCTCTTCCAGCATGTCCTGGATGCTGAAACGGACCAGGTGCTCGTCGTCAGCTATGATGCATTTCATTGAACGTCATCCTTATTTCCGCGCCTTTGCCCGGCGAACTCTTGACGTTGAACGCGCCACCAGGAAATGCATATTTAAAGCGCCTGCGCACGTTACCGATTCCTATGTGCTCCCGCTCGTGAAGCGAGTCGAGGTCGCAGCCTACTCCGTTGTCCCTGATCGATATGGTTACCATGGTCCTGTCGTCCTCGAGGGTACGGAACGCCTCCACTTCCAGAATCCCCGTACCGCCGGACATCGGCTCGACGCCGTGGATCACCGCATTCTCGGCCAGGGGTTGCAGGATGAGACGCGGGATCCTGACAGGCTCGAGTCCCGCTTCAATGTGAAACGAATAGCCGATGCGATCGCCGAAGCGAAGCTTCTGCAGCTGGCAATAGTTTTCCACGAAGGCGAATTCCTCGGCGATGGTGGTCTCGGTCCGTGAATCCTGCGTGTACCGGAGCATGTCCTTGAGCTCGATGATTGATGCCTCGAGGCCTTTTTTGTCTCCCATGCGGTTGAGCCCTATGAAGCCGTTGAGCACGTTGTAGATGAAGTGAGGCTGCACCTGCGACTGCAGTGCCTGATATTCGGCTTCGCCCTTCTTGATGAGTTCCGCATACTTGAAATGGTTGTCCAGGGTCAGCGACGCAAACTCGGCAAAGGTGGACAGGCGGGTCACACCCAGATCGGTAAGAGCCGGAGCGGGCTTGTGGATGGCTACGGTCAGGGTGCCCATGGGTTCCTTTTCAATGAAAAAAGGCAATAGCATCAGGCAGCTCAGGTCAGGAGCCAGCTCTCCGAGTTGCTGTTCTGACAGCATGACCGACTCACCTTGGGACAACACGAGCTCGAGCTGCGGCTGCAGCAACTCCATGTCAATGTCCTGCAGCGCGCCCTCGACGGCGCGCTGCTTGAGCTTTGTTCTTCCGGGGGAATCAGCATCGGTACCGAGGAAGTGTATGCAGGCGGCATCCGCCAGCGTCTCGTGGACGATGCTGTGCACCACGCTCTGCATGAGGCTCTCCATGCTGGTATCGCTGGCTATGGAGCGACCGACGGCCTTGGTCAGCTTGAGGATATTGTCGACGTTGGCCTTGAGGTCGAGAGAAAGAGCGTTGAACTGCAGCGCAAGTTCGCTGAACTCGTCTCGCCCTTTTATACCCATACCTTCCGAGAAATCCCCCTTGGCGACCCTGGTAAAAGCCTGCTCCACCTGGTGGATCTTGGACGTGATATCCTTTGCTGTATACAGCGAAAAGCTGATGCCGGCCAGCGCCGTGAACAGTGCAACCAGGGCATAGACCGCATACGTCTGCCGTTGCAGCGTGTCGCCGTAGGCTCGGAATTCTTTTATGAAATAGTTCATGTAACTCTCAAAACTATCGACGAAATAGAACGTGGTATCACGGAATTCCGCAAAGAAGGGAATGAACTCCTCGTCTGCCAGAATCTGGTTGAACCGGCCTTCTTCCATTGAATCGACGCGTTCTACGATCATTGAAATGGACTGCACCAGCTGCCCGAGCCTGGCCATGGCCCGCTGATGCATGACGTTGGCAGTGCTGTACTGGTCCAGCATCTTCTGGTCGCTTATGCCGAGCGTAGCCTGCGAGCCTATGAACGAGTAGAAGGCGTTCTGGTAATCATAGACGGCGCTCTTCCATTCCCGCACCGTGACGTTGCTGCGCGGCGAGTAGGTGTACGACTTGAGCTCGCCGTAGATCTTGGGGACGAAAAGGTCAAAGACCATGTCCTTCATGAGGCTGTGGACATCCCTGGAGCGCACCTGCAGTTCTATGCCCTTCTCTATGGCGTTGTTGATGGAACGCACCCGGTTCCAGGCCACCACACCGAGCACCGCGAACACCAGCGAGCCCGCGCTGAAGACCAGGGAGAGCATCATCAGCTTGGTTCGTATTTTCATGCCAGCATGATATCACGGTTTTTGCGCGGCCGGTATGCGGTTGACTCCGTTCGCCCTCCCGTGTCCTACTATCGGCATGGACAAAGATCTCGCGCTCATCCGCTCCAAGCATGCCTTCATCATCGACATGGACGGCGTGGTATACCACGGCAACCGCCTCCTGCCCGGCGCTTCGGAGTTGGTGCACTGGCTGGAGAAAAACGGCAAGTCGTACCTCTTTTTGACCAACTCCAGCGAGCGTTCACCGGTGGAACTGTCACAGAAGCTGGCACGGCTCGGCATAGCGGTAGGGTCGGAGCACTTCTACACGAGCGCCCTGGCGACGGCGGCCTTTCTGGCCTCCAACAAGCCCGGTGGCTCGGTGTACGTGATTGGCGAACCCGGCTTGATTTCAGCTCTCTACGATGCAGGCTTTACCATGAACAACATCAACCCCGACTACGTGGTCGTCGGCGAAGGCCGGGGCTACTCCCTTGAAGCACTCGACAGGGCGGTACGCATGGTCGTGGGCGGCGCGAGGCTCATAGGCACCAATCCTGACCTGAGCGGACCCACCGAGGGCGGCATCGTCCCCGCCTGCGGAGCCCTCGTGGCGCCCATAGAACTGGCTACCGGCCGCAAGGCCTACTTCGTGGGCAAGCCCAATCCGCTGATGATGCGCAACGCCCTCAAGCGCCTCAACGCCAAGCGCGAAGATACCGCCATCATCGGCGACCGCATGGACACAGACATCGTGGCCGGCGTCGAGTCGGAAATTGAGACGGTCCTGGTCCTCTCGGGCGTAACCCAGCCCGCTGACATAGACCGCTTCGCGTACCGCCCCCGGCATGTGCTCGAAGGGATCTTCGAAATACCGGACTGAGCGGCTGGCCCCGGCGCGTCAGGCGCTGTGTTCTCCCTCGTGCAGAAAGGCGCGCACCACCTCGACGACCACGCTGTGGTCATCTTCCTGCGCCAGGCCGGAAACCGTTATCGTCCCCATGATGCCTACCCCACGGACCGTAACGGGAAAACAACCGCCGTGTGCCGAGTATTCCCGTTCGGAGACCATGTACTTCTGTTCCAGCGTCAGCCCCAGTTCGCGCAGCTTTACCCCAAGATACATAGAGCTGTGCCCGAAACGGTTGACCGCGTTCTTCTTGCGGAGCACCCACTGGTCGTTGTCAGGATTGGTACCCTTGCAACTGTAGTGGAACAGCACCTTGTCCTTGCTCGAAATGTCGATCGTAATGCCGAGCTGGTCAGCGTGCGCCTTTTCGACGAATGCGCAACCGAGCCGCCAGGCGTCGTCTTCGTTGAAGTGGTCAAACTGCAGGACTGACTCCTGTTCCAGGAGCTGGGCGAGTGTTGGTTCCATGGCACGAGTATACGGTTAGCCTTGGGTGTGAGCAAGGATACCGGAGGACGAAGCCACAGATGGAAGAAATTACGGCCGTAATGCGGTGATCGGTACCACGCATACGCCATCGGGCCTGCGGTAGGCTGCGTTCGAGCGGCCGCAGATAACACACAGAGTGGTCGCAGGACGTTCGAATTTCTTGTTGATGTCCAGGAGCCTGGCAGCGGCTTCGTCTATCTGGTTTGCCCCCAACTTTATCTCGAAGGCGGACCAGCTTCCGTCTGCAAGCTCCACTACCGCGTCGATCTCATCATTGCCGTAGTCCTGGTAGTGCAGGAGATTGGCTCCAAACGACTGCGCATAGATCCTGAGGTCACGTTCACACAAGGCCTCGAACAAAAAGCCGAAGGTCCGCAGGTCACCAATCAGCCGCTCTTCATCGGTGATGCCCAGGAGGGAGCAGGCAAAGGATGGATCCACAAGATGACGTTTTTCTGCCTGCTTGATACGAAGAGAGGAACGTATGGCTGATGCAAACGGCTTTTGGTTCTCGATGATGAACAGCTTTGCAAAAATATTGAGATAATCAGCGATTGTATCCTCATCGATATTCGATTGCTCAACTCCTTGTATGTCACGCTTCAGACTGGCCCTGGTTGCCGTCGTGCTCTCGTTGCGTGCAAGCGACCGCAACAAGAGGCGAAGCTTTGCTTCATCACGCACTTTTTCATCCACTTTGGCTACATCATCGGTTACCACATTGGCCAGATACTGTGCCGGAATCTTGACAGCATCTTCTGTCGACAATTGCAAGTTGCCAGGCCACCCCCCCCTCAGGATGAAAAACGCCAAAGCTTGAAGACTCACCTCACCCGTAACAGCATTCTCAAAGGTTCCGGTGCAGAGTTTTTTTAGTGAGATTTTTCCAGAAGAATCACCCGACTCGAACAACGACATGGGCATCATACGCAGCCGAGCGATACGGCCGGTACCGCTATGCATGATCCCCTTGTGCGCAGTAGTGGCGGAACCGGTAAGAATAAAATGGCCTTTCGTGATGGACTGGTCGACCGTGAATCTCACCGCATCCCATAGCGACGGTACTTCCTGCCATTCATCAATCAGACGGGGCTGCTTGCCTTGCAGCACCAAGGATGGATCGATCTGTGCGAGCTGCCTGTTTTGGAAATTCCCCGCAGGATCGCCGACAAGGAAAGCGCTTTGGGCATGCCTCTGCGCAGTCCAGGTCTTTCCGCACCACTTGGCACCCTCAATGCAGACTGCTCCAAATGCCCGGAGGTGTTGCTCTACTCCTGAGTCAATAATGCGTGGTCGATAGGCTTTATTGTCCATGGATGTACTCTTGTAAGAAGAATACAGCATTCGGTTGAATTTATCAATTCCATTCGGTTGAATTTATCAATTCCATTCGGTTGAATTTATCAATTCCACTCGGTTGAATTTATCAATTCCACTCGGTTGAATTTTCAAATTATATTCGGTTAGTTTTATGTTTCAAAGAAAGCCTAGAGATGTTGCTCCCACATTGATGCCTTCAGAAGTATGTGTTGACAGCAGGGCTCAGCATACAATGCCCTGGGCCTGAAAATGCATATTGAATCTGCACGGACATAAGCGGTCCTGCGGCATCCGTGCCGTCACAGTTCGCTGGAGCGAACTGCGCTGCCAACCGGGTCTCGCGCATCCATGCGCGAGTGAGGGCGGGGGGGGAAGAGAAGGGATTCCCCTTCTCTCCCCCCCCGCAAGTCTTTTTACTTACTTCTTCCCGTACAGTGGCCCGAGCGCCGCACAAGCCCTGTAATCCGCGCCCTCCCCGTCCATGCCGAAGGCGTTCCAGTAGCTGGGGCGGTACGCTTCGCTTTCAGCAAGGTTGTGCATGCAGACCGGTATGCGCAGCATGCTGGCCAGCGTCATGTAGTCAGCGCCCACGTGCCCGTAGCAGATGGCGCCGTGGTTGGCACCCCAGGCTGCCATCACCGAGTAGACGTCCTTGAAGGGACCTGAGCCGGTCAGGCGCGGCACGAACCAGGTGGTGGGCCAGGTCTCGTTGGTGCGCTTGTCCAGCTTGTCGTGCACGTGGCCTGGCAGCGCGGCGGTAACGCCTTCGGCTATCTGGAGCACGGGGCCTATGCCCTTGACCAGGTTGAGCCTTGTCATCGTTACCGGCATGCCGCCCTCGGTGAGGAAGTCCGACGAGTAGCCGCCGCCGCGGAAATACCCTAAGTCGGCGTAGCGCCAGCTCGTGGCGTCCAGGCAGGCACCGGCTTCCGCGGGGGTGATGTCCCAGTACGGTTTCATGGCAGGCTCGCCGTTCTTCTTCTGCTGGCCCGTGCCATCCATGGTGGTAGCGCCTGAGTTTATCAGGTGGATGAAACCGTCCTTGGCGGCGCCTTCTGGCTTCCAGCCGGTGACGCGCTGCACGGCCTCGGGGCTCCAGTAGGTGCGCACGTCGGAGAAGATCTGCGAGGTGCCGGTCAGGAGATGGCCGAACAGCATGGCGACTCCGTTGAGCGCATCATTCTCGGTGGCCACCACGTAGGGCTGTCGTATGCCGGTCCAGTCGAAGCTGGAGTTAAGTATGGTTTCCAGGAAGTCGCCGTTGGGGAAATGGTCGGTCCAGGAGCGCTGCCCCTGGAAGCCTGCCAATATGGCGTTGTGGCCAAGCGCTTCCTCGTTGCAGCCCTTGCGCCGCAGCGATGGATTGCCCACCATCAGGTCGCGCACGATCATGGCCATCTTGACACTCGTGGCCCACGCATCGTCCTTGCGCTTGCGGCTGTGCTGGATCCCGGGGGCGTTGGTGTCCGGCCCCTCGACGCAGTTTTCCTTGACCCAGGCGAGGGCGGTCTTGAATTCGGCGTCCGAATAAATCTTCTCGTCGATGCGGCGGACCAGTTCGCTCATGTCCACGAACTCGGTGCGCATGCCCAGGTAGTCCTGGAAGAAATCCGGGTCGACGATGGAGCCGGCGATGCCCATGGAGACCGAGCCGACCGACAGGTAGCTCTTGCCCTTCATCCAGGCGGCGGCAAGGCCGGCGCGGGCGAAGCGGAGTATCTTTTCCGCCACGTCGGCGGGTATGTTTTCTGTGTCTGATAAATCCTGTACGTCGCGGCCGTAGATGCCGAACGCGGGCAGGCCTTTCTGGCTGTGCGCGGCGAGCACGGCGGCGAGGTACACGGCGCCAGGACGGTCGGTGCCGTTGAAGCCCCAGACGGCCTTGACCGTCATGGGGTCCATGTCCATGGTCTCGGAACCGTAGCACCAGCAGGGCGTCACGGTCAGTGTTATCGAAACATTCTCGCGGGCAAATTTGTCCGCGCAGGCGGCGGCTTCTGCTACGCCGCCGATGGTTGAATCTGCGATGACGCAGGCTACCGGCATGCCATTGGGATGCCGCAGGGTTTCTGAAATCAGCTTGGCCGCCGCGCGGGCCATGCCCATGGTTACGCCTTCCAGGGATTCGCGCACGCCGCCCAGGCGGCCGTCGATCGTCGGCCTAATGCCAATTTTGGGCACCGCGCCCTTGAGGCGGTTGACCGGCGGCTGGACGGTCATGTTCTTCATGTTGGCCATACTCTCTCCTTAGGTTCAGGTCAAAAAAAACGACCGGGAAGCACCTGTGATGGCGGATTCCCGGTCGTTTCTGGCGGGTATTCAGTACCCGCCGGGAATCATTACCACTGCGGCGGGTAGAACGAGTCTACGTCAGCCTTGGTGATGATGTGCTGGGCGAGGTTCTTGCGCATGGGGATTTCCTTGCCGTTGAACCAGTCGGCCGCGGTGGAGACGGCGGGGGGGCCGTGGCCTTCTGCGGGCTGGTAGGTGATGGCGAAGAGTCCGCCGTCCTTTACCAGGTCCATGCCGACCTTGGAGTTACCGGCGGCTACGACGAGCACGTCGGTGCGGCCGGCCTTCTTGAGGGCCTCGATGATGCCGAGTGACTGGGCGGAGTCATCCGCGGCCACGATGCCCTTGAGGTCCTTGCCGAAACGGGTCAGCCAGTCAGACACGAGCTGCATGGTCTTGTCGGCTTCGAATCCGGGAGCCTGCTTGTCCAGGGTCTTGATCTCGGGGGCGTAGCCGGCGAGCTCGGAGATGGGGCCGAAGCAGCGTGCGAAGTACGGTGAACCGCCGGGTGCATGCTGGACGTAGGCTACGCCGATTTCCTTGGCGCCGGGATTGCGCGCACGGAGTTCGTCGGCGAAGGTGCGGGCGAGGAGGCGGAACTGGCCGAAATCATCCGGACCGGTCCAGGCGATGGCGAAGTTCATGGCCGCCGCATCAGGCAGCGTGTTGAAGAGAATGAGGGGGATGCCGGCCTGGTTGATCTTGCGGGCCTGCTGGGGAGCGGTCTTGGCATCGAGCGGAATCAGGATGATCATGTCCGGCTTCTCGTTGATGGCCTGATCGATCATCTGGTTCTGTACGGCCAGGTCCCAGTTCGGGGACATGGGCTTGAATTCCATGCTGTAGGCGTCGGCCACTTTCTTGGCGCCGGTGGTGCAGGCGGTGGTCCAGGGGTGGTCACCATGTACTATGAAGATAACCTTCTTGGCGATGGCGCCGGTCATGGGTGACTTGGGTACCGCTGACTTGTCGGCGTTCCAGCCGGCCCACTCCATGTCGTACCAGTGCAGGGGATCGGTCTCCGGCAGCGCGTCCGGGTTGGCCGGGCGGGTCGGTACGGCGCGGTTGTCGGTGGACGGCTTCAGCAACTGCTGTCCGTCGGCCGACTTGAGCCCGCTGGTGTCGATCTTGAGGGACGCCTCGAGGTTGGCGTTCGTGTCGCTCTTGGCGACTTCTTTCTTTGCGCAACCGGTCGCCATCGCGAAGACGAGCGCCGATGCCAGAATCACTGCCATCATCCGTTTCATTCATAGCCTCCTTGCGAAATATCTCGTACGACGGGGAGAACGAACACCCGGTCGCCTTCGAGCACAACAAGACCTCGTGGGGTCGAATTCCCTGTATTCAGAGCAGCCTCACTGCTTCGTGGCAGCTGCTGCCGAACCAGCCGCGCCAGCCGCAGCGAGCTCCTTGACCAGCTCGGGCCGCTTGCCAACTTCCTTGTCGTGCTTGTACACGGCGTAGGCCTCGTAGAGCACCACGGTGGCAAGTATCAGTCCGGCGATAAAAATCTTAACTTCATTGCCAAGGCCGAACAGGATGATGCCCGTGTAGAGCATCTCCAGCGTCAGGATGGCCACCACGGTGCGGAACACGCCGCCCTTGCCGCCGGACATTGCCGTACCGCCTATGATGGTCGCCGAGATGACGTACATCAGCGACTGGTCGCCCATCTTGAGCGTGGCTGCGCTGGATTCCATGGCGAAGAAGACGCCGCCGACGGCCGCCATGGTGCCGGAGAGCACGAAGGCCGCGATCAGGTAGCTTTCAGTTTTTATGCCGGCCAGGCACGCGGGGTTCTGGTTGCCGCCGACCAGGTAGAAGTTCCGGCCCTTCGGGGTTCTTCGCAGGAACACCTCGAAGGCAATAACCAGGGCTACCGTTATGAGGATTCTTGGCGTCACGAGCGGCAGGAGCGGCTTGGCCAGAAAATCGGAGACGGCGAACGCGTCGGGCGTTGACAGGCTGATGGTGTTTCCCTTGGTCAGCGTGTAGATGGCGCCCTGCAGTATGGTCATCGTCCCCAGGGTGACGATGAACGCGTTGATCTTGGCCTTGGCTACGAGGAGCCCGTTGAAGAGCCCCACGAGCGCGCCGGCCAGGATGGCTATCGGCACCGACACGGCATACCCGAGAGGGCCCTTGAGCGACAGCCCCAGGACGCCGGCGAACGTGATGACGGTGCCTATGGACAGGTCCAGCTGGCCGCATATCATCACGATGGTAAAGCCTATGGCCACGCAGGCGTTCATCGCCACCACCTTCATGATGGAGGTGAGGTTGAACACGTTGAAGAACCGCGGCGCGAAGAGCGACATGACGCCGAATACGACGGCGAAGAGTATGAAGATCCGGTACTTGTCCACCAGCGACAGCCAGTGGCTGCCGCTTTTTCCATGCTGTGCTTTACGCATCGTCCCGCCCCAGGCTTCGTAAGGATTTGGCATTGATGCCGACGACCACGATGAAGATCGCGCCGCGTATCATGTCCTGGGAGAACGTGCCGATTCCCAGGAGTGTCATGATGTTGTTCATGAGCCCGATGACGAAGGCGCCTCCGATGACGCCTATGATGGAGCCGCGGCCGCCCGCCAGGGTCATGCCGCCTATCACGATGGCGGTGACCGCCTTGAAGTCGTAGCCCGCGCCGTTGTACCAGGCTCCCACCCGCGACAGCGAGGTAACGGTGAGTCCGCCCACGGTAGCCGTGAACGCCGCTATGAGGAATGCTATGCCGATGACGCGCTCGACGTTGATGCCGGAGAACTTGGCGGCCTTGCGCGCCGAGCCGGTCAGCTTGAGCTGGGCGCCGTACGCGGTTTTGGTCATCACGAAATGGCCGACGGCCACGAGGATGATCATGACGATCACAGGCAACCCGATGGTATTGAAAAACCTGAACCTGAAGATGTTGTCGAACAGCGACAGGGTGAGCGCGTCGTCGGTCTTCATGTCCGGGTAGATCTGCTTGTTGGCCCAGACGAAACGGATGACGCCCATGGTCACGTAGTTCATGGCCAGGGTCCAGATGATCGGGTTGGCCCTGAAGCGCCCAACGACGATGGCGTTGATGATGCCGATGAGCATGCCCACGACCAGCGCGGCCAGGACGGCCGGCACGAAGCCGTACGCCAGCATTTCCACGCTGACGATGCCCGTCAGGGCCATCGTGGTGGGCACCGACAGGTCGCAGAAGTGTCCTGAATACGTCACGAAGGCCATACCCGCCGCCACGATGCCCAGCAGGGCCGCGGCATCGATGATGTTCAGGAAGTTCTGGGCTGACATGAAGTTGTTGATGACGCCAAAGCTCTGCAGGGCGGCGCCGGTCAGGATGAACAGGACGGCTATGCCGTAGATGCCCACCTGGTTGACGATGCCGCCGAGCCGGTTTGAACCGGTGCTCCGGAGGTCGCCCGCCGGTTGCGGCGAAAGCTCACGCTTGATTTCTGGTGATTCCATGGTTATGCGGTCTCCTCGCCATTGGCCGCGAGGAGCAGGGTTTCCTCGTTGCATTGCTCATAGGGTAGCTCCTTGGTAAAGCGCCCCTTCCGCATGATCATGACCCTGTCCGAGAGCCCGACCAGTTCAGGCAGGTCAGAAGAAATCAGGATCACGGTATTGCCCGCCTCGGCCAGCCGCTCCACGGCTTCATGGATTATCATCTTGGCGCCGATGTCCACGCCGCGGGTGGGTTCGTCCAGGATGAGCACCTTGGGTTCGCCGGCCATCCACTTGGCCAGCAGCACCTTCTGCTGGTTGCCGCCGGAGAGGTTGCCCACGGTCCGTGACGGATCGGCGGGATACACGGAGAGTTCCTTGAGAAGCCGTGCAAGCACCGGTGCCCCTGCCCGCTTGTCGTATACGAGGCCGCGGGTCAGGCGGCCCAGGATGGTTGCCAGCGTGTTGTCTTCTACTGAAAGGCGAAGGGCGAGCCCTTCGGACTTGCGGTCTTCAGTCAGGTAGGCGACGCCCTTGGCCAGGTAGTAGGCCATGCCGTCGCCCTTGATCTGCTGGCCGTCAAGTTCCATCTCGCCAGAATCGGCCGGGTCGAGGCCCACCAGCACCCTGGCAAGTTCCGACCTGCCCGCCCCGGACAGGCCGCAGATGCCGAGTATCTCGCCGCGCCTGGCTTCCAGGTCCACGCCGTGGAAGAAGCCCCAGCGGGACAGGTTGCGCACCTTGTAGCGCACTTCACCCAGGGTACGTTCGCGGCGCTTGTAGAATTCCTTGACCGAGCGGCCGACCATCATCTGTACTATTTCTTCACGGCTTATCTCGCCTATGGGCTTGGTGGCCACCTTCTTGCCGTCCCGCATCACGGTTACCCGGTCCGCCACCCGGAAAATCTCCGGCAGGTGGTGGGAAATGTACACGATGGCGAGGCCGCGTTTCTTGAGCCCGTCTATGATGGCAAAGAGCCGCTCAACTTCTTCCCTGGAGAGGGCGCTGGTCGGCTCGTCCATCACGAGGATGCACGGATTGGTGCCGAGTACCATGGCTATCTCCACGAGCTGTGCTTCGTGCTGGCTGATGTCTTCTATGGGAAGATCCGGATCCAGGTCCAGCCCGACCTTGGCCATCAGGCGCTTGGCTCCCGAGCGCATCGCGGCCTTGTCGATGAACATGCCCTTTTTGGGCAGGTGGCCGGCCATGATGTTTTCGGCGATGCTGATGGGCTTGGCCAGCGACAGTTCCTGGTAAATCATGCCGATGCCGAATTTCTTTGCTATTGACGGCGAGTGCAGGGCCACTTCCTTGTCGTTGATGAACACCTGGCCGGTATAGTCGTTGAACGACCCGGCGAGCATCTTCATGAGGGTGGACTTGCCCGCGCCATTCTCTCCGACGAGGGCGTGCACTTCGCCGGCATAGACCTCGAAGTCCACTGAATCCACCGCTATCGTGCCGGGGAAGCGTTTGCCCACCTGCCGCATTTCCAGCGCCAGGCCGAGACGATCAAGACTCATCGCGAGCTCCTTGTTCCATTGAAGTCGTGCACCGCGTCGAACATGGCCAGAATGTTTGCAGGCGGCACGTCGGGCAGTATGTTGTGCACCGTGTTGAACACGTAGCCACCGTCCGGAGCGAAGATCTCGAGCCGCTCCAGCACCTGCTTGCGCACCTCTGCGGGGCTGCCCAGGTTGAGTATGGTCCGGGTATCCACGCCGCCACCCCAGAACGTCACGTCCTTGCCGAAATCCCGCTTGAGGCGGTCCGGTTCCATGCCGCGGGCATTGGTCTGCACGGGGTTGAGTATCTCGAAGCCCGCCTCCACGAGGGCCGGTATGAGCAGGTCTATGGAGCCGCACGAATGCAGGAACGTGTGCATGGACGAGTTGGAGCGGACGTAGTCGCAGAGCTTGCGGTGCCGGGGCTTGAACAGGGTGCGGTAGAGCTCCGGCTGCATGAACGGTCCCGTGTCGGTACCAAGGTCATCGCCGAAACGCACCACGTCGACGATGTCGCCCACCGCCTCGCAGACGTTCTTCAGCGTAGCCAGGTGCTTTTCCATCAGGGCGTCCAGTAGCGCTTCCACCTTTTCAGGCTCCAGGAGCAGGTCCATGAGGAAGTTGTCTATGCGGCGCAGGAAGGTGCCCCACTCGAACAGGTTGCAGCCCACCACTACCATGATGGCGCGGTCGCTCGTCTTGCGGAGTTCCAGAGCGTTCTGCCGGAGCTGCTGCCAGAAGCCGGGCTTGGTGGCGTTGTCCCACGGGGAGTGCACGAGGGCTGACCAGAGCACCTTGCCCATGGCGTCGTCCAGGCCTCTAAAATCCGCGGGCCAGTCGTCTACCCAAGGCAAGCAGGTCTCATCGTAGAACGCGGCGC
>CAXZAJ010000035.1:0-17769 GCA_964293355.1 uncultured bacterium
GCTGTCCGCGAGTCTCTCCGGTTCAGCCCCGGTCGTGTGCATTTCAGCCCTGCTGCCGCTGGTTTTCGCAAAGTTGGCACGGGTGCGCATCCTGTTCCTGCTCAGGGGTTTTCTGCCGGTGCTGCCGTTCATGGGCCTTGCCGCAGTGTTCCAGGTGCTGTTCTCGTGGCCCGCGGACCGGAGCATGGTGTTGCTGGCCATCGGCCCGGTCTCGCTGAGCGCACGGGAAGCGGTCGCCGTTGTGCTCATGGCTCTGCGTTTCATCGCGATCATGAGCACCATAGGTCTTTTTACCTCGGTCACCAGCGAGGGTGACACCGCCAGGGGAGTGGAGGACCTGTGCGCCCCGCTGGCCAGGGCAGGTTTTCCGGCCAGGGCCTTTGCGTTGATGATCGCTGTCTCGTTCAGGTTCATACCCATTATTGCCGGTGAATTCGAGTCTGTCGTCAAGGCGCAGGCCGCCCGCGGCGCGGATTTCGGGGCTGGTGCGCGCGGCCCGATACGCAAGGCCAGGGCTTACCTGCCGCTCATCGTGCCTGTGACAATACGTGCCCTGGAGCGCGCCGAGTCGCTGGCCGAGGCCATGGAAGCCCGCTGTTATGGAGCCGGTCCGGCGACGCGCTACGTCGATACCACCGGCGGAGCGGTGGACCTAGCGGTTAGAATCGGCGCCATCATCTACGCCATCGCAATTTTTGCTGTTCCCGCATTTTTTCCAATGTGATCGATCGCGGAATTATCCCGCGTAAGCTTGTACCTGAATCTGGAGGTTGTATGGAACGATCAAGTGTACGGCGCATCGTCATCTCAGGCGCGCTCGGCGCGGTATCGGCGGTGATGGCGGTAACGCCGCTGGGGTATCTGCCCTGGTTTGGTGGCGCATCCCTGACCATCATGCACATTCCGGTCATCATAGCCGCGGTTCTTGAGGGACCCGTCGCGGGTACCGCGGTCGGTCTCGTGTTTGGCGTCACGAGCCTCGTCAAGGCTGCCACCGCGCCCATCGGGCCGCTCGATCCACTGTTCGCCAATCCGCTCGTCTCGGTGCTGCCGCGCCTCGCCATCGGCTTTGTGGCATGGGCCGCATTCAGGTTGTTCCGCGGCAAGATGCTGCCGCTGGCAGCGGGTGTCGCCGGCGCGGTCGGCAGCATAACCAACACGATCCTCGTGCTCCTCGCCCTCGGTCTGACCGCGTCCGATCAGATGTCCGGCGCTTTTGGTGTCCAGGTTGGTGCGCTCCCCGCCGCGCTGGCCTCGATTGCGCTGTCCAACGGCCTCGTGGAGGCTGCCGCCGCGGCGGTGTTCACGAGTTCTGTCGTCAATGCATGGAGGGGCATAGAAAACGCGCGTGGTCGCGCCAGGCTGTCGGGTGAGGGCAACTGAAGCCATGTTGCTGGTGCTTGATGCAAGGAATTCCGGTATCGTAGCCGGATTCAGGGATGGTGACGCCTGGTCGGCCATAGTCCGCCTCGGAACAGACCGGAGCGCGGACGAACTCGGTATCCTGCTCGAGGCCAGCGCACGGCGGGCGGGTTTCGGGGCTGAACTGGGGCTCAGCGAAGCGTGGATATCGAGCGTGGTACCGGCGCTCACCCCGCGCATCGTCTCAGCCATCTCCTCGACCTTTGGCATTGAGGCGTCCGTGGTAGGCCCTGGTATCAAGACAGGCCTCAAGATCCGCACCGATACGCCGTCTGAACTGGGCAGCGACATCGTCTGTTCGGCCGTTGCCGCGACCGCCGCGCATGCGGGAGCCTGCATCGTCGTGGATTTTGGCGCTGCGCTCGTCCTGTCCGCAATCGATCAAGCTGGAGAGTTGCTGGGTGCCTCCATTGCGCCTGGCCTCGAAACCGCCGCCAGGTCGTTGCGGGCTTCCGCCGCGCAGATTCCTGAAGTCCGCCTGGATCAGCCCCGGCGCGCCATAGGACGAAACACCGCACAGGCGCTCCAGTCCGGCATACTCCTGGGGTACGGAGGGCTGGTGCGCCGGTTGGTCGAGCTGATGATGGCCGAGCTGGGCAGCCCTGCCACGGTGATAGGTACGGGCGACGAGACCGGCAGGATGGTCATGGCAGAGGCCGGCTTTAAGCTTTTCATGCCGAATCTCGCCCTGGATGGACTGGTGCACATCGCGGATCGCAACCGGCACCTGGCCGCGAGCCGCGTTTCCGGTACCGGCGGTTGACAAAAGATCCAGCGTTCTGTATAAAGTCCGGGCGTCCAGAAATGGCGGCGTAGCTCAGTCGGTAGAGCAAACGGCTCATATCCGTTGTGTCGAGGGTTCAATCCCCCCCGCCGCTATATTTTTTCCAAAGCCGTCCCCCAGGGGGCGGCTTTTTACTCTTGGAGATACTTTGTCAACAACCTCATGGAAAGAAACCACCTATGATGACACCTATTCTGATACTCTGAAGAGCCTTCAGCGCAGGCACGCCGAGGATCCGACGTTTACCGTAGATGCAGCCAAGGGGCAACTCAAGCACCTGTATGTGAACGATGGCAACAACTGGGTGGGGCGGGGTGAACTGCAGGACATCATCGTCCAGGCCATGATCGATGCGTATGAACACCACATCGCGGAGCGTGAGTCGACTCGCTAGACGCTGGTGTCCGGTTCGTCGGCATTTTTCTCGTAGATCTCATCAAAGTCGTGCGCGATGCTTTTGAATATGTGGACTAAGGCCGGATCGAAGTGGGTTCCCGCGTCGGCAGTGATCAGAAGCGTTGCGCGTTCATGGGTAAACGGCAGCTTGTAGCTGCGTTTCATGCGCAACGCGTCGTAGACATCCGCCAGCGAGACGATGCGCGCCGGCAGCGGAATCATGTCGCCTACAAGGTTGTACGGGTAGCCTGAACCATTCCACCACTCGTGATGCGATTGCGCTATCTGTTTGGCCATGGGGTTGGGGTAGCTGGACAGGATGAAGGCTCCGTTGATCGTGTGTTCCTTCATGATGTTCCACTCGAATTCGTCGAGCGAGCCCTTCTTGTTCAGGATGTCGTCCGGCGTACCTATCTTGCCTACATCGTGCATGGCCGCAAGAAAACCGATGTTGTCTATGAAATCCACATCTACATCTGGCCAGGTTCCAAGACTGTAAAGTTCTTTGGCCAGTCGTTCGGTATACAGGTTGACCCGTTCGATGTGCCTGCCCGTGTCGTTGTCCTTGAGCTTTGACGCCTCAAGGAGGCTGGAGAACAAGCCCCGCAGGAAACCGTTGCGCTCTTCGGTCACATCGTCAAAGAACACAACCCAGGCGAGCGG
The DNA here is from genome assembly GCA_964293355.1 of uncultured bacterium. Classification (GTDB taxonomy): domain Bacteria; phylum Spirochaetota; class Spirochaetia; order Treponematales; family UBA12059; genus SZUA-370. The sequence goes on from CAXZAJ010000035.1 coordinate 3,266, forward strand.
TTCAGAACCGTTGAGGCCTTCGGGCTTGAACGGCATGATGGTGGTCTTTGCAAAAACGTTGCTCGCATCTTTTGCATTGAGCCGTATCGTGCCGTTCCAACTGTATCCTTTGGTGCTGTCCTTGAGGTGCAGATACAGGGTCCTGGCCGTTTCGGCATCCAGCAACCGGCCTACGGCGCTCAACAGGGTTGGCTTGTTTGATGTGCCGAATGACCTCATCAGTCTCTCGAACGGTTTGTTCCTGTAGAGAAAGGTGAGCGATGTATCGATGATCGCTATGGGCAGGGGCACAATGGAATATGAAGAAATCAGGTCTTTTACCAGTTCGGCGACAGGGCCAGCCGGTAATTGAGGCTGGATTTCCTCCGGTTCTTCCGAAAGTGGTTGCGATACTTCTAATGGTTCAAGCTCTTCAAGAACTTCGAGCGATTCGAGTTCGTCGTCGTCCATATCGGTCATGGCTTTGCCGCTTCTTCGGCGTCACTCGCCCGCAGGTAGACGAGGCCTGCTCCCGATGGGCTTGGTCCTGAACGCGCAAAAAAATCTACTGCCAGTCTCGTCATGGCCGCGATAGGGGAGCGCCTCCGTTCGGTTACCATCCTGTACCCCGGGCGTTCAGCCACCGTAGTCTCGAGCAGGTCGGCGTCGGGGCCAACGAACAGTACCTCAGGGTAGCCTTGTGTAAGCGCTATGAGTCGCGTGAGTCCGTCATCAAACGGGCCGGCAACGAGTCGCCCCTGCTCGTACAGGGCAAAATAGAACCGTGATCGTTTTGCGTCGATGATCGGTACAACCACACCGGCCAAGCCTTCCCAGTCAGCCGCGATCGCGTCGAGCGTCGGTACGGCCACGAACGGCTTGCCCAGGCCGAGCGACAGGCCCTTGATGGTGGCCATGCCTATGCGCAGTCCGGTAAACGACCCCGGGCCGCCCGCGCAGGCCAGCAGGTCAAGGTCTGCCGGCTTTAGCCCTGCTTCGGCTACGCAGTATTCTACGGCGCTCATGACGCGCTCGGCGTGCCTGAATCCCGAGTCTATCGAAACGCCTATAAAACCCGGACCTGCCGCATGGCCATGCCCGGATTCTTCGCGGTACGGGTGCTTTACCGCTTCTGGCCTGCGTCCGCCAGAAGCCACGCCGCGCCCCACGCCGACAGAAAGCAGCTCACCGGAACAGTCGATGGCGAGCACATTCATGACAGCGCTTCTTCCATGAGGGCTCCCGTGATACTGACGGTACGGCTTCCATCAGGCTCGGGTTCTATGTCGACGATGATGGCATCTTCGGGCATCGCTTCCGCGACGCGCTCGCTCCATTCGACGGCGCTGACTCCATCTCCAAAAAAGTATCTGTCCGCATCGAGTTGCTGGAATTCGTCCGCTGATGACAGGCGGTATGCGTCAAAGTGGTAGAAGGGCAGTGAACCGTCATATTCGTTTATGAGCGTGTAGGTAGGGCTCGTTATCGGTTCGGTAATGCCGAGCCCCCGTGCTATGCCCCGGCACATGACGGTTTTTCCGGCGCCGAGTCCGCCTTTGAAGGCGATGACCGTGCGTGCTGTGGCCGCTCGTCCGATCCGTTCGCCCAGGGCTTCGGTCGCAGCCACATCCTCGCACACGATGTGGATCAGGGTAGAGCCCCCCGTTTGTCCAGTGCCGCTATGAAGAGTTTCAGTTCCGTCACGAAGGGCATCACCGGATAGTCTATATCGTCCACGATGGTCGCACTGACGTCCACGGTACCCGTAGGTTTGTGCTCAAGCACGAACTCTATGGGTACGCTCTTTGTCTGCTGCATGATTTCAAAGACGGCGTCGGCCTTGAACTCCCTGCGGTAGTAGATATGCGTTTCTTTGCGTAGAATGTTTGTCAGGTCAACTATCTTCATGCGCGAATTGTAATGTCGGTGTCCGTCCCGGTCAAGCTCGTGCTGTGCGTCAATCGTACCCGTAGACCATGGCCCGGATCTCATTGATGGTTTTCCGTGCAGCCCGCACGAACTTCAGGTGCATCAACGCTCCGGTCCTGGTCCGACTCACCCGTACCACCGTCGCGTATGCTGAAATCTTGCCGGATTCCAGTTCAAACTCCAGCTTGACGAATTCGCCCGCATTGGCCGGGCTCATGGTCTGCATGGACAAGCCACCGCCTGAAAGGTCAGTAATGATGCCGGCTACTGCAGCCCGCTCGACCTGCACGGTTTTTACCACCTTGCCCCTGTCCTTGGCCGCACGCACATGCACAAGATAGAAGCGGCCGGAGATATGAACCTCGCTCCGCTGGTGGCGTCTGGCGGGTAGTGGCTTGATTTTGTCGCTGTGCGTAATGGACAGGAATTTCTTGCCGTCTATATCTACCATGCCGCGCGATTTTGACTGGAAGCTGTACCCGACATGGCTGCCCGAATAGAAATATACCGTCAGGCGAGAACCGAACGGAAATCGTATGGGTGAGCCAAAAGCATCCAGGGCAGGTTCCAGATACAGGGCCCTGGATTCGTTGACCACCAGGATAGACGAGTAATGCGCTTCCTTGGCCGTAACGATGGACAGCGGTGTTTTGGGTTTGAGCTGCTTGGTGGAACGTATCGCCGCGCCTGAGCTGGAACGTGCCCCGAGAGCTTCCCGCAGCCCGAATAACTGGTGTTTCTGTTCCTCTGCCGACTCTTCGGTATCCGCATGGCGTTCTATATACTTGAAGGCGTTGCGCATGAACGCATCGAGTTGCGCCTTGCTGCCGAATACCGCCTGAGGGCTCGTTACCGCCAGTTTTCTGGCATAGAATTCCAGAAACTCGGCTTCTCCTGAGGAGAAACCAAAATCCTCGGCCCTGCGCCTGAACGCGCTGCCGCTGAAGCTGCGCGGCTGCCCTGCCCCGATGGTAATGCCTTTGCCCGAGGCTACCCGTTTGATGATCGAGTACACGACAGACACGAGAATGAGTCCTCCTACGATGAGCAGGAAATTCCTGGTCTCCGCGGGGTCGGATTCTTTCCAGTACGTCTGGGCGAGCAACGACCGGGCATCAGGCACTGGTATCATGATGCGCCTGCCGCAGCCCTGATGGCTGAATAGAACGATTCAAGCCGTGGTCGAATCTCGTATTCGGCAAGGTCGCCGATGAGGACGCCGTCCTTGTTCTCAAAGGCCTGGGCAAGTTCCCTGAGCACCCCGTTGAGGGCTCCGTAAAACTCGGGCATTGCCGTGCCTTCTACTTCCAGCGGAACAGACCGCGAAGTCCGGATGAATTCCGGCATGATCCGTACCGTCTTGTTTATCAATTCTACAGCCAGCACCATGGTCCGCATCGCCTCAGCATCCTTGCCGGTCTGCAAGCGTACAGGAACCTCCGAGAGGTCATCCTTGATAGCGTCAAAGAGTCTTGCCGCCGCCATCATCGCGTCGCCCGGGTTGCGCAACTCCGCAAGACGCTCGCTGAAGAAGGTTGCCAGGTTTTCCGCCAGCGATCCGAGTGCTGTACCGGAATTTTCAGTTGTGAGGCGTTCTCCAAAGGCGTCGATGAACGAGGCCTCTTCAGCTGAAAAGAGCCCGCCAAAGGCGTTTCTGTAGGATGCCCATGCCTCGCGAGCGGAGTCCGCGGCTTCCGCATCGCCGGAGGCCATCGCCTCGGCCGCTGCCCGCACCAGTTCTATCAGCGACTCGAGTGCCCGAGCCTTGAGGTCAGCGGCAGGCTCAGACACCAACGCGACCGTTCCCGTTCCAGAGGCAACCCTGTTTGAGGCCTCGGCCAGTTCATCGGGTGAGAGTGCCGTTCCATTGACGGCTACTTCCACGATGATCTCGCCCATAGCCTCGGCGCGTTCGTCCAGTATTGCCAGAATATCGCCTATCGTATGCCCCTCGGCAGCAACCTCGGCGGTCGTTCCGTTCATGGTAAATATCATATAAAGCTCCTCGAATCGATTATTTTCCTTGACCAGCGTTGAAGTTGTCCCACGCGCTTGATGAGCTTTCCATCTGCCCGAGCGCGCTCTCCATGAGGCCATACTTGCGTTTAAGGTCATCTTCCTTGCGCGCCAGCTGGGTCTCGAGGCTCTCTATGTCCCGTTTTTGCCTCGTTATCTGCTCGTCGAGCGTACGGGTGCGGATCTGTACGATGCCCCCGGTCTCGACATACGCCTTCATCATGGTATCCATCTTGAAGGCGGCGCCCGAATCTATGAGCAGGTCATTATCGGTATCGTAGCCGAATACATCCTTGACTCTGGGGAATTTTTCCTGCAACGCCTTGTCCAGCGCGGATTCATCGATCTCCAGATACCCCCTGAGCCTGGCGGCGTCGTAGGAGCCACCCCGCCGGGAATCGGTGGAGATGCCAAATGCCGCAAGCTGGTCAATGCCGGCGCTCGTGGGGTAGGCATCGGTCAGCGTGCGCTGCAGGGTTGTGCGTAATTGCGACAAGGTCGTGTCGCCCTGGAAGAGGCCGAGCCGCTCGCTGTACTTTTTTTTCTCGTCATCGGTAAAGTAGGTAATCTCCTCGAGGATGTTCTCGTCCGGCCTTGCCAGGATATTCAGTTCCGCCATTAGTCGGTTGTAGTTGCCCACAAGCTCTATGAGGGACTCCTTGGCTACCTCGCGGTTTGGCTCGATTTTCAGCTTTACCGGTTTGTCGGATTCCTGCCACAGGTTTATGGTCAGCCCTGGCACCAGATCTGCTACGGCATTGCTGTCACGGGTTACCTCGATGCCGTCCATGACGATGATGGCATCAGAGGCCGTAGCCACGGGGTTCTTCGGTCGCATGCCTGCCGTTTCGGTCGGGTCAAACACGCGGGCGGATTTAACGCGTACATCACGGTCGGTATTGCCGTTGCGCACGCCGAGTCCGGACAGAGAGTCCAGAAATGCGGAGAGCGGTACGGTTATTGTCTTGAAGCCAGTTCCCGCGGTAAGCGCCGGCAATGCTATCGCTTTGCCGGAACCGTCAATGAGGTACAGGGGTTTGAAATCATCGCTTCTTGGCGGAACAGGCGGTGGAGTCCATTCAGGCAGCACCGCTTCCGAAGGGGCGCTTTCTATGCGTATGCCTTCATATTCAACAGCGCCGGTCGCGGGGATTGCCGGGCCGGGTGGAGGGCCTTCTGGTGCGGTTTCCGCAGCGGGTCTGTCACTTAACTCCACCTCAAGCTCCAGTACCAGCCCTGCGGTAGGGGTCGGAGCGGTCAGTTTCAGCGCAGCCTCGGCTCCAGGCGCTACAAAGAGTACGCCTTCCTTTGTGTTCACTTTGGTCAGATCCAGCGGCTTCTCAAAGCGGGTCGGAGTCTCTATGGGCAGATTTTTAAGTGTGGAGCTGGCTTTTTCAACGAGGCCAGTAGAGAGTGCGAATTTTTCCGCGGCATCGCTGAAGCCCAACCGGGTCTTTACCCCGGTCTTCAGGGAGTCCAGGACCAGTACGCTGGAATCGGAGCGCACCGCCACGAGCTGAGCCCGTACCGTCTCCCCACCCTTTCGGTTTATGGCGTCCACGAAGTCCTTTATCGAGCCACCGCCATACGAAAGTTTTACTGACTTGTCGCCCACCGAAAACGTGTAGTTGCCGGAAGGCACTTTATACTCGGATGCCAGTGGATCGGACATGAAGCGATCGGCCGCGGCCGTTCGCTTGACGAGGAAGCTTTTCGTTTCTTCAATTGCGTCACGGGTTGCCGTTCCGGTAATCACTGACTCGTCTGTAGAGGTGGCAAGGCGTTCATTGAAGGGATTCTGAAACGAGTAGAGCGAGCGGGAACTCTCCCTCAAGGCAGAAAGGCGGCGGTTCAGGTCCATCCACGTGGTGCGCTGCAGTTCTATCTGCTTGAGCCTGGTTTCTGCGCGGGTCTTGGGTAGACGTTCGACGGCCATCAAGCCTTCGACTATGCCCTTGGTGTCGTACTTGCTTGTGACGCCTGGAATGCTGATATCCGACATAGGGCTTCCAAGCCCTCCTTCCGGTTCACGCCCTTTCGTCGAACAGGATGCCGATTACCTCCCTGATTCGTTCGTGGACGCGTTGTAGCGCTTCAAGCGGTATTTCCCTGATAACCTTATCGGTCGTTGTATCGACGACCTTGACGACGACTTGGTCCAGTTTTTCGTTGATGCTGAAAGACAGGCGCGTGTTCATGGCAGCGCTCACCTCAGTCAGTTCACTGAGCATCGCCTCGGTCGAAATGGGCGGTTCCGTTTTCACGGTGTCGCCTGGCTTGACCCTGGGTACGGCTATATCATGCTTCTGGGCTACAGCCGCCATCGAGAGAGTCTGAATGGTGGAAACGTCCATAGACATACGTTCCTCCTATCGGTTTGGCCGCATGGCACAACGCTTTGACGTGTTGGCTGCTTGGCTATTCTGTAAAGTGAAAGGGGGGAGGGCGCGATCCCCCCCCTTCCGGTCGCATGTAATCCGTCGCGGAAAGACGACGTCCAGGAAGCTCTCCGCTACAGGAATCAGAACGGTTCTCTTAACCCAACAACTGCATGACTGACTGGGTCCTGGTGTTGGCCTGGGCGAGCATTGCTCCGCCTGCCTGAGTCAGGATCTGGTTCTTCACGTAATCGACCATCTGCGAAGCCATGTCCGTGTCGCGGATGCGGCTTTCGGCGGCCTGGAGGTTCTCGGCGGCAATCGCGACACCCTTGGAAGCCATCTCGAAGCGGTTCTGGTAGGCGCCGAGGTCGGCACGCTGCTTTGAAACCGACTTAAGGGCCGCGTCGAGGTTGCCGATCGCTGCGTTCGCGCTGTCGGGCGTGGAGATGGAAATCATCTCGGCCGTTCCCTGCGCACCCTGAAGCCCGAGGGCCTGGGCGGTCATTGTACCGATGAATACGCGCTCGTTCTGGTCCATGTTGGCACCGACCTGCAGCTGCATGGTCTGGCCGCCTTCCCTGCCGAATCGTCCGGTCATGATGTTCATGCCGTTGAACTGGGCGTGGCTCGCGATGCGGTTGATCTCGTCAACCAGCTGCGAAACTTCGACCTGAATCTGCATGCGGTCTTCGGCGGTATAAATGCCGTTTGACGACTGGACTGCCAGTTCGCGAACGCGGTGCAGGATGTCCTGCGTTTCCTGGAGGTAGCCTTCCGTGGTCTGGATGAAAGATACGCCGTTCTCTATGTTCCGCTGAGCCTGGTTAAGGCCGCGAACCTGTCCGCGCAACTTTTCAGAGACCGCGAGGCCGGAAGCATCGTCGCCGGCGCGGTTGATCCGCTGACCGGAAGCGAGCTTCTCCATATTCTTGTTCAGATCGGTCTGCGTGACGCCCAACGACCTGTTGGAATACATCGCGCTCATGTTGTGGTTAATTATCATATGACCCTCCTTGCAGGACTAACAAGCGGCATTCCTTGCCACAAGTCCCGTGCGCATGGCTTCGGGGCCGGGAATTTATTTCATCGCGCCGGTTCCCGTCCGTTCATGCCCCGCGCGGCGGGGAAACCAGTCCCCGTTCGGGGGGCTGGCATCTCCGCCTGCATGCGCATGAGGGTATTTGTCAAAGAACGACCAACGGCGGCGTGCCGTATAGCCCGCCGCCCGATCAAAAAACAGTATATCCCCTTACTGGAGCAACTGCAAGACAGAAGCGGTCTTCTGGTTGGCCTGGGCAAGCATCGCGCTGGAAGCCTGGATGAGTATGCGGTCCTTGGTGTAACTGACCATTTCGGCGGCCATGTCGGTGTCGCGTATGCGGCTCTCGGCAGCCTGAAGGTTCTCGGCGCCGATATCGATGCCGCGAACCGCGTGCTCGAGCCTGTTCTGGTATGCGCCAAGATCTGCCCGCTGCTTGTTCACCTTCTTGAGCGCTTCATCGAGGACGCCAATGGTCCTGTTGGCACCATCAGGGGTGGAAAGCGAGACGATTTCATCGCTGGAAATCTGTTTTACGCCAAGGCTCTTGGCGGTCATGGTGCCGATGAACACACGTTCACGCTGGTCCATGTTGGCGCCGATGTGGAACCACATGGAGCCGGTTACCAGGTTTTCGCCGTCTTCACGGGCAAAACGACCGGTCAGGAGGTTCATGCCGTTGAACTGCGCATGGCTTGCTATGCGGTCTATCTCGTCCACGAGCTGCGAGACTTCTACCTGGATCTGCATGCGGTCTTCAGACGTGTAGATGCCGTTTGCGGCCTGGATGGACAGCTCGCGGAGCCGCTGCAGTATGTCCTGGCTCTCCTGCATGTAGCCTTCCGTGGTCTGGATGAAGGAAACGCCGTTTGCGGCATTCTTCGAGGCCTGATTGAGGCCGCGGATCTGTGAGCGCATTTTTTCAGAGACGGCGAGTCCGGAAGCATCGTCGCCTGCGCGGTTGATGCGCATGCCTGATGCCAGTTTCTCCATGCCCTTGTCTGTTGAGAGGCCGTTGATGCCGAGCTGGCGGTTTGCGTACAGAGCGCTGATGTTGTGGTTAATGATCATGACTTCCTCCTTGAGTCTATGCGCGGGGCATCCATGTCCCGCGTACCGATCGTGGTTCCTGTTGCCGTCGCCCTGATGTTCTCCTTTCGCCGATTGGCGACCGCTTGAGCACCTTCCGTCTGCCGGTACGCGCTCAAGTTATTCTGGCCGGAGCCGATGATCGTAGAGTAGAGTACGAACTGAAGGGCAGGAATGCCGCAGCAGGATCGAAATCCGTCTCTTCTTCAACTATCGGCACGCTCCCCCTGAAACTTGAATATGAAATTCACATAGTCATTTCAGTCTCGGTTGCACATCGTTCATTGCTTTCCCTTTGCGGTACAGGCAGGGCAGGTGTATACTGCCTTCATGAAAACAGAAGAATTCTCCTTTATAGCGGACGATGGTAAAAGTGTGCATGTCTACCACTGGAGTCCGGAAGCGGACGCCAAGGCCTGCGTGCTGGTAGCGCACGGAATGGCGGAACACGCGGCACGCTATGCCAGGTTCGCCGAGTCGCTGACGCAGGCCGGGTATGAAGTCTGGGCGCCGGATCATCGCGGCCACGGCAAGACCGCCTCCGAGGGCGAACTGGGTTGGCTCGCCGACAAGGACGGTTTCCGCCGTGTGGTGGAAGATCTCCATGGCCTCTCAGTGCGCATCACGTCCGGTAATCCTGGAAAGAAGCTGTTCCTGTTTGGACATTCCTGGGGCTCTTTCCTGTCCCAGGGCTAGGTGGCGTTCTACGGTCCAGCACTGGCTGGCTCCATCCTGAGCGGAACGGCGGGGGATGGCGGGATTACGGTAAAGGCCGGCAAGGTTGTTGCAGCACTCGGTTGTGCGCTCAAGGGGCAAAAAGCCAAGGCTCCGCTGATGGATACAATGAGCTTTGGTGCCTTCAACAAGGCGTTCCAGCCTGCCCGGACCAAGTTTGACTGGCTTTCCCGTGATCCGGTGGAAGTAGACAAGTATGTAGCCAGTCCCTTGTGCGGTTTTTTATGCACCTATGGATTTTTCAGGGATCTGCTCGATGGCCTCTCCTGGATTCATGCTCCTGCTACCATGGCCGCGATTCCAAAAAATCTGCCTCTCTACCTGTTCGCAGGCGCAAAGGATCCCGTCGGGGCAGCCACAGGTTCATTTGACTGGCTTCATGATCGGTACAAGTCGCTCGGTATCGTCAAGCTGAGCAAGAAGCTCTACCCCGAGGGGCGGCATGAAGTACTCAACGATACGTGCCGGGATGAAGCTACAGCCGATGTGATAGCCTGGTTGAACTCCTGTAATTGACTCCGGCCCGGCTTGCTCCGCTCCTCCGGCCTTGACCACCGTGGCCGGGGAGGGAGTATAGTTGTCTTTCCACGGGGTTGTCGTTCTACGGTTGCCCGGACCAATACCTACATCGATTTCAGGGGAAAATTTGCTCGTACGATATCAGAACGGTCCGGATGGCAAACCGGTTAAAAAAGCCATAGTCTATACGGAACGCGAGCACGGCATCGATCCCGATGCCGTTGATCCTGACGCCGTCAGGATCATAGAACGTCTCAGGCGCTCCGGACACTCAGCCTATATCGTGGGAGGGGCGGTCCGTGACCTGATACTGGGCCGCGCACCCAAAGACTACGACATCGTGACCGATGCTGAACCACCGCGCATCAAGAAGCTGTTTTACCGAAGCCGTATCATAGGCAAACGGTTCAGGCTGGTACATGTGTATGTAGGCGAACAGATCTACGAAGTATCTACCTTCCGTTCCATCGCAAACGGAACTGTAGGCAATACCTATGGCACCATAGACGATGATGCCAAGCGGCGTGATTTTTCCATGAACGCGCTCTACTTCGACCCTCTGGACCGCAAGTTGGTGGACTATGTCGGCGGTCTGAAGGATATGCGGGCCAAGCGTATCGTCCCGGTAATTCCACTCAAGACCATTTTTATCGAGGACCCGGTCCGGATGATACGCGCGGTAAAATATGCGGAAGCTACCGGTTTTACCATACCGTTTTTAACCAGGCTGGCCATCAAGCGCCATGCTCCGTTGCTTGCCGGAGCATCGGTCAGCCGTCTGGGCGAGGAAGCGACGAAGATTCTGTATTCAGGAAACGCACGTCGGATCATTGATTCGCTGCAGCAATTTGGTCTTCTTTCCGCCATCATGCCCGGAATCAGAACACGGTTGCTTGCTGGCTCCTCTGCTGCTGCTTCAATGCGCGAATCGCTTGATCTGCTTGATCTGTACGTGGCTGAAACCGGTGACAAGACGCTGGGAGCCCTCTTGTCTTTCGTCCTCAAGGACACGGTTGCGGCAGCACAAGCCATCCCCGCGGAAGATGCCCAGGACGCATACCGTAATGCGCTTGAAGCAGCCCGGGATTTTCTTGCACCGCTGACGATGCCCCGAATAGAGGTGGAAGCCGCGGTTCATGCTGTATTCACCGCGCCTGAACCAAAACAGAAACCAAAACGGCCACGGCGGCGCAGGCGAAGAAAACCGCCTACCAGCCCTGGTGACCCCGTGATTCACGGCGGCACGGATGACAAGCCCCGCGATGGGAATTAGATCGCCCATGCGGCGTTTATTGGCACGGCTTGACACGGCGACGGTGTTTCTCGGATGATGAAAGCGTGAATGTTGAACGACTGAATGGTTTATCCATAGATGCCCTCTATGCCCTCTCCGAGAAGATGGCCCTTGACTTGCCTCCGGATCTTGAGAGGGTTTTCGTCGTTGAGGCGCTTCTTGAGGCTTTTGTGGAAGACAACGAAGACCGCAAATCAGCTGGTGATGCGGCAGTCCATATCGAGGAAAAAAAGTACTCTGGTTCTGAACTCGACGAGATTGACGCTTCAATAGACGCTGCCCCGTGCATCGTGTGCAGGTATAACGAGACGATCGTGCATGTCATCGCGCGTGATCCGGCCTGGGCTTTTGTATTCTGGGATCTGCGTGACGAGGAACTGGATGAGTTGCGTGCTTCTGATTCATTTACGCATCTTTTTCTGAGAGTCATCAAGGAACCAGGTTATGACGGCAAGGCTACCGCCTCATTCGAGGTGACTGTGGGTGAAGATGACGATCACTGGTATCTGCATTTGCCTGAAGAGGATCGCTCGTACCGTGTCGATCTGTATGCCAAGACTGGTTCAAAATCAAGGCTGTTGGCTCATTCACCCGTAATAAGAACCCCAAGAGCGTTAATGTCTGATTCGCTTGCAGATCTTGATCCTGGCGCTGCCGAACTGGCCGCCTTGTCAGGCCTCGCGATTCTGGAAATTGTGCAGGCACCAACGCGCCATCCTTCCCGCATCCTTGGCGGCTTTGACGAGTAACGGAGGATTTCCTTGGACAGCGGACTCGTAGCACTCGTACTCAACTCACACCTGCCGTTTGTTCGGCAACCCGATTATCCTCGGTTTCTTGAAGAACGGTGGCTCTTCGAATCACTGTCGGAAACGTATTTGCCTCTTCTTCGCGTTTTTGCCCGGCTTGAAGCCGATAAGGTGCCCTGGAAACTCAGTCTGGCGCTTTCCCCTACCCTGGAGGCCATGCTCGGAGATGCCCTGCTTCGCAACCGATATACCGCCTGGCTCAAGATGCAGCTGGAACTGGCTGAAAAGGAGCTGATCCGTTGCGCCAGCAATCCTGATTTTGCCCCGTTGGCAACCATGTATTACAACCTCTACCTCAAGGATTTTGAGGATTTTACCGTGCTGTACGGTGGCAACCTCCTAGGCGCGCTTGATTTCTACTATAAAAAGGGTCGCATCGATCTTATGACGAGTGGTGCTACCAATGCGTTCATGCCCATCTACAGGAATTACCAGGCAGCCACGACCGCACAGGTCGAGTCCGCCGTCGTATCATTCCGGGCTGCATTCGGTCGTTCTCCCTCCGGCTTCTGGATGCCGCAGCTGGGCTGGTATCCTGGCATCGAGGAGACGCTGAGCGCGTATGGCCTTCAGTACAGCATCGTCTCGACGAGGGGCGCCTTGCTCGGTGATCCGACTCCGCGCTATGGATCATACGCTCCGGTTTCATGCCCCAATGGATTCACGACGTTCATACGCGACATAGCATCCACCAATGATGTCTGGTCAGAAACAAGCGGCTATCCAGCCGATCCCGCATACCGTGATTTTTACCGTGATATCGGCTTTGACCTGCCTTTGGACTATGTTGGCCCCTACATCGAGCAGAATCAGATCCGGACGTTTACTGGCTTCAAATACTGGGCAATAACCGGCCGCAATGACCAGAAGGTACCGTACTCACCGGAACTGGCCGCGGCCAGAGTCGAAGAACATGCTGAGCGATTCCTGCGTTCCAGAAGCACCCAGGCCAAGGCTGCTGCCGTGTATATGCATGACCGCCCACCCTTGATGGTAGCGCCGTACGATGCTGAACTGGTTGGGCATGGCTGGTTCGAGGGGCCGCAGTGGATAGAAACTGTGTTCCGTAAGGCGCAAGTCTCCGATGGCCTACGGTTCGTAACTCTTTCAGAATATAGGCGATCGTATCCTGATAATTTTGAGTCGGTACCAGAATATTCATCATGGGGCGATGGCGGCTATGGTGGAATCTGGCTGGAAAAATCAAATGACTGGATCTACCGTCATGTTTTCAAGTTGATCGAGCGCATGATCGAACTCGCGGAGCGCTTTCCCAATGAAAGCGGTTTGCGCGAGCGGGTGCTCAACCAGGCCGCACGGGAGGTCATGCTTGCCCAGGCCTCGGACTGGCCCTTTTTGTTGCGTGCGGGAAAGTCAGGTTCCTTTGCGCGCAAACAAATTGAGGACGCGGTGACCAACTTCAACCGGATCTATGAAATGCTCTGCGCAAACACGGTGGGCACCGAATGGCTTACCAAGCTTGAAAAGCGCAACAACATTTTCCCCAATATCAATTACCGGGTATTCCGGCATAAACGGTAGGCCGCTGGCTCATGACGACGAACGCGCTCAGGATCGTTCGCTCGCTCGGCATAACCGTTGAAACACTCGAATACGCATGGTCAGAAGACGACCTCTCCGCCACCTCAGCGGCTGAAAAGCTTGGCATGGATCCGGATCGCGTTTTCAAGACCATCGCGGTGAAGGGCGCAAAGCTCGGCCCTTTCCTGTGCGTCGTGCCAGGCTCCTCTGAAGTTGATCTAAAAAAAGCGGCAAAGGCGGCAGGCGACAAGGCCGTTGAACCCCTGCCGCTCCGTGAGCTTGAACCGCTCACCGGCTATGTTCGTGGCGGCTGCTCTCCTGTTGCCATCAAAAAACCTCTGCCCGTATTCACCGATGAAACAGCCCAGCTCTGGGACACCATCTCTGTCAGCGCCGGTGCCCGCGGCCTGCAGATGATACTGTCCCCGGATGATCTCGCCGCAGCCAGCCACGCCACCTTCGCCGACCTCACCTGAGCCTTAGCCTTAGCCTGAAATTTGAACCATAGAGGCACAGAGGCACAGAGAAGAGGAGGAATAGAATAGTAGGATAGGATTTTGGAGCACAGAGACACAGAGAAGATGAGGTAAGAAAAGGAAAGAGGGCCACGGAGAAGATAAAAGATAAAGATTAGGGAATTTGGGCATAGAGCCACGGAGAAGATGCGGAAGAAGGAAAAGAAGCTTAAAAACCTTTTTCCTTCTTGATTCTTCTTTTCCCCCTCGTCTTCTCTGTGTCTCTGTGCGAAATTCTTCCTCTATATTGAACTCTTCTTTTCTGTGGCTCTGTGCCAAAATCGTAACTACGGCTTGTCAACAGTTCCGGTGAAGCGGTCGAATCTGGTCTTGTCTATTTTAGACAGGGTGGCTTGGTCGGAGACGACTATCCAGGTGATCGGTGCACCGATCATGTAGGATTTGATTGCGGCGACTACGTCATCAGGCTGGATTGCGTTGATCTTGTCTATGAAGCGGAGGTATTCCAGGTGGTCGCCGAAGTAGACGTAGCTGGAGGCGAGCTGGGTAGCCGTCTCGGCATTGGTCTGCTGGTTACTGAAGAATGAGTTGATGTACTTGGCCTTGTAGGATTCAATGGTAGAGGCTATTGGCGCGTATTTGTCGGTGCCGCCCCTGAGGTTGTTTGTTCTTCCTGAAGCCAGAACAGCGATTGCT
>CAXZAJ010000036.1:0-17661 GCA_964293355.1 uncultured bacterium
TCTGGAATATGGTGCGGCTGGTCTTGTCGAGCTGCAGGAGTCCTTCGTTGATGATGCCCGTCGAGAGCGGGTCGGTTCCTTTCTTGACGAGTCCTACTATCTCGGCGAAGTACTTGGTGTTCATGTGTGCACTGGTTTCAGAGAACTGGGTGAACATGAAATATTTGGTCAGTGCCGCCAGCCGTTTTATGCGGCCCATGGTCAGGAAATCAACGCTGAACTGGTAATAGTTGTTGAGGAAATCCAGGTATGACTCGAACTGCGACAGCCGGATGCACATCTGGTCGAGCTTGTCGCTTTCGGCGAAAGGGCTCTCTGACGGCGTCGTTACCTCTGAAATTTTGAGCTCGTACTTGTACGGGTCTTCCGAGATGAGTCCCTTGCGGATGAGCACGTTGTAAATGGCCTGAAAAGCGGACTGATAGAGCTTGAAATCGTCCTTGAGCTTCTTGAGTTCGGTACTGTCCATCTGCTCGACCTTGGCAAGCAGGGCTTGCTCAAGACGATTGGCGTAGGCGGTGCTGTCTTCCATCTTCCGCTCAGTATGGAATAAAACCGCACAGGAGGCAAGCTCCTATCGCGTTGGATCGAACGCGGGAATGCGCCTGCGTGCGTGGCTGATGCATGGAACGACGCATTGAACGATATGATGAGTGGCTCCGCTGCATGTACATGGCAGCGCTGGCCTGCACCGCGGTCATGCTGGGCGCTTGCGCCCAGCCCCCGGGGTTGCCCTCGGGTTCCGGCATGCATGTTGCCGTGATGATTCCTGCGTTCCCGCCGCATTGGACGGAGGCGGTTGCCTGGGAGCTGTCCTGGGTCTCTGCAGGCGCTTCCGGCGGTCCGGCTACGGTACGGCCAGGACAGGTTGTGGAGCTTGTGCTGCCGCGTGGCTCTGAAGCCGCGGTGGTATGCCGGGCTGTCTTTGGCGATGACAGGAGCCTGCCGTTCGGTGCTGTCTGGCCGCAGGGGCTGGCCTCAGACGGTACACTGGCCTTGGACGCTGCCGGCGGTTACGCGGCGAGTCTTGCGGCGGTTTTTTACCAGGCTGGTGTGAGGCACGGCGGTTTTGACTTCCAGCACTTCGGGTTGGAGGCTGAAGCCAGGCTCGACGACCCCTGGGATCTGGCTCCGGCCACGCTGGCTGTCATCGTGGCAGAGCGCAGGTTCAGGGTGGATCACCTGAAGGCTCCGCTCAGGGTGGCCGTGAGCGTATCCGGGCTTGCCGGTCCGCTGGTATCCGACAGCCCTTGGGGCAAGCCCGCGGTACCGGATGAATCAGGCGCCACAAGCGT
This sequence comes from uncultured bacterium, assembly GCA_964293355.1. Lineage (GTDB taxonomy): Bacteria > Spirochaetota > Spirochaetia > Treponematales > UBA12059 > SZUA-370. The sequence continues at coordinate 1,296 of CAXZAJ010000036.1, forward strand.
GGAATTGCCGCTTGGTACTGTCAGACGCTGGCTGGGGGGCGGTTACGTGCTCTGCGTGTCCGTTTCGTCCAGGGACGGCCCGGCCTGGACGCTGTCGGGGCCGTCAGGGACGTCGGGGCTGTCGGGAATCCAGAGCGGTATGCGTAGTACGAACGAGCTGCCCGAGCCTTCCCTGCTGGTAACCGAGGCATCACCGCCGTGAGCCAGCGCGATGTGCTTGACTATGGCCAGTCCGAGGCCCGTGCCGCCCAGTTCACGGCTGCGAGCGCGGTCTACGCGGTAGAAGCGCTCGAACAGCCGGCCAAGGTCGCGGGCGGGGATGCCCGGCCCTTCGTCGATTATGGAGAAACGGGCGAACCCCGCATCGGCAGCCGCTTCAGCGCGTATGGTAGCTCCGCCGGGCCCGTATTTGACTGCGTTGTCAAGCAGGTTGACCAGCGCCTGCTCCAGGAGGCCTTCGTTGGCGCGTACCGTCAATCCGGCTTCGCAGGTTGTCGTGATGGAAACAGCTTTGTCCTGGGGCCCCCTGCCGAGCGACTCCACGGCGTGATCGAGCAGGCGGGCTGCGTCTACCCGGTCGGTCCGCATGGTACCCTGCTCCGGGCCTTCCAGCCTGGCCAGTGAGAGGAGATCCTCCACGATGGCGCTCATGCGGTCGGCGTGCCGCTTTACTATGCCCAGGAAATGGCGGGCTTCAGCCGGATCGTCCACATCCTCGAGCGTTTCAGCGAAGCCTTTTATAAGCGTGATGGGGGTGCGCAGTTCGTGCGAGACATTGGCGACGAAGTCCTTGCGCACTCGCTCGAGGCGTTTGAGCCTGGTGATGTCGTTGAGCACCAGTACGACACCGCCGCGGCCGCCTTCAAGCGATATAGGTTCAGCGTTGGCCAGGATATGGCGGGTTTCGTTGCCATACAGGATTATTTCTGATTCCTCGCGATGTCCGCTGATCGCGCATCGTCTGGCCAGCCCATCCAGCGCGACGGTTCCCGTGGCCTGTAGGAGGCTCAAACCTATAAACGGCTGCGTGGAACCGCTTCGCCCGAGCAGGAATTTTGCCCGTGGATTCGCAAGCCTGATGACAAAATCGGCGTCGGTGGACAGTACAGCCTCGCCCATGCCGTCGAGTATCGCGGCCAGTTCATGTTGCTGGCGTTCCATGGCCACGACCCTGCCGGCAAGCTCGGCTGCCATGGCGTTCATGGTATCGGCCAGCGGGCCCAGTTCCGGATCCTCGAATCGCCTGACGCGGCGTTCCAGCCTGCCGGCTGACCAGTCTCTGGCCGCGTCAGCGAGCGCTCTCATGGGGCCTGTGACGCTGGCGCCTATGCGCGCGCTGGCGAGGCCCATGGCGGCGGCCGGTGCCGCGGCTCCCGCCGCGTACGTCAGGATGAACGGAGCAAGGGCTGTGCCCAGTTCTGATGCCGCCATCGCTACCCGGACGACGCCGATTACCGCACCGTCCGCACGTATCGGAGCGGCCGCGTAGGCCATCGTTACGCCGAGGGTCGGCGAACCGCGCATGCTCGTTGCTGGCTGATCACGGAGCGCAGACGCTATTTCTGGCCGGCCGGCGTGGTTGTCCATGGCCTCGGCAGAAGTTCCCGAGTCGCCGAGCACAGTGCCGTCCGGGGCTATGACGGTCACCCGCAGCCTTGTACCGGCGGCGACCCTGCGGCAGAAGTCGCCCGGCCGGTCAAGCGGGAAAATGCCGCGTGCTGCGTCATTGCCAAGCGCCGTGGCCGTCTGGAGCAGGCTGGAGAGTGTCGCGTCGTAATACAGCTTCCGCATCGACAGGGTCGACGCGCCGGCCATCACCATCATGGCAAGCGCGGAGACCGCGATGATGACGGCGAAGGTCCTGACGGCGAGCCGGGGCCTGCGCATCACTCGTCCTTGAAGCGGTAGCCTACGCCGCGTATGGTCTCCACGAGGTCGGCACGGTCTCCGAGCTTCTTGCGTATGGAGAGCACCTGCACGTCCACCGAGCGGTCCGTTACCGGGTAATCGCGGCCATGGACGCCGTCTATGATCTGGGAGCGGGTGAACACGCGGCCCGGAGACCTGGCGAGCCGCTCCAGGATGGCGAATTCGGTTGCCGACAGGTCTATGGGCAAGCCACCAACGCGCAGTTCGTGGCGGCTGGAATCCAGCCTGAAATCACCGGATTCCACGATGTCCGCCTGTTCGACGGTACTGGCTCCTGCCGTCTCCGACCGGCGCAGCGCCGTCCTGACCCTGGCCACGAGCACCCGCGGGCTGAAGGGCTTGGTCACGTAATCGTCGGCCCCGAGTTCGAGCCCGGCCACCACGTCGGATTCCTCGCCCTTGGCGCTGGCCAGTATTACGGGCGTCGACCGGCACGACTGGTCAGCCTTGATCTTGCGGAGCACCTCGAGCCCGTCGATGCCCGGCAGCATGACGTCCAGCAGCACCAGATCCGGCTTTTTTTCGTGGACGGTTTTGAGACCGGCCTCGCCGGAAGGTGCCTGGAGTATCTCGTAGCCTTCCTTGCCCAGCGTGTAGGCCAGCAGTTCGCGGATGTCCGGATCGTCCTCGACCACGAGGATTACAGCCTTGGCCATGGGCGGCTCCTATTCGTTGAGCTCGGTATGGGCTCCGGTAACCATGAACACCACGGCTTCGCAGAGGTTGGTTACATGGTCGCCGAGCCGCTCGAGGAAGCTCGAGGTGGCTATGAGCTTGGTGGCCTGCTGGGCCTTGCCAGGATTCTCGGTCAGGTAGGCGAGCACCTCCTGTATGAAGGCCTTGTGCTCTGCGTCCACCTCGTCGTCCATGGCGGCGGCCTTGCGGGCCAGCGCCTCGTCTTTGTTCAGGTAGGCGGCCACCGCGTCGTGTACCATCGCGATGTCTACGGCGGCCATGCGCTCCAGCCTGTCCAGCGGGCGGGGGTAGGGGTCGTCGGAGAGCCGCTTTGCCGTCTTGGCCAGATGCACCGCATGGTCGCCGATGCGCTCGAGGTTGTCGGTGATCTTGAAAATGGTGACCAGTTCCCGCAGGTCCCTGGCCACCGGTTGCTGGGTGGCAATGAGCATGGCGGCCTGGTCTTCTATCTTGAGCTGCAGCGCGTTGACGAGCTGGTCGCTGGCCTTGACCTCGTTGGCCAGCGCGATGTCGCCGGTCTTGAGCGCCAGCAACGCCTTGCGGAGGTCTTCTTCCACCCGCGAACCCATGGCCAGTATATCGTGGTGGAGCCTGCCCAGCTCCTCGTTGAATTGAATCCTCATCATGTCGGGGCTCCTTGTCTCAACCGAACCGTCCCGAGATGTAGTTCTCGGTGCGTTCGTCTTTGGGGTTGAAAAACAGTTCCTTGGTATCGGCGTATTCAACGAGGTCACCGGTGAGCATGAACGCCGTGCGGTCGGAGACCCGGCCCGCCTGCTGCATGTTATGCGTCACGATGATGATTGTATACTGCTTCTTGAGCTCGTCGAGAAGATCCTCGATCTTGGCGGTGGAGATGGGGTCCAGAGCGCTCGTCGGCTCGTCCATGAGGAGTACCTCGGGCTTGAGCGCGACGGCCCTGGCTATGCACAGCCGCTGCTGCTGGCCGCCCGACAGGGCATAGGCGCTTTCCTTGAGTTTGTCCTTGACCTCGTCCCACAGCGCCACGCGCTTGAGGCTGTCCTCGACCAGTTCGTCGAAGTCACCCGTGTACCCGTTGATGCGCGCACCCCAGGCTATGTTCTCGTGGATGCTCTTGGAGAACGGGTTGGGCTTCTGGAATACCATGCCTATCCAGCGGCGAACCTGCACGGGGTCAACCCCGGGGTCGTAGACGTTGACGCCGTGGAACAGCACCTCGCCCTCGGTCCGCGCGCTGGCTATCAGCTCGTTCATGCGGTTGAACGAGCGGAGCGCCGTGCTCTTGCCGCAGCCCGAAGGGCCTATGATCGCGGTAACCTTGCGGCGGTCGAATCCCATGGAAAGTTCGTTGACGGCCCTCGACTGGCCGTAGTAGATGTTCAGGTTCCGGGTCTCGAGCGCGTAGGCGGATTCCTCCGAACCCAGCGCTACCTCGAAACGGTCTGTGGAGGGGGCTTGCTTCATCTTCAGAACCTCTTCTGCTTGCGCATTTTGTTGCGCGCTACGATGGCGAATGAATTGAGCGACAGCATCAGTGCCAGCAAGACGACGATGGCCGCGGCCGCCAGATGCCTGAACTCGGCCTGGGGGCGCGAGGTCCACTGGTAAATCTGGATGGGCAAGGTGGTGAACTTGGAGAATATCGACGTGGGATCCTGGGTCAGGAAGGTGGACGCGCCGATGACCACGAGGGGCGCCGTTTCGCCAATCGCGCGGGAGATGGCCAGCACAGTACCCGTGAGTATGCGGTCGAAGCTGGCAGGCAGCACGTGGTGGCGTATGGTCTGCCACTTGGTGGCCCCGACGGCGAGGCTGGACTGCCTGAGCGTGCCCGGCACCGCCTTGAGGGCTTCCTGCGCGTTGATGATGATGACAGGCAGGATCAGTACGGCTAGCGTCAGACCTGCCGAGAGTATGGTCCGGCCGTTGGATACATCGCCTCCGGCTGAGGCCCCGAAGACCGCTCCCGAGGTTATCGGCTCCAGTCCCCTGACGAAGACGGCCAGGCCGAGCATGCCGTATATGATGGAGGGAACGCCCGCCAGGTTATAGATGTTCACCTGAATGGCCCGTGTCAGCCAGCTGTCCTTGGCGTATTCTTCAAGCCAGATGGCCGCGCCTATGCCTACGGGAAACGCGAATGCCAAGGTTATGAGTATGGTCATCAGGGTGCCGAGTATGGCCGTCTTGATACCGGCCGCCAGCGGCACGGCTGATTGCGGCGCCGAGAGGAACCGGGGGTTGACCCAGGAGCGGAACACCAGCGTGCCTTCTGGATACTCGGAGGCGGCGTGAGCCCGTATCCTGGAAGCCGACAGGAGCGAATCGAAGAGCGTGAACGTCTCGGCAATTTCAGGCTTTACTATCTCGGCCAGGACGAGCGCGTACAGGTTGTCTTTGGCTCGATCGGCAAAGGGGAGTTCGCGTTCGAGGGCGCGGTACCGGCGGGGCGACAGGTGCTCGTCGATGGTCGCCAGCAACTGGGCGGTATCCTGTTCGTCGAGGGTAGCACCATCCCGCGCGAGTTCCCTGCGGTCGGTTTCATCCACCATGATGACCCAGCCGAACGCGTCGTCAACGATGGTCAGTACCAGGGTAGCCAGGAACGCTATGGCCAGGATGGTTGCCAGTGCGAAGGCCGCCTGCCACCGGGCTCCGCTGCGGTGCCTCGCACGCAGGTTCTGGTTGAAGGACTGGCTCATTCGTACACCTCGCGGTACTTTTTGACGATGCTCCTGGACAGGATGTTGAGGAACAATGTTGAAACGAATAGTACGAGCGCTATGGCAAAGAGGCTCCGGTAGTCCATCGAGTCGTAGGACAAGTCTCCGCCTGAGATGCGGACGATGTGGCCGGTCATGGTTTCTGCTGACCTGAGCGGGTTGAGCGTGAGCCTCGGGCCGGCTCCTGCCGCAAGCGCCACGATCATCGTCTCGCCGACCGCCCTGGAAAGCCCCAGTATGAACGCGGCGGCTATGCCGGAGAAGGCTGCCGGCACGATGATCTTGACGCTCGTCTCGAGCTTGGTGGCGCCCATCGCGTAAGCCGCCTCTCGGAGGCTGCCTGGAACCGACGAGAGCGCGTCTTCGCACATGGAGCTGATCAACGGCAGAATCAGAACGCCCATCACGAGGCCAGCCGAGAGCGTGTTGTACACCTCGACGTTTTCCTGGCCCAGCAGGTTGCGCAGGAACGGCGTAACCACGGTAAGCGCGAAGTAGCCGTAGGCCACGGTGGGAACGCCGGCCAGCACCTCGAGTACCGGCTTCAGCGTCTCGCGTACCTTGGGGCGGGCGTACTCTGCCAGGTATATAGCTACCGCGAGGCCCAGGGGCAGGGCCACCGCCATGGCGGTGAGGCTGGTCGTCAGCGTGGCGACGAACAGCGGCGCTATGCCGAACTTGCCTATTGACGGTTGCCATTCCGTGCCGGTGAAGAATTCAAGAAGGCTGACTTCCTTGAAGAAGCCAGCCGATTCCGTGCCGAGCACCACCATGATACCCGCCGTCGTCAGTATTGAAACGGCAGCGCAGAAGAACAAAAAACCTTGTATCAAACGCTCCGTGGGCCGCGGCGCGCGGCGGAACGAGAGGCGGCCGAGCCGCTCCTCCGGGTATGAACCGATCGTACCGTGTTTCATCGCACTCGCTTTCCTGCAGAAACTTGGTCAGCCATGAATCGCCATTGAGGCACGTAAACACGAAGTTCTCTCCGTGTCTCCGTGCCCCCGTGGTATTCTTGATATTCGATACTGAGTTTTAGTACCGGCCCTTTAAGGCGTCAAGCCAGTTCTGCTTGGCGGCCCTGGATGCGGCTGCCGGAGCGGGGAAGTAGCCGACCTCCTTGAGGGCTTCGGGAACGTAGGTCAGGTAGTAGGCGATGAACGCGGCCACCTGGGGCTTGTCGTTCATGATCTTGGCGTCGCTATAGATGAAGATCGGCCTGGCTAGGGGGTAGGTTCCCTTGTCGACGTTGGCGGCGTTGGCTTCAACCCCGTCTATGGACAGGATGTTGAGCTTGGCCTTGTTCTCGATGTAGTAGGCGAAACCGAAGTAGCCGATGGCGTAGATGTCGTCTGACACGCCGCGTACCAGCACGTTGTCGTCTTCAGACAGCTGAAGGTTCTTCGCGCCAAGAAGGGGATCGGCCTTCTTCTTGAACAGGTGCTCGACGAAGTAGCTGAAGGTGCCCGAGTCGGTACCGGGGCTGAAGCGCTTGATTTCCTTCTTGGGCCATGAAGCCCTGACGTCGGACCACAGGGTGGCGGTGGAGAAGGCCAGCGCGAGCTCGGCCTGGGTTATGTCCTTGGCAAAAGTGTTCTTCTTGCTGACGACCACGGCGAGGGCGTCGGTGCCGAGCCTGAACTCGAGCGGATTCCTGCCTATGGCCTTGGCCCAGTCGATCTGCTTGGCGCCGATCGCGACGGACGCGTTGGAGATGTCGGTTTCGCCTGTCTTGGCGAAACGCTCGAAGCCGGCACCCGAGCCGATGGAGTCGATTGTTACCTGCCCGGAAAAGCCGTCTTCCTTGAACATGCTGGCGATGACTTCCGATACCGGGTACACGGTGGAACTGCCGGCCGAGATGATGGTGCCCGTGACCCTGGACGGGACGATGCCGGGGAGCATCTTGTCTGGATCATCGCTCTTGGCGGAGATCCAGGTGAATTTTCCCTGCGCGAAACTGCTGGCCGTGGCCAGTACGAGCGCTATGACCAATGCTGTCTTCTTCATGGTTCCTCCCAGAATGATCTTCGTGGAAGAAACTACAGGAGCGTTATTGATCTTGCGTGAGTCGTGTGTTAAAGAATGGTTAAATCAGGCTTCCCTGATGGTAAACCGTGACGCATTGGTCATGGCGCGGGCGGCCTGTTCGCTGTTGCGGGCGGCGCCTTCGCCGAGCACGGCGGACACCGAGGCCAGCCCGTCCGCTTCAGCTACGACTTCTCCGGCAAGAGCGCTGACGCGAGCGCTCAGATCGGTGATGTTTCCCACGTCGCCGGCTATGGCCATGCTGGCCTTGCGGATGCCGGCGGCTCCATCGCGGACCCGTTCCGACAGTGACGACATCGTATCGAGCCCGGAAACCACCTGTACGCTCTCGCTTCGTTCGTCGGCCATAGCCGCGCGGATGCGTTCCTTCAGAACTCCCGCGTCCCTGATGAGGTCACGCATCGTTGAAAAGGAGGTTTCAGCGGCTCCCGACTGGCTGCGCATGGCAATTATGGTCGCCTTTACATCGATTAAAGTGCGGTCTATCTCGCCTGAACGCTCGGCCGTGGACTCAGCCAGCTTGCGTATCTCGTCTGCCACCACCGCAAAGCCCTTACCCGCATCGCCTGCATGCGCTGCCTCGATGGCGGCGTTCATGGCCAGCAGGTTGGTCTGACCCGCAATGCTCGTGATCACGTCACTGGCCTCCGAGAGGCTCTCCGACTTTTTGAGCACATCGTCAGACAGCTCGCGTACCTGGGCTATGGTCTCGGAACCGGCGTCTGATGCTTCGGTGAGGCCCGAGAACGCGTGCGACATGGTATCCATGGCCTCTGCCGAGGCAGATATGCGTGACGCGAGCGTATCCACCGAGGTGCGGGAACCGCTGATCGCTTGCGCCTGTTCGTCTGCCAGGCTCGCGAGAGCTTTTACTTCCTTGATGATCTGGCCCAGTGCCGACGAAGAAGCCTTGAGTCGCTCGTCCTCATCGGAAACCAGCTCCTTCATCTGCGCGATGCGACCCGAGATCGCCGTTACCGAGGTTTCTGTCCTGCCTGTGGCGTCCAGGAGTGACTGCGCATCGTGCTCGAGTTCGGCGGTGGATTCCCTCAGGGTGTGGACGATGGCTGAAACACTCTGGCCCACGGCATTGCAACCTGCGTTCAGCGCACCTATTTCGTCCTTTCTCTTGGATACTATGATCTCGGAGAAGTTACCCTGGGCCATGCGGCCAAAGGTCTGGGCGAGTCTCGTGACCGGCCTGGTTATCATCGCAGCCACAATAATGGAAGACACCAGCAGCAAGGTAATCAGGATCGCGGCCAGGATGGCCTGGTTCCAGGCGGCGGCATTGGCTGGAGCCGTAATCTCCGACACTGAAATAGCAACGACGAGGCGCCAGACGTCCAGCCCCCCGATGTCCACCGGTACTGAGAGCACGAGCTGTTCTGATGTACCGTCCGCGGATGGAATATGTATCGGTTCAACCTCGGCCGCCGGATTGGACCATTCGCCATCCGCTCCAGAGGCCGCCGAGAGGCCGTCCGCTTCGTCGTCACCCATCGCGAGTATGGCTTGCGCCGTTTCGTCGCCGTACGTATCCTTGAACGTGCTCAGCACCAGTTCAGGATTACTGTGCGCCAGCACGGTGCCCTGCCTTGAGACGAGAGCCGCCCAGCCTGTACCGCCGCCTACGATACCGTCAACGATGCCGGAAAGGTAGTCCAGCCCTATATCGGTACCCACTACGCCAAAAAGCGATCCATCAGCCGAAAAAAGCGGAACTGAAATCGTTGTCATCAGCGTTTCGGCTTCATCGTCATCCTGGTAGGGTTCCATGACAACCGCTGAGCCCTTGGCCCTGGCTTCGGCGTAATACGGGAATTCATAGTATTCTTCGCCCCAGAATGCCAGTTCGGAAATCAATTCCTCGCCCTCGCGGTAGACCCAGGGTGAATATCCGCCAGTCTCGTCGTAGCCTTCAGTGTTGGCAAAGGCTGCGTCCTTGCCGTCCCATGCGTCGGGTTCAAAATGCGCCCATACACCAAAATAGCCTGGATTCCGCTCCAGAAACCGGTAAAACAGGGCCTGCGGGTAGCTCCGGTCAGGCTTGCCGGCACGCTTTGTTTCGGTCAACGCGTCTGCCAGAAATACAGCGGAACGGGCAGCAGAAGACAGCTCGGAGGAGAGTTCGGCCGCGCGCTCCGTGGCAAGCCGCTGGAAGAAGAATTCAGATGCCTCGCTGAGCGATCTCCACGTGCCCAGCGTACCCCACGCCTGGAACAACGCTACCGCGGGTACCACGGCGAGGAACAGGAACAGGAAAATCCGGGTACGCAGTTTTATAATGGTGCGGCTCCTCAAGATCCTTATAGAGTCGCCAAAACTATACCACATGAATATAGATAAAAAAAGTTCAGGTTAAATTTAACCTGATTTCAGTCACCCGTGAGATATGCTCGCGTTCCATGAAGGCGCGGATGCCAGCCAGTATATCCAGGGGAGCCTCAGGGCGGGAGAAGAGGGCCGTGCCCACCTGTATGGCGACGGCTCCGGCGAGGAGGTACTGGAGCGCGTCGTCCGCGTCGGTTATGCCGCCAAGGCCGATAACAGGAATGGAAACGGCGCGGCTGGCCTTGTAGACCATGGCGACCCCGACCGGCCTGATGGCAGGGCCGGACAGTCCGCCGGTTTTCATGGCCAGCACGGGCCGTTTAGCCTTCGTGTCTATGACCATGCCGACGAGCGTGTTGATGCACGAGAGCGCATCGGCACCGCCTGCTTCAGCGGCCTTGGCGATGATGGTAATGTCAGTAACATTAGGCGACAATTTGACAATCAGTGGGCGCCGACCAGAACCGCCGGCCCGGTTTGCGAGCGAGTCGCGGAGCCGGCGCGTCAGGCGCTCCACCTGGGCCGGCTCGGTGCCGAAGGCCAGCCCGCCGTGCGCCACGTTGGGGCAACTGACGTTGATCTCGTAGCCGGCGATGCCCTCTTCAGCCTCAAGCCGTTCCAGCACCTCTACATAGTCGTCCTCGGTCTTGCCAGCCACGTTGACGATGACCGGGCAGCGCCGGGCCTTGAGTCCCGGCAGTTTTTCAGCGATGAAGGCGTCGAGGCCCGGATTGGCGAGCCCGATGGAGTTGAGCATGCCCGCCGGGGTGTCGACGAGCCTGGGCGCGGGGTTGCCCGCCCGGTATTCGGGGGCCACCGCTTTGGTATACAGCGCCCCCAGCTGGCTCAAGTCCAGCAACGGCGCGTATTCCTCGCCGTAGCCGAAGGTGCCGCTGGCGACTCCTACCGGGTTCGGCAACTCCAGTTCCCCGATGCGTACGCTCATGTCGAGTTGTTCAGGTGCGTTTTTCATCGTCCGGCCTCCCAGTCCACGAGGCTGCCGTCGAGTACTGGCCCGTCAACGCAGGCGCGCGCATAGGCGCCTGACTTGAGGCGGACCGCGCAACCGGCGCAGGCGCCAACGCCGCAGGCCATCCACTGCTCGGTAGCCGCCTCGTACGGCGACCGGCGCGTTTGCGCCAGTCTGTCCACCGCCGCCATCATGAGCGCCGGTCCGCAGGCGTAGAATGTTGGGGGCAATCCTGGGTCAAAACTGGCCAGATAGTCGGTCGCGGTGCCCTTGAACCCGGCCGAGCCGTCATCGGTGCAGATTACCGTGCCTGCGGGCAGGTCCACCTGAGGCACGAATCCAGCGGTCCGCACGCCAATCACGAATACGGGTGCTTCGCAGAGCCCTGCGGCGGCATCGGCCGCCAGCGCGTGCGCCAGGTACAGCATCGGCCCAAGGCCTATGCCGCCCGCGACCAGTACCGGCCGGCTGCCGCGCGCCGGCTTGCCGAAGCCCTTGCCAAGCGGCCCGAGCACATCCAGCGCGTCACCTGGTTTCAGCGCCGCGAGGTGCGCCGTGCCGCGTCCGCGTAGCTGGAATATGATGGAAGCTTCAGCGCCGAAGCCGGCGGATGCGGGATCTGATGAGTAGCCTGAAAAGGCGAAAGGGCGCCTGAGCGCGGGGTCGTAGCGGCCGCCGGCGCGGATGGTCAGGAAGCGACCGGGGGCTGGAGCATCATCGGCCTGGTTAGCGGTTGCGGCAGGCCACTCGAACCGCAGCTCGTAGTAGCCCTGAGCTACGGGTCGCAGCGACCTGACCGTCGTATCGAATCTCTTCATTGGTTCCTCGAAGCTTGTTGCTGCACGGCATAATCACATGGATCGTACCGTTTGACTAGCAGACACAAGCTTCGAAGTACTAGGGCTTAAAACGGCAGGACTTTTGATCCAAGCTTCTCGTGGATCATTTCAGCCATAGCCAGATAGAGGGCCGCCGCGCCGCAGACGATGCCTTCAAAGCCGGCGATGTGGCCGATGAGCTCGTTGCCGGTCCAGTCCCTTATCGCCAGGAGGAGGAACAGGATGTCCAGTGTCACGAACACGAACGTGAGCACCTTGCTCGACTTGAGCGTGCCTATGGTCATGAAGACGGAGAAGATACCCCAGACGGCGAGGTACCAGCCCATGAAGCTCGCGGGCGTTGCATCTGCCATGCCGAGCTTGGGCAGTACCCAGGTGGCTACGAGGCTTATCCAGAAGAAGCCATAGGACGTAAAGGCGAGCATGCCGAAGGTGTTGCCGTTCTTGTATTCCATGATGCCGGCTATCACCTGCGAGATGCCGCCGTAGAAGATGCCCATGGCGAGGATGACCGCGCTGACGGGAAAGTAGCCCGCGTTGTGCAGGTTGAGGAGGATGGTGGTCATGCCGAAGCCGGCGAGTCCCAAGGGACCGGGGTTTGCGCGTTTCATTTCCATGGTGATGTAAGCTCCTGGGTGGTGGTAGGGGGGACCATCGGCGCCGTACAAGCGCCTGCGTCCGGGTAAGGCTCGATGTGTATATCCTGCCCTCTTGTGGCGGGTCAAGCCGTTGCTGACTGTGGTCATCGAGTAAAGACGAAAAGTCCATACTATTGTATCATCCATAATAATAATGCGAATCCTGCACATGACGAACAGGCAATTCTTGACCGTTGCACTCTGCTCCGTAGTCATGGCGACCCCTGCCGCCGCCCTGGATCTTGCGTATGCCTTTACCGGTAGTGCGGGGGCCGCGATGGCATTCGGCGGCGGCCTGCCCGCGGCTCTTGCGGAGTTCGGTGGCTCGGGTGCCCTGTACGCCCCGGTCTTCGGCGCGGCCGTCGGGGTCGGTATCAACATGGAGCTGGCCGGCCCCCTGCGAGCCAGTGCCGGGCTTGAAGCAAGGCGCCTTGGATATGCGTTCTGGGCACCTGAAATCAGCGCCAGCACCTGGCTTGCACTCTGGGCCGCGGGGCTCAGGCTCGGCCTGGGCTTTGAACTCGACGCCTGGCGCTTTGGTGCCGGGGCTTCAGTCCTGGCTCCCGCAAGCGGCATCAGCCAGGCCACGAGCCAGGGCGGCGCGGGCCTTACGGTTGCGTACGACATCAGCGCGGGGCTGTTCCCGATACTGGGAGGCTACCTCGAGGCAAGCCTGGGCCTCGGCCCAAGACTGGCCTTGGGCACGCTCAGCGCAACCCCGGCCGCCGGATTCGCCCTTGGCGTCTGGCCCACCGGCATCGTAGACAGCGTGCGGGCCTGGCAGGCTTCAGCAGATATTTTCGTCACCTTGCATCTTGAAAAAAGGACAGCCCGATGAACCTCCGCAAATACCTGGGCTGCGTGTTCATCGTGTTTATGGCAACGTCGCTCACCGTCATGTCCTGCGATGTATTCGGCGGCCTGGCAAGCCCCGAAGATTCCGGCGCGGCCTTTATCCGCTTCATGGAACCCGTGGGCGGTGAAATAGACCTGAGCCTGTACGCCACCGACCCGGGCCGCAAGGCGTACGTGGTGTTTACGACGGGGTATGATGACGATCTTGCCCCTCCTGTTGCTGCTGAATATCGTACAATTCGATCTGTAGTCCCATCAATTTCAGCTGACAGAAACCGAGGCGCAGCTGAACATGCATCCGAAGCACGCCGTAAAAAATTCAGAGAAAGCTTGGAGCGTATCGAACCAGCCTCATCGCGCAGTTTGTCGTGGGCGGGGGATATTCCAGCAGATGACAATCTTAATGACACGAGCAAGTTCAAGGTCATTGTAGATTTGGGTACAGTGGAAAACCCTGATTATTACTCTTCAATCATTGATACCACGTGCCGCTTCGAGCGAAAAGGAATTCAATTCGGGACAAATCGCATTCGATCACTCAGCATATGGGTTGCTGATGATTGCTGGGAGGGTGATCCGACCAAGATCAATCAAGTTACAGAGATAATGGTTGAAAAAATGGCAAAAGCTTTTTTTGGCATATCCAATGTTGATCCAGTTTCAGACAATCCTTCTGAATCGATTTATGCATGGGTAACCAATCTGCTCGGTGATGAGTGGGGGGATAGTTCATCATTCATCAATAAGGGCCGAAGTTTTCCTACAATAGAAAAAAGTGATAATGTTACCATCCTGATCGCGGACATCTATGAGCAGAATACCGACTCAGGTGGAGTCGTCGGATATTTTGATTGGACTGATCTGGTCGCTGGTGCCAGCGGTTCTAACGAGCGTGTCATGTTTGCCATTGATGCTGTTATGTTCGCCTCAGCTGATGGGGCTGGCGGTGAAAATACTGCAAGCTGGGATCCCAAGGATTATTGGCCACAAGAAATATTTTCCACCCTGGCCCACGAGTTTCAGCACCTCATCCACTTCTACCAGAAGGGAGTTGTTGCTAAAGCAGATCTTTATTACGAACCCACTTGGATCGACGAACTGTGTTCAATGCAGGTTGAGGACCTTATCGCCGACAAGATGGGCGTGCCGGGGCCGCGCGGTGTTGATCCGATGCTATCGACGGCAGGCGCTGAACGTAATACAGCTGGTCGGTTACCCGATTTCATTTACTCTCCCGATATCTCGCTGGCGGATTGGGGTGGTGTGGATATATATGCGAGTTATGCCGCAGCCTATGCGTTTGGAGCGTACCTGACCAGAAATTATGGCGGCGCTTCATTCATACGCAGCGTTGTGCAATCATCATTCGCGGGCGTCAATTCCATCGTTACAGCTACTGAAGCTTTTTCCGGTCGGGAAGAGTCGATTGAAAATCTGCTGCGTCGCTGGGGTGTCGCCGTGCTCTTGTCGGATTCAGCAGAGGCGCCAGAGTATTATCGCTACGGCGCCTTTTCTTCCATTCTGGATGGAGTGAGCTATAATCTGGGAGCGATAAATGTCTGGAATTATTCTCTGGGACTCGACAGCGACAATGACAAAGTTATCGATATGTATCAGAACGAAGTGTATGTCTACACAGCTGACACGCTTTCGACGATGTACGGCGGTGCCTACTCCAACGCCTTCATGACCCTGGGCGACCCCTCGGCCAGACCAGACTGGAAGATAACGGTGCCGGAGGGCATGTTCGCCACGATAGTCATCGACTAGACCGGTACTCCCTAGAACGCCCAGCTCAGCCTGAGCATCAGCGCGCCATTGTCGAATGGGTATGAGCTATAGTCATACTCATATTCCACATCTCCCCAAAGTGATGAGTACCTGCCACCTATTGCAAACGGCCCTATTCGAATATCTGCACCGAGTTCAAATCCATACCCGATACCGCTATAGGAAGAATAATCTTCATTCAAATAGTAATCATAAATTGATAAAGTTATAGCTGTATAACTAACTCTGGGGCCGGCGTAGATCTGAACAGGCCCCAGTATGAAGTTTACACCAGCCCCAAGAAAGATATCAAAGTCAGTGTAGTAATACTCAAATGAATTGTCTGAATCATAGGTATCTATGAGTTCCGCGCCGCCGGAGATGTAGAAGAGTCCTGATGGAAACATGGTCGACACCCCGTATGATAGACCGGAAGTGCCAATGAATGCACCGGTTCCAAAGTCGGCTGAAATGGTGGAGAAACGTTCGCTACGGGCTGGCGGCTCCCGGGGTTGTCTGGCGGAACTCGTACCGGTCTGCTGAGTCGCTGTACGGGTATCGGGCTGTAATTCCTGGCCCAGTGCGGCGGCAACGAGCTTGCGGCCCAGTTCTCCCGCCATGTCGATGAGTACCGAAACGGGGCCGTCGCGGTTTACCGAGGCCTGGGCGCTGATGATGCCCGTTTTGACTTCTATCATCTTGGCCGACAGGAAGAAGGTCCGGTCCAGCAGTTGTACGGTGGAAACGACGATGTATGTGGCCTTGAGAAAGCCGCCTATGGTGGCCAGCTTGTCGGTGTCGCCGCTCGTCAGGTCCGAGGTGCTGAACTCCAGTTCCGAGAGTGTCTTGGCTATGAAGGATCGGTCGACGACAGTGAATTTTTTTGACCTGACGAATTCTTCCATCAGTTTTTCTGTTATTGGAATGACCACTTTGGTGTCCATTCCCTTGGGTAGCTCGGTGTCGAGTACGGCGATCCGGTCCTGTGCGCCGGCTGAGTAGCCCACCACCACCAAGAAAACAAGTGCAGCGTACAGGCGCATCATAATCGTATCCTCCTGGAGTGGATCCAATTACATTGCTACACGCCGGCGCTTCAAAAGATGCCCGCGGGGCCATCGCTTGCCGCGCCGTGCTCTTCATGATACCGTCTAAAATTATGATTGATTCAGTGACGGTACGCAAGGAAAACGACGCACGGCTCTCCGGAGCCCTGGTCTGCATGATAACGGCCGAGCTCGACGATATCGGGCCGTCACCCGCGGCTCTGGCGGAGGCGCTGGCAGACCTGGCGGCGCGCCGCGCGGGGGAGGATTTTCCGCCCGCCGGCATCAAGGAGCCGGTGCGCGGGATGCTTCGCGCCGGGGGCTTCAAGCCCGCCGGCCGGCAGAAACCGGCCTCCGAGTATCTGGCTCAGGCGGCCCGAGAGGGGCGGTTCCCGTCGATCAACGGTCCGGTGGTCTGCAATAACCTGTTGTCACTGGAGACGGGGCTGCCCATAAGCCTGCTGGATGCCGACGAGTTGGGCGGCTACGCTGGTGTGCGGATCTGCTGGGCAGGTGGGAACTACGTGATCAACGC
>CAXZAJ010000037.1:0-17659 GCA_964293355.1 uncultured bacterium
CAATGAAGATAGAAGGTATCAGGCTCAAGAACTTCAAGGCCTTCAGGGATGTGGAGATCGTCGATATTCCGCGCATGTGCGTGTTCGTCGGGGCCAACGGCACGGGCAAGACGACGATGTTCAACGTGTTCAGCTTCCTCAAGGATGCGCTCGTTGACAACGTGCAGGTCGCCCTTGCCAAGCAGGGCGGCAGCAGGGGCTTCCAGGAGGTCCGTAGCCGCGGATCTGAAGGCCCCATTGAAATTGAACTGAAGTTCAGGGAGAGCCCATCTTCACCGTTGGTTACGTACCAGCTCGTCATAAGCGAAGAAAACGGCAAGGCTATCGTCGAGAAGGAGATCCTTCAATACCGGAGGGGCAGCAAGGGCAGGCCGTGGCGCTTCCTGGAGTTTTCACGCGGCAAGGGCCAGGCGGTCATCAACGAGCCGGATGAAGTAACAGAACAGACTGAGCTCAAGCGCGAGGACCATGAGTTGCGTTCTCCTGACATTCTGGCTCTCAAAGGGCTGGCCCAGTTCGAGAAGTTCCCGGCCAGCAAGGCCCTGGGCGAGTTGTTGGAAAGCTGGCACATTTCCGACTTTCATATCAATCTGGCCCGTGTGGAACGGGAAGCCCAGTATGCAGAACACCTGTCACGCGAGGGTGAAAACCTGGCACAGGTTACGGAGTACCTTTTCAAGCAACATCCTGATGTGTTCAGGAAGATCACGAACAAGCTCAAGCAGCGTGTCCCGGGCATCATTGATGTCGATTCAAAGATCACCGAGGAAGGCAGGGTCCTGCTGCGCTTCAAAGACAGCGCATTCATCGATCCGTTCCTCGCCCGTCATGTCTCGGATGGTACCATCAAGATGTTCGCCTACCTGGTGCTGCTCCTTGACCCCAAGCCGCACCCCTTGCTGTGCGTGGAAGAACCAGAAAACCAGTTGTACCCGAAGCTGCTCACCGAGCTGGCCGAGGAGTTCCGTGAGTATTCTGAGAAGGGCGGGCAGGTGTTCGTTTCTACCCATTCGCCTGATTTCCTGAACGCCTGTGAACTGGAAGAAGTGTTCTGGTTCGTAAAGAAAGATGGATATACCGAAGTGAAACGGGCCTCGCAGGATAAGCAGATCAAGGCATACATGCAGGACGGGGACAAGCTGGGCTACTTGTGGCGCCAGGGATTCTTCGAAGGGGCCGATCCTTCGTGAGGGAGCTGGTGTTTCTTCTTGAGGAAGCTTCCGCCAAGGCTTTGATTGAAGGATTACTTCCTCGACTGGTCAATTCTGAGTCTTTCTTGACGCGCTTCATTGTATTTGAAGGTAAACAAGACCTGGAAAAGCAGATGGAGCGCAAGTTAAAGTCCTATCTCAATCCAGAAGCACGTTTCATCATACTGCGTGATCAAGATTCAGGAGATTGCATCGCAATCAAAGAACGACTCTTATCAAAATGTCGAGCAGCCAAGAGACCTGGAGCCTGCGTCCGCATAGCCTGCCGGGAACTTGAAAGCTGGTACCTGGCAGATCTGTCGGCAGTCTCACGCGCATTCAATGTACCGCATGTAGCCTCTCGGCAGATGGAGAACAAGTTCCGTAATCCTGATAAAATCGAGAGTCCTTCCAGCGAGTTGAAACGGCTGGTTCCAGCGTATCAAAAAGTATATGGCTCTCGTGCCATCGCACAATACTTGAATATTGATAATGCACGATCCCGCAGCTTCCATCATTTTGTAGAATCAATAAAAAACCATTAGCGAGGCATAGATGAACGAAGCCGAGACCAGAGCCGAATATATCGATCCTGAGCTTGCCGCGGCCGGGTGGGGCGTCGTCGAGGGCAGCCGTGTGCGCCGCGAGTACGCGATAGCTCCCGGCAGGCTCGAGGGGCCGGGGCGACGAGGCAAGGCGCTTACCGCTGACTACATCCTGGAGTACCGCAACACCAAGCTCGCTGTGCTGGAGGCCAAGGCATACGACAAGGCGCTGACAGAAGGCGTGGCGCAGGCCAAGAACTACGCTGGCAAACTGTGCCTCCGCTTCGCGTACGCGTCGAACGGCCATGGCATCTACGGTATCGACATGGAGACGGGCAAGGAAGGCGAGCTGTCCCGCTATCCCGCTCCCGTGGAACTCTGGAACCTCCGGCATTCGGTTGAAAACGAATGGTTGGACCGCTTCTCGGCGGTGCCGTTTGAAGACAAGGGCGGTTCGCACCCGGGGCGTTACTATCAGGACATCGCGGTGGAACGCGTGCTGGAAGCCATTGCCGCCGGCAGGAAGCGACTGCTCCTTACGCTGGCCACCGGTACGGGCAAGACGTTCATAGCCTTCCAGATTGCGTGGAAGCTGTTCCAGTCGCGCTGGAACCTGGGCGGTCAGCCTAACCGCAGGCCTCGCGTATTGTTCCTCGCCGACCGCAACATTCTGGCAAACCAGGCATATAACGCGTTCTCCGCCTTTTCCGAAGACGCGCTCGTTCGTATCGCGCCGGACGAGATACGCAAGAAGGGCAAGGTGCCCAAGAACGGCAACATCTTCTTTACCATTTTCCAGACCTTCATGTGCGGGCCGCTCAAGGACGGTGCTCCCTCGCCGTACTTTGGCGACTACCCTGCGGACTTTTTTGACTTCATCATCATCGACGAGTGCCACCGCGGAGGCGCCAACGACGAGAGCAACTGGCGCTCCATCATGGACTACTTCTCGCCGGCGGTGCAGCTCGGCCTGACGGCTACGCCCAAGCGCAACGACAACGTGGACACCTACGCGTACTTCGGCGAGCCCGTCTATACCTACTCGCTGAAGGACGGCATCAACGACGGCTTCCTCACGCCATTCAAGGTACGGCAGATTTCTACGACGCTGGACGAGTATGTCTATACGCCGGACGACACCTTGCTGGAAGGTGACGTGGAGTCAGGGCGGCTCTATACCGAACCGGACTTCAACAAGATCATCGAGATAAAGGAACGCGAGGAACACCGGGTGCGGTTGTTCATGCAGCTGATCGATCAAGGTGAAAAGACCCTGGTGTTCTGCGCGACCCAGGCTCACGCGCTGGCCGTGCGCGATCTGGTAAACCAGTTGAAGTCCAGCACGGAGCCCGACTACTGCCAGCGCGTCACGGCAGATGACGGCGAGCTGGGAGAGCAGCACCTGCGCGACTTCCAGGACAACGAGAAGACTATCCCGACCGTCCTGACGACCTCTCAGAAGCTCTCGACAGGCGTCGATGCCCGTAACATACGCAACATCGTCCTCATTAGGCCGATCAACTCGATGATAGAGTTCAAGCAGATCATAGGCCGGGGAACGCGGCTCTACGACGGCAAGGATTACTTTACCATCTATGACTTCGTGAAGGCCCATCACCACTTCGCCGATCCTGCATGGGACGGCGAACCGCTTGAACCAGAACCCAAGGATACGACGCCGCTGCAACCACGGGAAACGAAGAAGCCCGACGAAGCCAAAGAGTCAGATCCAGAATACGGTAAGCATATGCGCATCAAGGTAAAGCTCGCGGATGGCAAGGCGCGCACCATCCAGCACATGATGTGCACCAGTTTCTGGCATCCCGACGGTACGCCCATGTCTGCGCGGCAATTCATGGAACAGCTCTTTGGCCGCCTGCCCGAGTTCTTCAAGGACGAGACAGAGTTGCGCGCGCTCTGGAGCGTCCCCGATACCCGGAAGAGACTCCTGGAGGGTCTCGCGGACAAGGGTTTCGGTCACGAGCAGCTCTCCGAGATGCAGCGCATCATCGACGCAGAGAAGAGTGACATCTTTGATGTGCTCGCGCACGTCGCGTATGCCCTCAGCCCGGTTACCAGGGAAGCCCGCGCAGCCGGAGCCCGTATCCTGATGAGCGACCACTTCAATTCCAGGCAGCGCGTGTTTCTCGACTTCGTTCTGTCACACTATGTGAGCGTGGGCGTGGATGAACTTGACCAGGAAAAGTTGACGCCTTTGCTGCGGCTCAAGTACCGCAACTCGCTCACTGACGCCGTTGCCGATCTCGGCAGCCCCGACGATATCGCGGGAGCCTTCAGTGGCTTCCAGAAATATCTGTACCAGCGTGACGCGGTATGAATACCATCAAGAATCGTATGTAAACAGGAGCCCCGCATGAATATCATGGTCAGTCTCAGGTTGAGCGAGCAGATACAGGTAGACGCGTTGCGCCGGCAGGATGATCCGGCTGAGCCTGGGTTCCTTGATCATTGGTACGGCGATATGTTCACCTTGAAGAACAGGAAGATCTTTGTGTTTACTGAGTGTCGTACCCGGTTCTCCGTGTTCGCGTATGGCCGGGGCATTACGACCGCGGGTGTTTTCGAACCGTTCTTCCACGATGCCGTCAGGAGCGCCATGATCCACACGGTGCCGAGGTTGACGCTCGGTGCTGCCGAGAATCCTCCGGTTGCGTATTTCTCGGCACGAACATCACCTGCCCGTATCACGCAACAGGCGCACATGGCGATGGCCATGGAATCCGTGCTTGCGCATGCCCCGATGGACGACTGCAATATGGTTCCCGTCCCCGAGTTGGGAGGCAGGATGCCGATGGTCATGTTCGTTGGTGAATTCGTCAAGCTGTTCACCGCGCCAGGGCCCTGGATGCATGAAAGCCAGATCAACTGAAGGATCTTTATTGTCTGTATATCAAGAAAGTGATAGAATATGACTATATGGAGGGTGCCATGCCCACGATTAGACCCAGCGCTGATCTGCGTAATAACTACAATGAGATCTCGGAATTCTGCCATTCCTGGTCCGAGCCGGTCTTCATAACCAAGAACGGGCAAGGTGACCTGGCGGTAATGAGCATTGAGACGTACGAACTGCTCGCCGGCAAGGTAGAGCTTCACAGGCTTCTGGACGCGGGCCTCAAGGCAGATCAGGCAGGCCGCTCCCGCCCCATGGATGAAGTTCTGGGCGACTTGCGCAAGAAGTCCGGAAGCTGATGTACCGCATCCGGTTTACCAGGCCGGCTGAAGAAGACCTCGCGCTCGCGTGCGATTACATTACTGAAGTATTGAAATCTTCCGAAGCCGCGGCGAACCTGTTGGATGAGGTTGAAGTGCAAGTCGGGTTGCTCGCGCATGCGCCATTGTGCCATCCCTTGGTGCGTGACACGTATCTTGCTTCTTTGGGTATTCGTTCGCTGCATGTCAAAAACTATATGGTTTTCTACGTCGTCAAGGAAGACGAACAGGTTGTATCGGTACTGAGATTCCTGTACGCGCGCCGTGACTGGGCGCGGCTGCTGGGAGTTGATCAGGATTGAAGGCGCCGATATCCCTGCAACGTACAGGGAACTGGCAAATCCTCCGCGCGAGGGATAGAGCGGAAATCCTCTGAGCGTAGCGAAGAGATTGCAGCGATAGCCCGACGGCCCCGCAGGGGGCGGCGCGCCCTTGTAATGAATAAGGCCCGTCAGCGTGTGAGCGCCGGCGGGCCTTTGTCGTTTCTGAAACGGGGGAAAATTAATCCGGTTCGTGGTACAGGAAGCAGGCGACCTGGTGGCCGCCACCGGCGTCCTTGAGTTTGGGCACGTTCTTGGAGCACTTGTCCATGCGCTTGGAGCAACGGTCGTAGAAATAGCAGCCGGTGCGGACCTTGTCCGGCGAGGGCACGTCGCCGGTGAGGATGATGCGCTTGCGCTGGCGTTCCACGGCGGGGTCGGGGATGGGCGCGGCGGAAAGCAGGGCCTGCGTGTAGGGGTGCAGGGGCTTCTGGTACAGTTCGGCGGAGGCGGACAGCTCGACGATGACGCCGAGGTACATGACCGCGATGCGGTTGGAGATGTACTGGATGACGGCGAGGTCGTGCGCGATGAACATGTAGGTGAGGCCGAACTCTTCCTGGAGGTCCTTGAAGAGGTTGAGGATCTGCGACTGGATGGAGACGTCGAGGGCGGAGACCGGTTCGTCGCAGAGGACCAGGTCCGGCTTGAGGGCGAGGGCGCGGGCTATGCCGATGCGCTGGCGCTGGCCGCCGGAGAACTCGTGGGGGTAGCGGTTCTTGAAGAAGCGTGAGAGACCCACGCGCTCGAGGAGCTGTTCCACTCGTTCGTCTATCTCGTTCTTGGTAAGGCTGAGGATCTTGGCCTTGGTAAAGATGCGCATGGGCTCGGCGACGATGTCGCGGGTGGTCATGCGGGGGTTGAGCGAGGCGTACGGATCCTGGAAGACGATCTGCATGTCCTTGCGGGCCTTCATGACTTCGGCCTGGGTGGCGGTGGTCAGTTCTTTGCCTTTGAGCATCACGGAGCCGGCGGTGGGCTTGTAGAGTTGGGCCACGGCGCGGAGGGTGGTTGACTTGCCGCAGCCGGATTCGCCTACGAGGCCGAGGGTTTCGCCCTTCTTGATGGACAGGTCTACGCCGTCGACGGCGTAGATGAAACCCTTCTTCTTTGTCCACAGGGAGCCCGTGTGGTACGGGAAGTGCATCTTGAGGCCCTTGACCTCGAGGAGGTTCTCGTTGTTTTCCGCAGCCATTTATTTTCCCTCCCCGTACAGCCAGCAGGCCACGTTCCGCTTGGGACCGAGCTCGGCGACCTTGGGATACTTTGTTTTGCACACGTCCATGGCGCGCTCGCAGCGCGGGAAGAACGGGCAGCAATCCGGCAGGTTGATGACGTTGGGCGGCTGGCCCGGTATGGAATAGAGCCGCTGCGAACTGGTCTTGTCCAGGCGCGGTACGCTCTTGATGAGCCCCTGCGTGTAGGGGTGCTTGGGATCGGTGAAGATCTCGTCGGCGGTTCCGCGCTCCACGACCTTGCCCGCGTACATGACGCAGATGGAGTCGCACATGCCGGCCACGACGCCCAGGGAGTGGGTGACGAGGATGACCGCGGTGCCGAGCCTGGTGGAGAGGTCGCGGATGAGTTCCAGTATCTGCGCCTGGATGGTCACGTCGAGGGCCGTGGTGGGCTCGTCGGCGATGAGTATCTCGGGCTCGCAGGACAGCGCCATGGCTATCATGACGCGCTGGCGCATGCCTCCGGAGAACTGGTGTGGGTACTGGTCGATGCGCTTCTCGGGGGCTGGGATGCCGGCGAGCTTGAGCATCTCGATGGCCTTGGCCTTGGCGGCAACCTTGTCCAGGCCCTGGTGCAGCACGATGGTTTCTATCATCTGGGTGCTGATGCGCATGAACGGGTTGAGGCAGGTCATGGGATCCTGGAAGATCATGGAGATCTTGTTGCCCCGGATCTGGCGGACTTCCTCGTCGTTCATCTTGAGGATGTCCTTGTTCATGAACAGTACCTCGCCGCCGGCTATGCGTCCGGGCGGGCTGGGTATGAGCCGCATGATCGCGAGGTTCGTGACGCTCTTGCCGGAGCCTGATTCTCCGACTATGCCGAGTGTCTCGCCCTTGCGGAGGTCAAAACTCACGCCGTCAACGGCCTTGAGGAGCCCCTCGTCCAGCTTGAAGTACGTCTTCAGGTCTTTGATCTGAAGTATTACGTCATCGGTCATTCGAAGGTCTCCTTAGGATCTGTTCTTGCTCTGGGGATCCAGAGCATCGCGAAGGCCATCTCCGAGGAAGTTCATCGCGAAGAGGAATATGGTCATCGCGATGCCCGGAACGAGGAGCCGCCATGGATACAGCTGCATGCCCTGGACGCCTTCACTGACGAGCGTGCCCCACGAGGCGCGGGGCGCTGAAACGCCGAGGCCGAGGAAGGACAGGAAGCTCTCGCTCATGATGAAGCTGGGGAACTGCAGCGTGGAGTAAATGATGATGATTGAGAGGGAGTTGGGTAAGAGGTGCCTGAAGATGATGCGGCCGGATCCGGCGCCCATCGACTTTGCCGCTTCAACGAACTCGGAGTTCTTGAGGCTGATGATCTGGCCGCGGACGACGCGGGAGATGGTAAGCCAGGAAATCAGCGCTATGGCGAAGTACAGCACGAAGATGCTGTTTGACCCGGTGGGCAGCATGGACATGATGACGATGACCACGAGCATGTACGGCAGGCTGTACATCAGGTCGACGAAACGGCCTATCAGGTTGTCTATCCATCCGCCGAGGTATCCGCCGAGCGAGCCTAGTACGATGCCTATGAGCGCGGCAGTCAGGGTGCCTATGAGGCCTATCATGATGGATATCTGGCCGCCGTAAATGGTGCGGGCCAGCATGTCGCGGCCCAGGTAATCGGTGCCGAAGATGTACACGCGCTTGTGCACGGGGTTGGTGTCGATTTCTCCCTTGAGCTGGAGTATCTCGGCCTTGTTGCGGTCAAGGTCCTGCTTGAGGTCTTCACGGCTGCTCTTGGCTATGGCGTTTACCAGTTCAACTTGCCGTTTTTCAAGCCTGCTGAGGGCTACGACGCCCGCTGGCTTGAATGAAGGGGAGAGGTTGATGTGGAGCATTTCCTGCGAGGTGTAGCTGTAGAAGGGCAGGAGGCCTGCGCCGAAGATTACTACCAGGTATACCGCCACGATCCACATGCCTATGACGGCCATGGTGTTGCGTCTGAGCCGTTTCCATGCGTCAGCCCAGAGCGATACCGGTTTGACGTACTGGTTGAACTCGTTGATTGTCTTGTCGTTCTTCTTCTCGAGTATGGGCATTCTCGGCTCCTTATTTGTAGGAGATGCGCGGGTCGAGGAGGCCATACAGGATGTCCACGACGAAATTGGCCGCGATCAGGATGATCGAGTAGACGATCACGTCGCCCATGATGACGGTATAGTCGCGGTTGAGCGCTGACTGTACGAAAATGCGGCCTATGCCTGGCACGACGAAGATCTGCTCCACGACCACCGATCCGGTGATGATGCCGGAGAACGCCGGCCCGAGGTAGGTGACGATGGGCAGCATGGCGCCTTTGAGCACGTGCTTGCGTATGACGACGCTTTCCTTGAGGCCTTTTGCGCGGGCGGTGCGGACATAGTCGGAGCGCAGCACCTCGATGATGGATCCTCTGGACATGCGGGCGATGTAGGCGAAGTACGGCATCATCAGGGTCATGGCGGGCATGATGACGGTGAGCCAGCCGGCCCTGCTCGATATCCAGCCTGAGGTAGGCAACCATTTGAGCTTGAGGGCGAAGACGAGCATCATCAAGGGGCCTATCACGAACAGAGGCACCGATATGCCCAGCACCGCCACGGACATTGCCGCATAGTCCTGCCACTTGTTCTGCTTGAGTGCCGAGATGATACCAACCAGGGTTCCAAGCAATACAGCGATGGCGAGGGAGAGCGTTCCGAGCATGATGGATACGGGGAACGAATTGCCTATCAGCTCGTTGACGGTCTGGTCCTTGTAGCGGTACGAGGGGCCGAGGTCAAATTGCAACACGTTGCCGACATAGCGGAAGTACTGGTTTATGAGCGGCTCATCCATGTGGTATTTCCGCATGATGTTGGCCATGATCTCCGGCGGCAATTTCTTTTCGCCTGAGAACGGCCCGCCCGGGGCGAGCCTGATCAAAAAGAAGCTGAGCGTAACGATGATGAACAACGTTGGTATGACACTCAGAAATCTGCGGACGATGAATCTCGACATCGTTGCCTCGCTTGGAAAGGGTAGGAACAGAGCCTGATCAGGTGATGTTCCGTGGGGAAATAGTATAACCTTGATTTTGGGTTTTACGCTATCGAAAAGTTCATTAAATGCGAATGTTGAAACGATGTTTCAGCAAATGAAACATGGTAAGGGTTGTAAGCCCCAAAAAACCCCGGCGCCAAAGCGCCGGGCCAAAGCTCAAGAACTTACTTCTTGGCGCTGATGTACTTCCAGGGATGGGTTCCGAGGGGGTTGGCAAACCAGCCGTCCCACTTGGCGATGTCGATCATGTCCTGCTCCACATAGTGGTAGAAGGGGATGACAGCCTGATCCTTGGTGATCAGGAGGGCTTCAGCCTGCTGCAGCACGGCCATGCGCTCCGGACCGGCCTTCATCGTGGCGGCCTTCTTGACAAGGGTGTCGTACTCCGTGTTGGCGTACAGACCGTCGTTGTTGCCGGAACCGATGATGAACATGTCGAGGAAGGTGTTCGGGTCGAGGTAGTCGCCTACCCAGCCAGCGCGCGCGATTTCAAAGTTATGGGCGTTCGAGCGTGTGTCGAGGAAGGTCTTCCACTCCTGGTTGACGAGGGTAACGTCGATGCCAAGGTTCTTTTTCCAGTTCTCCTGAACCCACTCGGCGATTTTCTTGTGACCGTCGGAGGTGTTGTACAGGATCGGGGTCTTGGGGAAGCCCTTGCCGTCGGGGTAACCAGCTTCGGCGAGGAGTTTCTTGGCTTCTTCCACGTTAAAGGCAGGACCGGTAGCGGGGGTGTAGCCGGCCATGGTCGGAACCATGGAGGTGGTGGCGAGCTGTCCGCCCTTGGTCACCTTGTTGACGAGCTCGTTCATGTCCAGGGCCATGGTGAGGGCCTTGCGGACGCGGACGTCAGTGTAGGGAGCGCGGGTCATGTTGAAGATGTAGTAGTAGGTCGCGACCTGGGGAGCTACCTGGTAGTCCGGGCGGAGCTTGATCTCGTCGATCAGGTCGAGCGGAACGCCGTGGGCCCAGTCGACTTCGCCGGCCTTGAACTTGTTGTAGGCGGTGAGGTTGTCGTCGATCGGGAGGAAGGTGATCTTGGAGAGCTTGACGGCCTTGGCATCCCAGTACTTCTCGTTGGGAACTACCGTCAGGGATTCCTGGGGCTTCCACTCGAGGAGCTTGAAGGGGCCGTTGCCTACGAAGTTCTCGATCTTGATCCAGTCGTCGCCCTTGGCGTTGATGACGTGCATCGGGAGGATCGCGAACGAGTAGTGGGACATCATGTCCACGGCGTAGGGCATCGGGCCGATGAGGTCGCACTGGAAGGTGCTCTCGTCGACGGCGCGGATGGCTACCGCTTCCTTGCCGGCGGTTCCGCCGTTGAACTCGGCGGCGCCCTTGATGACCATGTTGACCATGTACGCGTACTCGGACGCGGTGGCCGGGTCGAGGGTGCGGAGCCAGCTGTCCACTACCGTCTGCGCGGTGATCTTGGTGCCGTCAGACCACTGGGCCTTGCGGAGCTTGTAGGTGATCTGCATGCCGTCGGGGCTGATGGTCCAGCTCTCGGCTACGCCGGGAACGGCGAGCGAGGTTTTGGGGTCTGAGCCGACGAGACCCTCGAACAGGGCCATATATATCTTGTGTTCGGGAACGCCCTGGATCTTGGAGGGATCGAGAGTCTGGGGCTCGGCGCCGTTATTCATTACGAATTCGACACCCTTGGCAGCGCTGCCGCCGCCGCAGGAGACGATCAGAGTCGCCGCCATAGCGAGGATGAGCAGGCCTGAGAGTACACGTTTCATGGGTCCTCCTAAATGGAATAGGTCAAGGCATTGTATTTGGTTGATATCAAGAAAGCAAGAGAATATTTTAAAATCCGCTTGAAAACCATGTCGAAAATGGGTGGAAATTTGAATCCATTACTATATGCAAGAACGGACCGGCTTTCGCCGGCCCGTTACTGGTCGATCTGGCTCGCACCCCGGCCCGTCAGGCCTTGGTAATCTCGATACTTTTTTCGCGCGCTTCAGGTCGCTTCGGTAGATTGACCGTGAGCAGGCCGTCCTTGAAGATCGCCTTGATGGCATCGAGATCCACGTCGCGCGGCATGCTGAACGAGCGGCGGAAGGCGCGTACGCCGCGCTCCCGGATAAGCCATACGCCGTCCTGCTGGTTTTTCTTCTCTTCCTGCTTGGCCGATTCAACGGTCAGGACGCGGTCGTTGACCTTGATGCTCACGTCCTTCTCGGCGAGGCCCGGCAGGTCCCCCTCGAGCACGTAGCGCTCTTTTTCTTCCCTGATATCCACCGCGGGGTAGCCCACCGTGCTGGCGCTGCCCGGATAATCGCGGTCGAACAGGTTGCCGACCATCTTGTCCCAGTCGTCGAGTGCCGACAGAACAGAATTGGGGTTGTAGGTGATGACGCTCTTCATGATAAACCTCCCGTACCAGGTGTTGTATGAAAATCTGGCGCTGCGCTTTGTGGCTTACAGCCTGTTCGCCGCGTCCACCTATATATAAGCAAGAGGTGTGCCAAAAAAAGCAGTTGCAATGCGAGAAAATAAATAAATTTGTTTGAATTTTGTATGTATTTATCAAAAAAGGAATTAACTCTGAGTGGCCCGTGTGGCATTCAGTGAAGGGATCAGGTGGCACTGTGGCATCATGCAAAAACGAAACAGGTGCGCTCGGTAGCGGTGTCTAAAAAATACATAAAACTGTCGTCAAAAGGTACAACGAGTGTGTTGAAATTATACAAATTATATCAGACTGTTTGCTCGGTCTGTTTATTCTCGTCTGGGCTGCGCGTTCGTCTTTCGTATGTAGAGAGGAACCGAGGCGCGTTCCTGCCCGTCGATGGAAAAAACCAGGCGCCACGAGCCTTCACGTTCCAGCCGCAGGTTGACGATGTTCAGGGCCAGGTTGGCGCATGCTGAATCACCACCTATGCCATTGACGTTCAGGGAGCCTTCCAGCGAGGGAGCCAGTCGTTGGCCTTCGTTGTCCATGAGTTCCATCCGCACCTCGTGGGTACCCAATTCATAGATCTGGAAGCGTACGCGGGCAGCCACGCACATGAGCGGATGGACGGACGGGAAGTTGTGGACCGTGATCGCATCAAAAGCGCCAACCACGTTCAGCTTTCCCATGGCGTCCTGGGCAAAGTCGCAAAGTGCCAGAATTTCTACATGCATAGCCAAGGTATAACGGTTGCCACCGCAATCGGCAAGCGCTGCCATCGTCAGGCTCTGCCATTATGGTGCATGCGTGCCCCGCTTGGCGGAGTTGCGGTACACCGGTATCGTAGGTGGATGATCGACCATGATGAAATCCTTGAACGCGCTCGCCTGTTTGCCAGGGAGCGGCATGCCGGCACGCCTCCCTGCCACGATTTTTCTCATATAGAACGTGTCTTGGCCACTGCTGAACGGCTTGCCCGCGAGGAACAGGCGGAACTCTTCATTGTGCAACTGGCCACCTTGCTCCATGACACCGGCAGGGGCCTCGAACCGCGGACAGGGCCTGATCCGGACCGGCACGAAGAGCTTTCAGTGGAACTTGCCCGGCCTTTCCTTGTGGAGACGGGATTGCCGGCGGTAGAAATAGAGCGTGTACTGGATGCCATACTGAACCACCGCCACCGGCGTGGTCGCGTACCTGACAGCATCGAGGCTCAATGTCTCTACGACGCCGACAAGCTGGATTCACTGGGAGCGGTTGGCGTTGCCCGCGCCTACCTATGGCTCGGCGAGCATGGGCGCTCTGTCCACTACCCGCGGGAATCCTGGGCTGGCGTCGATGCCGCGAACAACGCCACCGAGAACGATTCGCTGCAGCGGGAATGGGAAATCAAGCTGGCCGGGCTGAAAGATGGACTCTATACGCGCAGCGGCCGGAGCCTGGCCCAGGAGCGGCACGAGCGTATGGCCAGATTTCTGGCAGAGATGGAACTGGAAGTGCAGGGCTTGTGTTAGTCCATGACGCGGAATTCTGAAAAGTAGAGCTCTTCGATAGCGCCCAGAGCGAGCATGCCGTTGAGGGTGTCCCTGAGGGCCGCCTTGACCGTCGGCTCGTTTTCTGGCCGCAGTTCGTCCGCGCGCCTGGATGCGAAGAAGGTGCCGGCTGCGGTTCGCAGGTCATTGCGCTTGCGCTGGAGTTCCTCGCGGAATTGCCTGTCTGAATCGTCGTACGGAAAAGCCAGATCGACCACAACAATAGTCGCCTTTTCGTCGGCTGTTTTTGTCCGTATACGACCAAGGCCATCGTAGACGCCGGAGTCGGCCATGGTCATCGGTACCGAAGCCCGGGCCAGCTTTTTGGCCCGTGAGCCAGTAATGCCGCCCCATGCGGTTCCTGCCATGATGACGATCGCGAGGATGGCCAGCGTCACGGCCAGCGCCCGTTCCAGTTTGCTCATTGCCCGCCTCCGCCGGCCGTGCCGTGACTTCCGTGCTTGCGCATGGAAGCGGCTACGGCTATGCCTATGCCCCCGAGTATACCGCTGGTGGCGAAGAAAACCGAGGGGTAGCCGGCTACCGTAGCCAGCGTCGCGCCTACCGCCGGACCGAGCGCTGCTCCCGCATTTGATATGGAAGAAGATAGCCCGAAGGTGGAGCCTTGCTTGTCCTTGTCGCACAGCGACGCGATGAGCGCGTTGACGCTGGGCATCGTGCCGCCCAGGAAAATCCCTGAACCCAGCCTGAGCCATAGGAGTTGCCAGGGCGACGTGACGAGTCCCTGGGGCAGGTAGAAGATCGTGGCGCCCAGCATGCAGACGATCAGGGTTCGACCATACCCGAACTTGCCTGAAACCTTGCCTATCGCAGCCGCCGCAACCGCGCCGGACAGTGACCCTGCCGCTATGATGAGCCCCGAGAGTGAACCCACGCGCTCAAGCTGCCCGGTCAGGTGCATGATGAATAGCGGCAGCATCGGTGAAACCACGGCCGCGGCAAACTGTACCGCGAACACTACACCCATCAGTGGCGCCAGTGCTGGAATTTTTCTGAGCGGCGAGAAATCAGGAATGGCGTTCCGGAGCAGGGAACCTGTTCTGGGTTTTGGTATGAATTCTTCCTTTACGAAGCGCATCACGATGAAGGCAGCCAGCAGGAGCAACGCGCTGGTCGCGAGGAAGTTGATGCGCAGCCCGAGGGTATCCGCCACGATGCCGCCGAATAGCGGCCCCGCCGAATTGCCCAGATACACGGCCATCTGTATGAGGCCCAGCCGGTAGCCCACTTCCTTGATGGGGGTAATGGAGGCCGTCAGCACCGTTGCCGCCGAAACCGTACCGGTAACGCAGCCCTGAAGCGTCCTGAGCACCGCAACCTGCCACGGTTCCGTAGCCAGGCTCAAGAGGCCCAGCAGCAAGGCACCGCCCAGCATGGCCCGCAGCAGCATGAGCCTGCGGCCATAGCTGTCCGCGAGGCTGCCCCAGATAGGCGCAAACACCGCCATTGCTATGGACGAACTTGCCTGCGTCAGCCCCGTCCAGAAATTCAGGCTGGCCGGATCCGTCAACCCAAGTTCCCTGAGGTACAGGGGTATTATTGGTGTGGAGGTGGCAAAGCCGGCGATTGCTATGAATTCAGCTATCCAGATGGCATTGAAGGAGCGTTTCCAGTCGTTCATATTAGTTGAACGTCATACTAACCGTTTGCTCATATTCACTGCAAGCAGGTAGACAAACAAGCGAAGTCGTATTTTATTGAGCAATTACACAAACTATAGTATGTTTGATAATACGTAATAAGGAGAACCAGCAATGCTTACCTTCGCAAAAGAAGAACTTGTACCATCTACAGTCGTATCAAGGTCTCTCAGTTCCATCCTCAATCGCTTGAAGGATCATTCGCTCAACAAGGTGGCTGTCATACGGAATAACGAAATGGAGGCCATCATCCTGCCAATAGAAGAATACGAGATCATGCACGCGATAATGGAAAAAGATGAATACCGGAATATCCATTCAGCAATCAAGGAACGCAGGGCTACCGCCATTGAAGACTATCTATCACTCGATGATGTCTTGGCAACTCTGGGCCAGGACAATGAAAAAATATAGCATAATCTTCCATCCTCTTGCTGCGGCGGAACTCAAGGGTCTGGATGGAAGCGTCCAGAAGTATGTTATCAAGCAAGTGAAGAAACTGGAGTCGTATCCCTATCTGGGAGAACTCCTGGGGAACAAGCATGGCTATGATCTTGCCGGGTATAGAAAGCTCTATGCGGGCAACAAGAAAACCAGGATCGTATACACGATACATGAAGAGCAGATACTGGTTCAGATCATAGCGATAGGACGTTGAGAAGGCTTTGAGGTATACGAGGACGCGAGCAACAGGATTTGATTTGGATCAGGCTGTTGTAAAAAAAACACCCGGAAGCGGACTTCCGAGTGTCAAAGCTAAACGATTCTACGCAGTCTACTGCTTGAGGTTGAGCCCCATGAACGGCTCGAACGTGTAGGTGACACCAGCCTGGATGTCATAGAACCCACTAGCCTGCAGGCCGCCGGCGGTAATCTTTATCAGGCGCTTGCCTGGCTGAAGCTGGATTGTCTGGCCCTTCTGCTGGACGCCGTCTACCCATATGATGATCTGGCTCCAGTGGCCACCATTCATGTCGGTATTGATGTTGGCAGCCGGAAGAACCACGTTCATTGTGCCCAGGGCAGGTTGCATCGTTATCGGCAGTGCCATGTTTCCATTGACGCTTACCGTTGTGGTAAAGTCGAAATATCCGGGTGCCTTGGTGTTGATCGTGTGATTTCCGAGTGTCACCGTAGCCACATTGCCCTTGATCTGGGCTCCGTCAATGAAGATGGCCGCATTGCTGGGGTTGACCGCGAGGGTAAGCTGGGCCGTCGCCAGCTGCATGTTGACCGGCAGTACCATCTGGCTTGTCACGCTGACCTGCGTCGTAAAGTCCAGGTAGCCAGCTGCCTGCGTCATCACCATGTGATTGCCTGGCGTTACTGATGCCACATTGCCCTTGATCTGCTGCCCATCGATAAAGATAGCCGCATTGCTCGGGTTTACCGCGACGGTAAGCTGGAAATTGGCCATCTGCATCGTTACCGGCAGCGTCATGTTGCCGTTGACGCTTACAGCCGTCGTAAAGTCCAGGTAGCCGGGTGCCTTGGTCGCTATGACATGGTTGCCTGGCTTTACCGTGGCCATATTGCCCTTGATCTGCGCTCCATCAACGAAAATTGCCGCATTGCCCGGATTTACCGCGATGGTAAGCTGGAAGTTGGCCATCTGCATCGTTATCGGCAGTGTCATCGCTCCCTGGACGTTTACAGTGGTCGTGAAGTCCAGAAAGCCAGGTGCCTTGGTCATGATGGTGTGGTTGCCCGGCAGTACCGTAGCCACGTTGCCCTTGATCTGCGCTCCATCAACGAAGATGGCTGCATTGCCCGGGTTGACCGCGATGGTGAGCTGGAAATTGGCCGGGGCAGCTGCCTTCTTGCCGCCGCTGGCTGCGGATTGGGCAAATGCACTGCCACTGACAAGCGCGATTATTACGATTACTGTCAAAAATCTCTTCATGATTCCTCCTCGATTCTGCTTGGTCGAGCTGTAGTAATGAACAAACGGGCGGCCAAGCCGCCCGTTTTCTTTAACATATCAGCTTTATGTTGGTTACCTAGTTCCTGATACTACAAAAGCAGAATCAGTTGGGATGTCGTTTATCGCCTTAATTGCCGTAGTGTTATTAGCGACTAGTCTATAATCGGGCATGAAGACCATGTAGTACTTCGATAGATCCGTTGTAGGATAGAAAAGCTGCACGCGGAACATGCTCACCGTCTTTTGAGTCATGTTCGAAGGTATGGAGAATATTCCCTTTATTTCGCTACCTTGGGTTATTACTACGCGAACGCTCTGGTCATCCAAGCTGGTAGCTGTAAAGGCGTCTAGGTAGTATTCACCTGCGCCCATCCAGTAATAACTACCTACAGGTAGTACAGATCCAAGAAATTCCGTACCAGTAGCTACGGTGAAAGGAGTAGAACCACCAGATACGCCCCCCGTATTAGCTCCGGTTAAAGTAATTGTCTCGGGACCTTCCCCATCAGTGTCATCGAGATCTATAAATGAGAACTTAGCTGAAGTGTTTTTTGAAGCGACCGGATAACAGAAATGATCTCGTCCCGAGG
>CAXZAJ010000038.1:0-17575 GCA_964293355.1 uncultured bacterium
CCCGCACACGATGTTCACCCGCTGGGTGGCCTCGGCCGCGTACGCGCCCGTCGGAGAGAAGGCCAAGGTCTTCAGCAACATGCGCTACAAGAACGCCCTGATAGACGAGAAGCTCGCGGCCTACCGCTCCGAGCCCGATCCGGCTAAACAGAAGGCCTACATGGCCACGGTCGTCGAGCAGTTCATGATGGACACGCCCAGCGTGCCTTTGTTCTTCAACCCGACCTGGTACATCTACACCACCCGCAACTTTACCGGCTGGCCCAGCCCCGAAGATCCGTATGCCTGGCCCATCGTCAACGGCATGCAGAAGACTCCGATACTGCTCCGCCTGCAGAAACGCTAGGCTGACGGCACTGATTTGATTCCGGCGGCCCGGGAGCTATCCCGGCCCCCTTTTCCTTCCACCCCACAGCATGGAGAGCCAGCGCGTTGAAATACATCCTTAGAAAACTGGGAATGCTCGTGTTCACCCTGTTCATCTCGGTGTCGCTCAACTTCTTTTTACCCCGGATGATGCCCGGCGATCCCGCGCGCGCGCTCCTGGACAAGATGGAAAACCTGCAGCCCGAGCAGCTGGACACGATACGGGCGGCATTCGGCCTGGACACCGATGACCCGGTGATCGTGCAGTATGTCCACTACCTGCGCAACACGCTCTCCGGGAACCTGGGCGTCTCCTTCTCGCGCTTTCCCATCCCGGTCGCCGAGGTCATGCGCGTGGCGGTGCCCTGGTCCATCGGCCTCATGGGGCTGTGCACCATCATCAGCTTCTCGCTCGGCACCTTCATAGGCATCGCCGCGGCCTGGCGCCGGGAGACCCGGCTGGCCTCGCTGACGGTGGGCTTCTTCTCGTTCGTCCGCAGCTTTCCGTACTTCTGGCTGGGCCTCGTGCTCATCTACTTTTTTGCCTTCAAATTGAGGCTCTTCCCCATCGGCAGCGCCTACTCGGTGGATGCCGTGCGCGGTAGCGCTGCCTGGTGGTGGTCGGTCGTGCGCCACGGAACCCTGCCGGGCCTTACCATCGTCATAAGCTCGCTCGGCGCCTGGATCCTGACCATGCGCAACAACATGATCAACGTGCTGGCGGAAGATTATATAACCGTAGCGCTGGCTAAGGGGCTGCCGGTCCAGCGCATCAAGTCGCTCTACGCCGCGAGAAACGCCATCCTGCCGTCCGTCACCGGATTCGCCATGTCCCTGGGCTTCGTCATAGGCGGCGGCCTGGTTACCGAGATGGTGTTCGCCTACCCGGGCATAGGCTACATGCTGTACCAGGCGGTCAACGCCAAGGACTACCCGCTGATGCAGGCCATTTTCCTCTTCATAGCCGTGGCCGTGCTCATAGCCAATTTCATCGCGGACATCGCCGTGATGTTCCTCGACCCCAGGGTCAGGGACGGTGTCAAATGATAAAGGATTTTTTCAGGACGCTCGTATCGAACAGGAAATCCCTGGTCGGGCTGTGCATGCTCGGCTTCTTCATACTCATTGCCATCTTTGCTCCCCTCATCGCACCGTATCCGCCCAAGATAGACCGGCTGGAAACCATAGTCGTGACGGCCGAGCCGTCGCTGAACGAGGAACTGCTCACGGAAGAGTATCCGAGCGACATGCAGGACGTGCTGACCTACCGCTCCACCCTGACTTCAGAATACACCAAGACCATCGACTATTTTCCGCTGCGAGCAAAACCCAGCGCCGCCCATCCGCTGGGCACCAACCATGCCGGCAACGACCTCTTCAGCCAGCTGGTCTGGGGCACGCGCATCTCGCTGACCATAGGCCTGGCTACGGGGCTGTTCGTCACCATACTGTCGCTGACGCTGGCCCTGCTTGCCGGCTACCTGGGCGGCTGGGTTGACGACGTAATCACGTTCTTTACCAACGTGATGCTCGTCATCCCGGGCTTGCCTTTGATGATAGTAATCGCCGCGTACATGACGATGAAGGGCGTGCTGCCCATCGTGCTTATCCTGGGGCTTACCGGCTGGCCGTATCCCACGCGGCTCCTCCGCTCCCAGGTGCTTACATTGAAAAACCGCGACTTCGTGCGCGTATCTAAATCGCTCGGCGAACGTACCTCGTTCGTCGTGTTCCGCGAAATACTGCCCAACATGATATCCATAGCGATGGCCGAGTTCTTCGCCACGAGCATGGCGGCCATACTCGGCGAAGCCACGCTGGAGTTCATAGGCCTGGGCAACGTGACCGTGGTCAGCTGGGGCACCATCCTCTTTTGGGCCCAGGCCAACGGCGCGTTACTGGCGGGGTCCTGGTGGTGGTTCGTGCCGCCGGGACTGGCCATAGCGCTCGTGGGAACGTCGTTCGTGCTCATCAACTTTGCCATCGACGAGATCTCCAACCCGCGCCTGAGGAAGAGGTAGCGCGATGGGAGAAACGATGGATACAACGATGGGTGAATCGATGCTCGAGGTCAGGGACCTCAAGGCCGGCTACGGCACCGTCAAGGGTTTCGTGCGCGCGGTGGACGGCGTGTCGTTCACGCTCGGCCGCGGCGACTTCCTGGGCATAGCCGGAGAATCCGGCTGCGGCAAGTCGACGCTGGCCTACGCCATCATGCGCCTCCTGCGGGACAGCGCCCGCATCGAGTCGGGCAGCGTGCTGTTCAAGGGCAAGGACTTTGCAACGCTGCCGGCAGCCGAAGTGGAACAGCACCGCTGGACCGACATGGCCATGGTGTTCCAGTCCGCCATGAACGCGCTCAATCCGGTGCTCTCCGTCGGGGAGCAGCTGACCGATGCCGTCCATGCCCACCGTCATGTCAG
The DNA here is from genome assembly GCA_964293355.1 of uncultured bacterium. Classification (GTDB taxonomy): domain Bacteria; phylum Spirochaetota; class Spirochaetia; order Treponematales; family UBA12059; genus SZUA-370. Next base: position 2,790 of record CAXZAJ010000038.1, read on the forward strand.
CAAGGCTGAGGCCACTGCCCTGGCCGTGGAGATGCTCCAGCTCGTCGACATCAACGCGGACAGGCTGAAAAGTTATCCGCACCAGCTTTCAGGCGGCATGAAGCAGCGCGTGATGATAGCCATGGCGCTGATCCTCAAGCCCGAGCTCCTGATCATGGACGAGCCCACGACGGCGCTCGACGTGGTCGTCCAGCGCTCCATAATAGAAAAGATCGAGGACCTGCGCGCTAAGCTCGGGTTTTCGGTGATCTTCATAACGCACGACCTGTCGCTGCTCGTCGAGATATCCAATGCGCTGGCCATCATGTACGCGGGCAAGACCGTGGAATACGGGCCGGCCGGAGACCTGTTCTCAGACCCGCGCCACCCGTATACCAAGGGGCTGATGAACTCGTTCCCGTCACTCTCCGGCCCCATAACGAGGATGGGCGGCATCGAGGGCCGCGCGCCTGATCTGCTCTCGCCGCCGCCAGGCTGCCGCTTCGCGCCACGTTGCACCTATGCGACCGACGCTTGCCGCTCCGGCGACGGACCGGCCCTGCGCGATCTGGGCGGCGGCAGGACCTGCGCCTGTGTGCTCGAGGGAGGACTGCGATGAGCGAACTGGCACTCGAACTGACCGGCGTGTGCAAGCATTTTCCGCTGCGCTCGCTCGCCCACTACGGCAAGTCCGTCCACGCGATGGACGATGTCAGCTTCGGCCTCCAGACCGGCGGCTCGCTCGCCCTGGTTGGTGAATCGGGCTCTGGCAAGACCACCACGGCCAGCGTCATCGCCAGGCTCTACGAGCGCGACTCGGGCTGCCTCGTCGTCGACGGCCAAAGCGCTCAGCCGTTCCGCAACCGCGCCGAATCGCTGGCGTACAAGAAAAAGGTCCAGCTGATATTCCAGGATCCTTTCGGCAGCCTCAACCCCACGCATACCATCCGCAGCATCCTGGAGCGGCCCTTTCTGATCCACGGCCTGGCCAACGGCAAGGCGGACCTCGAAGCAAAGCTCAACGACACGCTGGAACAGGTGGGCCTTTCGCCGGCCGGGGAATACCTGCGCCGCTTTCCGCACGAGCTGTCCGGCGGCCAGCGCCAGCGCGTCAACATCGCGCGCACCTTCGCCGTCGAGCCGCGCATCGTGCTGGCGGACGAACCCACCAGCATGCTCGACGTGTCCATCCGCATGGGCGTAATGAACATGATGCTCGACCTCAAGGAGCAGAAGGGCGTCTCATATCTTTATATAACTCATGACCTGGCTGGCGCCCGCTACATGTGCGGCACCATAGCCGTGATGTACGCGGGCATGATCATGGAAATCGGCCCCACCGACGCGGTGATTTCCGACGCCCTGCATCCCTACGTGCGGCTGCTCAAGTCCGCGTCCCCTTCTCCTGAATCTGGCCTCGGCCGTACGCGCCTCGCCGCTTCCGGCGAGATCCCGACGCCCATAGCCCCGCCCCGGGACTCCCGCTTCCACCCGCGTTGCCCCTATGCCAAACCCGAATGCAAGGAAGCCGTTCCCGAGCTTCGCGACCTTGGCGGCGGCCGCAAGGTGCGCTGCATATTGCCATAGGAGAGGTCATCGATGCACGTTACCATCAGACAAGAAGAAGAACGGGATTTTGCTCGCGTAGAAGCGTTGACCCGTGAAGCGTTCTGGAATCTGTACAGGCCCGGTTGCGATGAGCACTATCTGGTTCACGTGATGAAGGGACATCCTGATTGCATCGCCGAGCTGCATCACGTCGCTGAAATCGATGGTACGATCGTCGGCAGCATCCGGTACACAAAGTCACATGTCATCAACGAAAACGATGAGATGGTCGAGACGGTTACCTTTGGCCCTTTGTGCGTTCATCCCGATCACCAACGGACCGGAATAGGTACCAGGCTCATAGAGCACACGAAAAAACTTGTCATGCAAAGAAATTATCCGGCGATTATCATTTTTGGTGATCCGCACAATTACTGCAAGCACGGTTTCAGGAACGGAAAGGACTGCAGGATCAGTACCATGGATGGAAAGCACCCCTTGGGTTTGCTCGTTCTGGAATTGCGGAAGGGAATTTTTGACGACCACGACTGGAAATACAAGGGAAGCTCGGTCTATGAGTTTGACGAGGACGAAGCCGTCGCCTACGATCAGACCTTGCCATACAAACAGAAAAACACGGCGTATAGCCAGGAATTGTTCTCCATGCTGATCAGGTCTTTCGTAGAATGATCGAGGACGCGCCTATGCGTTGCCGGGCACGTCGGTATCGTCGCAACTGTCTACCTTGAATGCGTTGACGCCCTGGAGCACCTCCAGGATGAGCGTCTCGTTGATGCCAGCCAATTCCGATGTCGATGCCACAGCCTTGGCTATCGCGGCTGTGCCGCGACCTATCTGGTCGTTGGCCTCTACCGTTGCCCTGGCGGCTGACTTGAGGGTGGAGACCTGCTCCAGGATCTGCCCGTTGCCGACCGTCATTTCCTTGGCGCCTTCTGCGACCTGCTTGGTAATGGAAACGAGCCGTGACAGTCCCTCGAGCACCTTTGCTCCACCGGCGCTCTGTTCCGCCGTTGTCTCCCGGATCTCGGAGACGATGCGTCCCACTTCCCTGGCCTCCGTCAGCACCTTGCCGAACCTTTCCGTCACGGCGCTCGCCGCGCCTTTTACCTTGGTGATGGACGTGCCGACCTTGGCCAGGTCAGAAGAGATTTCGGTAGCCTGCGCGGCGCTCCGCTCGGCCAGCTTGCGTATCTCGTCCGCTACCACCGCGAAGCCGCGGCCTGCCGCGCCCGCGTGAGCGGCTTCTATGGCGGCGTTCATGGCCAGCAGGTTGGTGCGCACGGCAACGTCGTTGATGGTGGTCGCGGCCGCAGCCAGCCCCTGCGAGTAGCGGGAAATGTCGGCCACCGCGGAATCCATTTCTCCGAGCACCTTTGCGCTGTCACCCGAGGTAGCCAGGAGTGAGTCCGCGGCCTTGTCCGCTGAATCGGTGCTGGCTGCTATCGACTGTACGTTGGCTATCATGTCCGAGACCAGGGTGGACGAGCGGTCTATCACCGAGCCCTGGTCGCCTATCATCGTGAACAGCGAGTCCACCGTCCGCGCCAGTTGCTCTATCGCGGCGGCTACGGCTTCCACGGCGGCCGATTCGTCTTCAAGCCCGGACCGTGACGACGCGATGGCCGCGTCGATGCCGTCTACCGAGCGGCTGGTGCCGCGCATGGTCTCCGCCAGTTCCTCGCCCTGGCGGCTGAGCTTGAGCACGCGCCCCCTGACCGCTCCCACGAGCGTGTTGAGCGAACCCGTCAGCTCGTTGGCAGCCGCTCCGATCGAAGCTATCTCGTCCGAACCCATGGCGTCGACGCGCTCCGTGCAGTCGCCCCTGGCCATGTTGCGCAGGCTCCGGACCAGCGTAGCCAGCGCCCGCGTCATCGAAATTGATATGAGGGCTGATATGCCCAGTATGACGAGCGCTGCCACTGCGTTGACCAGCAGCAGCACTTGTCTCGTGTCCTGTGCTTTTCCGGTGGCGATGAGGTAGCTGTCGTCCTGGGTGGTCCGTTCGGCGAGCTCCAGCACGTCGAGGTTCTTTTCTATTGATTCATAGAGCGCGGTGGTGTCCTTGAGCGCGATCTTGACCGCCTCGATGTCGGTGGTGGCGGACGCGCGGACCCGCTCCGTGGCTGTCTTGTAGGCCGCGAGATCCTCCATGATGGCCGCGTCGTCGGATATGGAATCGAAACCGTTGATCGCCTGGTCGAGCTTCGTCGTCGAATCGCCGAGCCAGAACAGTTTGGAGCTGACCTCCTTGTCCGGGTCGCCCGAGAGCGCGACGCTGGCCAGGGACAGGACCCGCGCATGGTAGCTGGCGAGCCTGGAGCGCAGGTCGGCAACGGCGCGGTAGGTCTTCATGTGCACCACCTGTACGGTTTCCAGGGCCGAGCCGAGCGAGCGCAAGCCCTTGTCCGCGGTCAGGTAGGTTACCGAGAACGCAGCCAGGAACACTACCGTCAGCGAGAGGAACTTGAAGAGTACCGGTACATTACCCAAAAACGAACGCTTCATATTTGTCTCCTCCAGCGGCCGCGGTGGATGGTCTCGGTGCTACGATACACCATAACGGCCTTGAGCGGAAACCGTAGCCCGGCGGGGTGCTGCTCGAGAGGGTGCTGCGCGAGAAGGTGCTGCAAGAACGAGTATCGCCCATGACCGGATAGCATTTGACAGCGCCTTGCCAAAGCGCCATCATATCGCCATGCGTAACACCAAAGTATCAATCGTCGTGGTCGCACTCTTCATAACGATGCTGATGTTGTTTTCCTCCTGCTCGGGGACCAAGGCCCCGGTGGAGGCAACCCCGCAAACCGCGGCACCGCAGGCAGCAGTCCCTGCTACCCGAACCGTCCGCTCGGCTTCGGTCGTGTATATTGAAGGCACCGTGACGGTCAATGGTGCTTCCGTGGAGCCAGGCGACGAAATAGGCCGCAAGTTCACGATCAGGACGGAACCTGGCGCTCGCCTGGACCTCGTCTTTGACGATCGCAACGTCCTCAGCATAGGGCAGAACGCCTTCGTCGACATCGACCTGACGAGTCTTGTGCCCGGTGTCAAGCTGGAACGAGGCGGCGTTACCGCGGTGCTCAAGAAGCTCGAGGTGGTGGCAACCGGCGATTCGTTCAACGTGCAGACCGCGCAGACCGTCATGGGCGTCCGCGGCACCTCGTTCTGCATCTGGGCGGACGCCTCGTCGACCTACGTCTGCGCGTGCAACGGCGAGGTCCACACTATCGACGCCAAGGGCAACAATGAAGAAATCCTGACGGCGGCGCACCACGTGGCCCGCTTGTTCTCGCCTAAGGATGGCGGCATATCCGTAGAAGCGGCCGGCATGCTCCACCACACCGACGCCAGCGTCGAATCGGTAGCCTCCCGCATCGCCTACGCGATCGACTGGACCAAGGTGGACAAATAGACGCTCTTGCGGCGCAAGCGCCGGTGCTCCCCGTCGCGTAGCATCCTCATCGATGCTATAATGAAAGGAGCATGACCTATGGGAGAGCCTGCCTTGATGGACGAAGGACTGTTTTCTTATCGAGACTTCGCTACCTGGCCGGATGATGAGCGCTGGGAACTCGTCGACGGTGTCGCGATGGCCATGGCCGCTCCGAGCGCGGCGCATCAGCGACTGCTGGGGCGCTTGTTCAGGAAATTTTCTGATTATCTTGATGACAAGCCCTGCGAAGTAATCATCGCGCCGTTCGATGTACTCATTCCCGATGGCGATGAGGCCGACGACGACATCGACACCGTAGTCCAACCGGATATCATGGTCTTCTGCGACGACAAGAAGGTGCTGGACAAGTACGCGCGCGGCGCGCCGGAGCTGGCAGTGGAGATACTGTCGCCGTCGACGTCAAAGTGGGACCAGAACGACAAGTTCCGGCGCTACGAACGGGCCGGCGTCCGCGAGTACTGGGTCATAGACCCGCTGGGCAAATGGATTAATGTATATTCACTCGGAGCAAACGGCTGCTTCGGCAAGGGCGACCTCTACGAACCCCTGACGCCTCGCGGACCCGTGCCCTCTAAGCTGCTGGAGGGGTTCAGCGTGGACCCTGTGGGGTTGTTTGATTAATGGATAAATCGTGGGGCTGCCTCCATGTAATCCATTAATCTCTGCGATGCCCGATCTTGACGATGGTTACAGTCTGGCCATCAAACTGGTTTATTCTCCATACCGTAAATGGCGAGTAGTATATTACACAGAGTCTATAAAGCGATTAAAATAGGATGCATGATGGACATTGATTCGTATGACAACAAGATCAGGTTCGCGGTTACCTACTTTTGGCACACACGTGCAAGACAACTTGGAGCACAAAAGAACAGAAAAACCGTGGACCAAGGAAACCGAGGTGCGGTGACCGGTGGTAAACAAATGGATGGCTTTATCGAACTACTCACTGAGATTGCCCTCGAAATGGGTGTACCTCAAAAGAACATCCACACTTCAGCCAATTACTTGCCAGGTTTTTTTCGACCTTCAAAGAATTGGGACTTTCTGATTATTACTCCTAAAGGCCGGCTCGTGTGTGCAATCGAATTGAAGTCCCAAGTTGGCTCTTTTGGCAACAACTTCAATAACAGAACAGAAGAGTCTCTCGGTAGTTCTTTTGATTTGGCAACTTCTCTTGCCGAAAACTCGTTTTCATTTTCAATTATGCCTTGGGTCGGTTATTTAGTTTTGCTCGAGCATTCGGAGGGCTCAACTAAAAAAGTGAAGGTTCAGCAGAATATTTTTCAAGTTCGGCCTGAATTCGCGGAAACGTCCTATCTTGATCGATATGATCTATTCTGTAAACGCTTGATGACTAAGAAGCTATATAATCATGCGTCGGTGATTTGGAGCAAGCAGGATTTGAGTTTTGGTGACTACTCAGATGAAACTAGTCTAAAAACATTTCTTAGGTCATATGCTGCAAACTTAGGATTCCGAGTGGAGGAATTCAGGTGATTTATGGGAAGAGATCAAGCGGGAAGCAACATGGTACAGTTTACACAAATCGTGAGGTTGTAGATTTTATTATAAGGCTTAGTCTTGATGGTTCTTGCTTGCTATCGGGAAAAGTAATTATTGAACCTTCGGCTGGTGATGGTGCTTTCGTCATTGCTCTGATCGAAAGGATCATAAGGGAATGTTCAGGAGATAGAACAGCGCTCAAGAATGCTTTAAGCAAAATATATGTATATGAGATGGATCCTGATGTGATTCCAGAATTGATGAACAATATCGCGTTAATTCTTGGTGATCCTGATCTTGTTGAAGCAATTAATATACATGTGGGTGATTTTCTTTTGGCCGAAATTCCGAAGGCGGACATCATTGTCGGAAATCCGCCCTATGTTCGTTATGATAATATTCCAATCGGTAAAAAAGAGGCGTATAAAGCACTTTTTTCTTCATTCAAAGCAAGATGTGATATTTATGTATTATTTATTGAGAAATCAATAAAGGCCTTAAAACCGGATGGTAGACTCGGGTTCATCTGTGCAGATCGTTGGCTAAACAATCAATATGGTAAGACGCTACGAGGATTAATAAAGGAAAATTTTCATATGAAATATTTTTTCAAGTTTTCTGGTTACAATCCTTTTCAAGAGGAAGTAATTGCCTATCCTTCTGTTTTTTTGATTGAGAATACTGGTCGGAATAAAAATATATATTTCTCTAAGATCGAATCGGAGAATGATCTGAAGAGCATGGATTATACAGTGAAGTCAAAGCTCTATTGTTTTGGAGACAACGCAGAGATTGAATACGATGATCTAAAAGACCGATTTTTGTCACTGGAAGAACAAGGTTTTAAAATTGGTATCGGTGTAGCAACGGGTGCAGATAAGGTGTTTATAACCAAAGATTTAAATTCTGTGGAATCCGAACTGTTGGTTCCGCTTGTTAGTCGAAAGGATTTTTTTGGTAACACCATAAGGTGGAGAGGTTTCTACTTAATAAATACATACTCAGCAAGCGGTTCTGGTCTTGTTGATCTGAAAGAATTTCCCAGGCTCAAAGAATATCTAGAGAGCCGTTTCTCTGAAGTTACGTCTCGGTACATAGCTAAGAGAAATGAAGCTGCATGGTATAAATTAATTGATCCAGTACATAAGGATCTCAGGTTTAAACCAAAGTTGCTCATTCCAGACATAACAACAAAGAGGTCGATAATCTTTGATTCAGGAAAGTATTATCCACATCACAACCTTTACTATATTACTTGTCAGAATCAACGAAAGCTCCTTATTCTTCGGTCAATTCTTGTCTCAGACTTCTGCTCTCGGCAAGTCGCACAGAAGGGTGTTTTAATGAATGGCGGGGCGCTACGATGGCAAGCACAGACTCTCAGAAAATTGTATTTGCCAGACATTACTAAAATTAATACTGAAGTCGGTGATCTATTGATTCATCTATATGATCTAGGTGATTTTGAGGCGATTAATTCTGTTATTGATGGTATTGATTCACATTCGCTCTCAGTTACGAAAGAGACAGTTAATCTGAGAAACTCTGCTCGGCATTCAGTACAACCTGACTTGTCAATATCATGGGTTTTACCATGAACGTTTAGAATAACAGCACAGGAGTAACATATCTCTAAGCTACAACCAACCGTAGACGAGTTCCTGAAAGAACTTAATCCTCCAAACCTCGCGCTCATCAACCAGACAAGAAAAGAAATCGCTAAAGCATCCACAAGGTTGGTTGAAGGCATAAAATGGAACGCGCCAAGTTACTCCGTCGACGGCAATGATATCATCACCTTCAATTTCAGGAATTTTGGAAGCGTCGCACTCATCTTTCATACCGGGCCAAAAGGAAAAGACACGCATACGGGAAAACCGTTGTTCAGCGGTTTTGAAGGAATCGTGGAGTGGGTGGCGGACAAGCGCTTTGTAGTCAGGATTGTCAGTACGGACTGGTTGGAACAAAACAAGGGCCTGCTGTCTGAGTTGATACAGAAATGGATGTTTTTTTCGGGGGAAAGCTTTGAGTATGAAAGTCAAGGAATATAGTACAGGTTATCGATTACAAACTTGACATGAGGTCCCGCAAGCATCTTGGCTTCAAGACACAATAGTAAGCATATTATGAAAAATCGTAATCGTTGCACTTCATGCTTGAATGTGGGACACGCCGATTTGTCTTCAATTTCAACTTATACTTGACTAAATTTATAATCATATCTAGTTTTTAAAAATGGCGCTATGGGTATCCATATGTGCCTGAAGGAGAGGGAAATGAATTCGATTTTTGCACTTATTGTAGTAACGGCAATCGGTCAGCTGGCCTTTGGTCAATCTGCATCAAGCAACATAAAAACCGAATCCATACGATATTCGGTCGACGGGCAGGAATTGGTCGGTTATCTCGCGTATGACGCATCGTCGACCTCCTTGAGGCCGGGGATCTTGGTGGTTCACGAGTGGCTGGGCATCAACGATTATGCGAAAAAGAGGGCAGTAGACCTGGCGAACGAAGGGTACGTGGCATTTGCATTGGACATGTACGGAGACGGTAAAGAGATTGCCATGGCCGAAGCAAGGGTCATGTCGGGCAAGGTCGGATCGGATTTTCCGTTGATCAAAAAGCGGTTCAATGCAGCACTCGATATACTCAAACAAGCACGCTCCGTTGACCCTAATAAAATTGCCGCAATCGGGTATTGTTTCGGAGGGGGAATCGTTCTCAACATGGCTCGTATGGGTACCGACATCGACGGAGTGGTCGGCTTCCACTCCAGCATCAACACCGGCTTGAACGCGAAGGCAGGAGATGTAAAAACAAGGATCCTGGCAATCCAGGGTGATGCAGACCCGGCCGCGCCAGAAGAGAAGCAAAAGGCGTTCGTCAAGGAAATGAAGGAAGCCGGCGCTGATTTTACCTACATCGTTTATGGCAACCTACCTGCTCACAACTTCACCAACCCCAAGGGATCCACGTACTATGAAGACGAGGCCAATCAGGCTTGGGGATCGATGATGACGTTCTTCGATTCAATCTTTAAATAATACGAACGGCTATACAAAAAAGCACGCGCGGGGATGAGCGAGGGATTACCCTTGATTCTGCCGGAATGCACGCTTGATCGCCTGAAACCCTTCAGGGAGAATAGCGGTTATCACTCCACCCCCGCGCATAGTCCACGAGGTCCGGCCAGAATAGTGCAAAGTTGCTGCGTATCGGCTCTTCCAGATCGGTGAGAAGCTTGACGCTCGCGGCCAGATCCAGGTGGCCGCTCATTCGGGTGGACAGTCCCAGGAGCGTCCGCTCTATGCCCTCGGGGTCCGCGTACGAGGCCAGCCAGGACAGGTCAACGATCCAGGAGTAGGCTCTGGCGAAGCCGGGGCTGTGCATGACCTTGGTCTGGCCGAGCCTGCCGTAGATCTCCGCGCAGAACGGGTTAAGGTTCAGGCCGCAGAGCGGCTTTCCCCACCTCTCCCAGTCGGACGCCAGTACGTGGTCCCAGAATATGTCGGTGAGGATGCCGGCGGTAAAGCGGGGCGCGCCACCATCTGCTATCGCGCGCCTGCAGGCGACGAAGGATGGGTGCGCGTCGGTAAAGCCGTCGATGTCACGGTGCTGGGTCATGCCTGTGCGGATTCCAGCCGGATAGTCTTCTGCATTCTGGCCGGCGAAGAAATCCGCCATCATGGAGCCGGTGCATTCCTGGCCATCAGTATTGTTCAAGGTTGCGTATGCGAGCAGGGCGTGGGCCAGCAAGTTCATCGGGTAACGCCTTTCCTCTCTATACCCAGCTTCTTCATTCTGCTCTGCAGGGTGCTCGGTTTGAGGCCGAGCGCCTGGGCCGCTCCATCCGCTCCGTAGATCTTGCCACCCGAACGTTCCAGCGCCGCCGAGATGTGGCGTCGCTCCGCCTCCTCGAGTGTTCCGGTGCCTGTTTCGGAACATCCTTCCAGGCAGGCCGCGTCTTTGGCGCAGGGGGCTGGCCGTCCCTTGGCCCAATCGCCGGCCCGGAGTTCCGCCGCACATATTTCACCGCCTCGGGCCAGGATGGCGGCGCGCTCCACTGCGTTGCGCAGTTCGCGGACGTTGCCCGGCCACGGCGCCGTTTCAAGGAGCCTGAGGGCATCCTCGCTGAACGAGAGCAAACCCCAGCCGGCGCGGGTTCGGAGTCTTGACGCGAACAGCTCGGCCAGGAGTACGGCATCTCCGTGGCGCTCCCGGAGCGGTGGCATCCTGAGCGGGAATACGGCCACCCGGTAGAACAGGTCTTCCCTGAAAAGGCCGGCATCGACTGCGGCACCGAGATCGGCATGCGTGGCAGCGATGATGCGTACATCGACCTGCACCGGCGTCTCGCCGCCGACGCGCTCGAAGTTGCCTTCCTGCAGGGCCCGCAGCAGCTTGGGCTGTATTTCAAGCGGCAGGTCGCCTATTTCGTCCAGGAAGAGCGTTCCGCCATCCGCCAGTTCAAAGCGGCCCCGGCGGAGGGATCGGGCATCGGTGAAAGAGCCCTTCTCGTGGCCGAACAACTCGCTCTCCGCAAGCGATGCCGGCATGGCCGAGCAGTTGAGCGCGACGAAGGGGCCGGTCGACCGTGGCGAGAGGCGGTGTATGGCCTTGGCCGCCTCTTCCTTGCCCGTACCCGTCTCGCCGAGGAGCAGAACCGGCGATTCCGTGGCAGCCACCAGTTTTACAGAGTCGAGGGCGGACAGCCAGGCCTGCGACGTACCGGCGAGGTCCCTGAAGGCTTCGGCGTCGTGCTTGAGGAGCCGGTTGCGTTCGGCCGTGAGTCTGGAATTCCTGTCCTGCAGGGTGCGCGATGCCTCCGACTGGGCCAGCGCTACTGCGATGAGCCGCGATATCACGCCGATGAAACGCAGTATCTGTTCGGAAAAGACGCCGCAACTCCGGTGATCCAGAGTCAGGAGCCCTATGGCGGTGCCGTCTATGACCAGCGGTGAGGCGAGGCACGAGTGGCCCGCGGGCAGGTCGAGGATGTCGGCGTAGGTGTCCACGTACTCGTCGTCGGTGAGGAACAGCTTTGGCTTGCCCGTTGCCAGCAACGTGGCGAGGTCGGTTCGCGTGGCGAGCGAGATGCTGTATCCGGCCAGCCGGGGCGACGCAAGCGGACCCTTCATGGTCCTGACCATCAGGTGGTCGTCTCCCGAGTATCCCAGCACCACGGCCAGCTCGTAGTCTATGAGTTCCCGTAGCGAATCGAGGACTATGTCCATGGTCCGCTCGGGCGCCATCAGGGCCTCCATGCCTGGCCGCAGCCAGGAATCCTGAACCCGCCTCGTCACCGAAATATCGTTGTGCACCGTCATAGTGGTGAAGTATCGCTGAAATATCGGTACTGCGCAAGCAGCACCTTTAGCTCGTATTCTATAATTCATTGTTTTGAATGGAAATATAAAGTAGCTCCGTTTGGCACGCTTGTTGCTTTATGTATTTGCATATACGCGGATACAGGACAGCGGAAACCATCTGCTGTCATTCGCCCCCAACAACAACCAGATCAAGGAGTTTTCCATGGAAGCAAGCAACGAAACCGTCATCCCCATGCCCCGCATCGGCGACAAGGCACCAGCCTTCAAGGCCGTAACCACCCAGGGCGAGATCGAATTCCCCAAAAAGTACGAAGGCCACTGGGTCATACTCTTCAGCCATCCAGCCGACTTTACCCCCGTCTGCACCTCCGAGTTCATGACCTTTGCCACCCTTGAGCAGAAGTTTGACGAACTGGACTGCAAGCTCGTCGGCCTTTCCATCGACGGCTTGTACAGCCACATAGCCTGGCTCAGGACGATAAAGGAAAAGATCGATTACAAGGGCATGAAAGACGTAGAAGTAAAGTTTCCGCTGATCGAAGACATCACCATGGACGTCGCCAAAAAGTACGGCATGATACAGCCGGGCGAATCGGCGACCAAGGCCGTACGCGCCGTGTTCTTCATCGACCCCAAAGGCATCATCAGGGCCGTGATCTACTATCCGTTGAGCATAGGCCGCAACTTCGACGAACTGTACCGCGTGATGCAGGCCCTCAAGACGGCTGATGCCTTCTCCGTAGCCTGCCCGGCCGACTGGCGCCCTGGCGACGACGTGATCGTTCCGACCGCCGGTTCCTGCGGCGTGGCCAAGGACCGCATGGACGGCAAGGAGCAGGGCGTGACCTGCCACGACTGGTTCTTCTGCACCAAGAAGCTGGACAAGGAAAAGGTGCTCAAGGCCATCCAGAAGTAGCTCTGTCCCCATAACCACAGGAGGTTACTATGGACGAATCCAAGAAATTGACCATGGCGGCGGGAGCCCCGGTGCCGGACAACCAGAATGTAATGACCGCCGGCAATCGTGGTCCGATGCTGCTCCAGGACGTCTGGTACCTGGAGAAGCTGGCTCATTTTGACCGCGAGGTCATACCGGAGCGGCGCATGCACGCCAAGGGTTCGGGCGCCTTCGGCACGTTTACCGTTACCCATGACATTACCAGGTACACCAAGGCAAAGCTCTTTTCGGCCGTTGGCAAGACCACGGAGACCTTCGTACGCTTTTCCACTGTGGCCGGAGAACGCGGAGCGGCCGATGCGGAACGCGACATACGCGGATTCGCCGTCAAGTTCTACACCGAGCAGGGAAACTGGGACCTGGTGGGCAACAACACGCCGGTGTTCTTCCTGCGCGACCCGCTCAAGTTCCCTGACCTGAACCACGCGGTCAAGCGCGACCCGCGCACCAACATGCGCAGCGCGAAGAACAACTGGGATTTCTGGACCTCGCTGCCCGAGGCCCTGCACCAAGTGACCATCGTGATGAGCGACCGCGGCATCCCTGCCAGCTACCGGCACATGCACGGGTTCGGCAGCCACACCTTCAGTATGATCAGCGCCAAGGGTGAACGCTTCTGGGTCAAGTACCACCTGGTATGTCAGCAGGGCATCAGGAACCTTACCGACCTGGAAGCGGAAGCCATCGTCGCAAAGGATCGTGAGAGCAACCAGAAAGACCTCTATGAAGCCATCGAGCGCAAGGAGTATCCTCGCTGGACCATGTTCATCCAGGTAATGCCAGAAAAGGACGCGGCAACATGCCCGTACCATCCGTTCGACCTCACCAAGGTCTGGCCCCATGCCGACTATCCCCTCATCGAGGTGGGCGATCTGGAACTCAACAGGAATCCGGAGAACTATTTCGCCGATGTTGAGCAGGCGGCCTTCAATCCGGCCAACATCGTGCCGGGGCTGGGTTTCTCGCCTGACAAGATGCTGCAGGGCAGGCTGTTCTCCTATGGCGACGCCCAGCGCTACCGCCTTGGCGTCAACCATCTGTCCATTCCGGTCAACGCGCCGCGCTGCCCCTATCACGCCTACCACCGGGACGGCCAGATGCGCGTTGACGGCAACTACGGCAGCGCGCTCGGGTACGAGCCCAACAGCTATGGCGAGTGGCAGGAGCAGCCTGATTTCTCCGAACCGCCGCTTGACCTTGAAGGCGCGGCCGGCCGCTGGAACCACCGTGAGGATGACGACTACTACTCGCAACCCGGTGCCCTGTTCAGGCTGATGAGCGCCGATCAGAAGGCCGCGCTGTTCTGGAACACGGCCAGGGCCATGGGCGACGCGCCGCGCGACATCAAGATCAGGCACATCGGCAATTGCCTCAAGGCTGATCCCGCGTACGGCAAGGGCGTCGCGGATGCCATGGGAATTGCGCTTACGGAGGTGTCGAAGTGAATACAGCCCGGGCAGATGAAGACGTTGCCGCAGTACGTGCCGGCAGGTTCAGGACCTGGGCCACGCTGGCTGTTGGCTGGCTGGCCTTCATCCTGGGCTGGCTGGGCGTCTTCCTGCCCGGGCTCCCCACGACCATTTTCTGGATCATCGCCGCGGTGGCCTTTTTGCGAACCAACAAGCGCATGTACGCCCGCATCATCGCGCACAAGCGCTTTGGCCCGGGCATACGCCTGTTCGTTGAAGAAGGCCGCATCAGCAGGCGCGGCAAGATCATATCCATAAGCGCGATGCTGTGCTTCGCCGTCATCGGATCTTTCGCCATTCCCGTTGTCTGGGTTAAGCTCGTCGTGGTTGGTGCTGCTCTGGCCGGAAGTCTGTGGGTTAGCCTGCTGCCGACCCCGGAATCAGCTGCCCGCCCGGCTGTAGCGGCCCCCGCGGACGAGCGTTAGCGATCGCAGCGGAAAGCCCACAGCCTCCCGCCTGAAGGCGGGAGGCGAGGACTTGGAGCGGAGAGCGGGACCCTGGCCGCCGTAATCGGTGGC